>NZ_JBNNPF010000055.1:0-48534 GCF_050275515.1 Streptomyces sp. NPDC004126 | reverse complement strand
CGGCGGCGGCCGGCGCGACGAGGAGAAGGCCCGCGCCAAGGAGCGGGTGTTCTCGCTCCCCGTGGCGACGGGGCCGGCCGCCGCAGCACGTTCACCCCTCCCGTGACCACCCCACGAGGGGGTGTTGCGAAAGTCCTGCGCGGTGCCCGCGGTGTCCGGTGCGTGCTCTCGGCGTGCCGGGCGAAGGCCCTCGTACTGGGCGTACCCGGGACTTCGGCCGGTGCGGCGAGAGGGCGTGCCGGGCGCCGTGGGCGCCGTGCGGGACTTTCGCAACACCCCCTGGGGCCCACGAGGACCCATGAGAAGAGGAGCAGGCGGATGACACACGTACTCGTCGCGGGCGGCGGCATCGGCGGACTGGCCGCCGCTCTGGGCCAGGCGCGCGCCGGACACCGGACGACGGTCCTGGAGGGCCGGCCGGAGTTCTCGGAGATCGGCGCGGGCATACAGCTGGCGCCCAACGCCTTCCACGCGCTCGGCCTGCTGGGCGTGCGCGACCGGGTGGCGGAACGCGCCGACTTCATCGACGAACTGCGCTTCATGGACGGCACGTCGGGACAGCGGGTCGCCTCCATGGAGCTGGCCGGCGCCTACCGGACCCGGTTCGGCGGCCCCTACGCCGTGGTCCACCGCGGCGACCTGCACCGGGCGCTGCTGGAGGGCTGCCGCGAGGCGGGGGTGGAGCTGCTGGCCGGGCAGCGGGTGACCGGGTACCGGCAGACCGGGGACCGGGTGACGGCGCTCACCGCCGGCGGCGGGCGGTTCTCCGCCGACGTGCTCCTCGGCGCCGACGGGCTGCGGTCGGCGGTACGGGCCCAGCTCCTCGGCGACGGGGGCCCCCGCGTCTCGGGGCACACCATCTACCGGTCGGTGATCCCGATGCAGGAGGTTCCGCACGAGCTGCGGGCGAGGGCCGTCGCCCTGTGGGCGGGGCCGGGCTGGCACTTCGTGCACTATCCGATCGGCGGCGGCGACTTCCTCAACCTCGCGGCCACCCGGGACGACGGGGCGCGCGAGGAGATCACCGGCGCGGCCGCGAGCCGTTCCCGGGTGCTGGGCGAGTTCCCCGGACTGTGCGCGGGGGCCCGGCGGCTGCTGGAGCTCGGGCGGGACTGGCGGATCTGGGTGCTGTGCGACCGCGATCCGGTCGAGGGCTGGACCGACGGACGGGTGGCCCTGCTCGGCGACGCCGCGCACCCGATGCTCCAGTACGCCGCCCAGGGCGCCTGCATGGCCCTGGAGGACGCGGTGGTGCTGGGCCGGCTGCTCCGCCGCGACCCGCGGGACGCCCCGCACCGCCTGGCGGAGTACAACGCGCTGCGGCGGGAGCGCACCGCCCGCACCACCCTGACGGCGCGGGCGATGGGCGAGCGGCTCTACCACGCGGCCGGGGCGGACGTCCCCGCCCGCAACGCCCTGCTCTCCGGCCTCTCCCCCGCCGGCCTGCGCGAGGCGGTGGCCTGGCTGCACGGCTCCACCTCGTTCACCGAGGCCCCGGAGCCCTCCCTCGCCACGGCCGAGGGGGTGTGACCCGTACCCCCGGCTCCGCCCGTCCGGGGCGACGGCCGCCACCCCCGCGCGGCGGGGGGAGGCGGCCGCCTTCATGTCCGCGCGCCCGCGTACCGGTCGGCGAGCTCGGCCCCGATGCGGGCCAGCTCGGCCCGGACCGAGGCGGGTTCGAGCACCTCGACCAGGCCTCCCCAGCCCGCCAGGTTCCGGGCGAGGTCCAGCGGGGTCGGCGCGGCCAGCCGTACCCGGGCCCGCCCGTCGGCGTCCGTGCCCCCGGGGTGGGAGTGCCGTCCGAACCGGTCGCACAGGACGGGCAGGTGCACGGCCTCGACGAGCACCGTCGCCCAGGTCCGCGAGCGGCGCCGCTCCATGTCTCCGACGACCTCCCGCCAGGCCTCGGCCAGGGTGAAGCCGTCGGGGCGCGGAGCGGGTTCGCCGTTCTCCTCGGCCTCGCCGATCCGGTCGACGCGGAAGGTCCGCCGGCCCCGCTCGGTCCCGGCGATCAGGTACCAGGTGTCGTCCTTGTCGACCAGACCCCACGGGTCGACGACCCGTTCGGTGCGCTCCCGGGAGCCGTTGGTGTACGTCAGCCGGATCCTGCGCCGCCGGACCACCGCCTCCTGGAGCCGGTCGACCATCTCGGGCCTGTTCCGGTCCCGCTCGCCCCACGGGGTGGGGTCGACCATGGTGGCGCCCGCCGCGGCCTCGGCGTCGGCCCGGAAGGTCTGCGGCAGCGCCCGCAGCAGCTTGCGCAGCGCGGCCCTGGCCTGCCCCGAGACCTCCGCGGCCGGACCGACCAGCAGGAACAGTGCCCTCGCCTCGGCGGCCGACAGCCCGCTGAGGTCGGTGCGGGCCCCGCCGACCAGCGCCCAGCCGCCGCCTCGGCCGGTCTGCGGGTACACCGGGATGCCGGCGGCGGACATCGCCTCCAGGTCGCGGCGGGCGGTGGCGACGGACACCTCCAGCTCGCCCGCCAGTTCGGCGGCGGTCATCCGGCCGCGGGTCTGCAGGAGCATGAGGGCGGCAACGATTCGGTCAGCACGCATGTTTCCAGTCTCCTCCAGGAAAGTGCTCAGTCCTTGAGCACTTTGAAGCGGAAGATGGATGGTGTTCATGGAACGCACGGAAGGAACCGCCCCATGCTGCGAGGACTGGCCACCATCAACTTCTACGCGGACGATGTGGAAGCAGCCAAGGACTGGTATGCGGAACTGCTCGGCGTGGAGCCCTACTTCGAGGGTCCCGGCGAGGGCGGTACGACCGCCTACTACGAGTTCAGGATCGGAGACCACCAGACCGAACTCGGCCTCATCGACCGGCGCTACGCCCCTCCGGGCCTGCCCGCGGCCCCCGGCGGCGCCATCGGCCACTGGCACGTCGACGACGTGCGGGGCACCCTCGACCGGCTGCTCGCGATGGGCGCCGCGCCGTACACGCCGCTGACCGAGTACGGCAGCGGCTTCGTCACCGCGTCGGTGACCGACCCCTTCGGCAACGTCCTGGGCATCATGTACAACGAGCACTACCTGGAGATGCTGGGCCTCCGGTGACCCGTACGGCAGTGGCCCCCACGGGTGTGGGGGCCACTGCCTCGGTCACGGCCCGCCGGGCCGGGTCCCTCAGCCGGCGGCGGTACGGGCGACCAGGGCGGCCATCTTCTGGACGGTCGGCTCGTCGAAGAGGTCGACCAGTTCCAGCTCCACCCCGTGCCGCTCGCGGACCAGCTCGGTCAGCCGGGCGGCCCGCAGCGAATCCCCGCCCAGGTCGAAGAAGTTGTCGAGCACTCCGACGCCGTCCAGCTCCAGGACCTTCGCCCACAGTCCGTGCAACGACTCCTCCAGGGCCCCGGACGGAGCCTGGTAGGCGGTGTCGACCTCCGGGCGGGAGCGCGGCGGCTCGGGCAGCGCGGTGCGGTCGATCTTGCCGTTGGTGGTGGTGGGCAGGCCGCCGATGACGTAGGCCGCCGGGACCATGAAGGCGGGAAGCCGCCGGCCCAGGCCGCGCCGGATGTCCCGTACCGAGGGCGCCGCGCCGGCGTCGGGCTCGATGTAGGCGGTCAGCTGGACGTCCCCCTGCCCGTCCTGCCGGGCCAGCACCGCGGCCTGCTGGACCCCGGGCAGCGTGGTCAGCACGACCTCGATCTCGCCCAGGTGGACCCGGTTGCCGCGCACCTTGACCTGGTTGTCGGTGCGTCCGACGATCTCGATGCTGCCGTCCGGCCAGTACCGGGCGAGGTCGCCCGTGCGGTACATGACGGGGTGCCGGGCCGGATCGATCGGGTTGGTGATCCACTTCTCCGCGGTGGCCTCCGGGCGGCCCAGGTAGCCGGCCGAGAGGCTGACACCGGCGATGCAGAGCTCGCCGACCAGCCCCGGCGGCAGCGGGCGGAACTCCTCGTCGAGGACGTAGATGGTCACGTTGGTGGTGGGCCGGCCGATCGGCGGGAGCCGGCGGGCGCGCCCCTCCTCGCCGAGCCGCTCGCCCAGCTCGCTGATGTCGCAGGCCGCGACCACGGTCGCCTCGGCGGAGCCGTACAGGTTGATCAGCCGGAACGGCAGGCCCGCCGGCGGCCAGGACTGGATGCGCTCCCCGCAGACCCGGATGTTCTCCAGGGGCGCGTCCTGCGGCCACTCCAGCCGCCACAGCCGCTCGGCCATCGGCTTCATCAGCAGCGTGGTGGTGATGCCCTCGCGCAGGAACCACTCCTGGAGGCGGTACTCGGAGGCGACGACGGAGACGTCCGGGATGTGCACGGTGCCGCCGACGGCCAGCACCGGGAAGCACTCGACCTCGATCATGCCGTAGCCGGGGGCCGCCAGCCAGGTGCCCTGGGAGGCGCTGTCCATGCCGCACAGCTCGCTCATGCTGTGGATCAGGTTGCGCGCCGCCCCGAAGCGGACCATGACGGCCTTGGGCGCGCCGGTGGAGCCGGAGGTGTAACAGATGTGGATCAGGTCGTCGGGTCCGACGGGCTCGCTGACCTCGGTGGCCGGCTCCTCGCGCCAGTCGTCGGTGTCCAGGGCGAGCACCGGGGCGAGGCCCTCGACCTTCGGCTCGTGCTCCGCCAGGGTCAGGACGGCGACGGCCGAGGCGTCCTCGATCATGAAGCGGATGCGCTCCGCCGGGAAGTCGCTGTCCAGCAGGATCGCCGCACAGGCCAGTTTGAAGCAGGCGAGCTGGGCGATCAGGCTTTCGGCGCCGCGCGGGAAGCAGACGCCGACCCGGTCCCCGGGGCGCACCCTGCGGGCGGCGAGCCGGTGCGCGAGCTGGTTGGCCCGGTCGTCGAGCTCGCGGTAGGTCAGCCGGACGCCCGGGAGGACCACGGCCAGGGCGTCGGGGGTGCGCCGGGCGTGCTCGGCGACGCGCTCGTGGAAGAAGGCCTCCGGGACCGGTCCCTCGGTGTCGTTCCACTCCACCAGGGTGCGGTGGGTCTCCTCGTCGGTGAGCAGCGCGATGTCGCGTACGGTGCCCTGGGGCGCGGCGGCCAGGGCGTCGAGCACCCGCTGTACGTGCCGCGCGTACTGGACGGCGGCCTGCTCGTCGAACTCCGCGCTGTCCATGCGGAGTTCGAAGGTGCCGTCGCCGGGGCCGAGGAACAGGGTCAGGGCCGCGGGGGCCCGGCCGGACCCGTCGGCGGTGGTCACGGCGGCGTGCGGCAGGCGGCCCGCGTCGGCGGCGCAGCCGGGGAAGCCGGCCTGCGCGACGGACTCCAGGAGCTGCTCGGCGGTGGTGTCGCCGGCCACGCGTATGCCCACCGCCTCGGCCGAGTCCGGCTGCCGCTGACGCCCTATCAGGAGTTCGGTCTCTCCGGTGTAGCGGTGGACGAGCGCCGCCAGCGCGGCCACGGCGTACTCCTCGGGGCGGGACGCGGCGGGCTCGGGGACGGTCAGGGTGTGCCGGTGCTGCGCGGCGGTCCGCGCGCCGTCGAGGACGCGGGCCAGGGGCAGGGTCGAACTCGTGTTGACAGCCACGGTGTTCATTCCTCTCGGAAGGTACGGAGTCGGTCGGCGGGATCCGGGCCGGGATCCGGGGGTCAGTGCCGGGGCGCCTGCGCGTGGGCGCGGCGGGCGGCGACCGCGTCGGCCAGCTCCCCGACCATGCGGGCGGTCTCCGGCCAGTCCACGCAGGCGTCGGTGACGGACTGTCCGTAGGTGAGCAGGTCCGTGCGGCCCATGGTGAGGTCCTGCCGGCCGGCGGCCAGGAAGCTCTCGATCATGACCCCGGCGACGCCCTCCTCACCGGCGGCGACCCGCCGGGCGATGTCGCCGATGACGAGCGGCTGCCGCTCGTGGTCCTTGTTGCTGTTGCCGTGGCTGGCGTCGACGACCAGCCGCTGCGGCAGTCCCGCGGCGGCCAGCTGCGCGAGGACCTCGGCGACCGGGCCGGCCTCGTAGTTGGGGCCGGCGCTGCCGCCGCGCAGCACCACGTGGCCGTCGGGGTTGCCTTCGGTGCTCACCACGGCGGGCAGGCCGTCGTCGCCGATCCCGGGGTACACGTGGGGGTGCGAGGCCGAGACGATGGCGTCCACCGCGTCCTCGACGCCGCCGCCGGTGGCGTTCTTGAAGCCGATCGGCATCCCGAGGCCGCTGGTGACCTGCCGGTGCACCTGGCTCTGTACGGTACGGGCGCCGATGGCGCCCCAGGAGACCGCGTCGGCGAGGTAGTGCGGGACCAGCGGGTCGAGGAACTCGCAGGCGACGGGTAGTCCGCTGCCGGCGATCTGGCCCATCAGGCCGCGGGCCAGCCGCAGCCCGCTGGGCAGGTCCTGGGAGCCGTCCAGCCAGGGGTCGCTGAGCAGCCCCTTCCAGCCGATCCGGGTACGGGGCTTCTCGACGTAGACCCGCATGACCACCAGGAGCCGGTCCTGGTACTCGGCGGCGAGCGCCGAGAGCCGCTCGGCGTAGGTGAGGGCGGCGTCCGGGTCGTGCACGGAGCAGGGGCCGGCGATGACCACCAGGCGGTCGTCCTGTCCGGCCAGGACGCGGGAGATCTCGCGGCGGGCTCTCTGGGTGGTCTTGCGGGCGAGCGGCGGGAGCGGGATCTCGTCCCGGAGCTCGGCGGGTGTGGGCAGCCGGGAGGCCGTCCGGGCTCCCGGGAAGGTGCCGGGGGAAGCGGTGGCCGGGGTGCTGAGGGCGCTCATGTCTGGGTGTCCCTTCCTGGACGGGGTGGCGGGCGGGGCGGTGCGCAAGCGCGGCGGTGCGGGAGCCGGGCGGCGCGGAGGCCGGGCGGTGCGGGAGCGCGGCGGTCAGACGCCGTCGGCGGTGAGGACCGCGGCGGAGAAGGTGAAGCCCATGCCGGTGCCGATCACGAGGATCCGGTCCCCGGGGTTCAGCAGGTCGTTCCTGAGCAGGTGGTCGAGGCCGTACAGCTGATCGCAGGGGCCGAGGTGGCCGATGGTCAGGCCCAGTTCGTGCAGGGAGTCGAGGGGTGAGATGTCCAGGTGCCGGACGAAGCTCTCCCGGTGCAGGGTGCGGCCCACGAAGGGGGTCACCAGCCAGTGGATGCCGTCCGGAGCCACGCCGGCCTCGTCGAGGGCCCGGCCGACGACGCTGCGGGTGCGCTCGACGGACCTGGTCTGCACGTCGCGCAGGGAGACCTCGCCGGTGGCGAGGAACTCACGGGTCCTGCGGCGCATGTCCGGCCGCTCACCGGGTGCCGTGCGGAACGGCTCGGCGCCCCGGGACAGGCCCTCCAGGACCGTGTCGGTCTCGCTGACCAGGGAGCGCAGGCGCAGCCGGCCCGTGTCGCGGGTGACCACGGCGGCCGCGGCGCCGTCGCCGAAGACCATGCCGGGCGAGGTGTACCAGCGGTCGGCGGGGGGCGCGAAGCGGTCCGCGAGGGTGATCAGGGCGGACGGCACCTCGGGCCGGGCGATCAGGGTGGAGGCGGCCACGTCGAGGGAGGCGAGGGAGCCGTTGGACCAGGCGGCGACGGTCATCGGCATGCTGTTGAGGGTGGGGCCGAGCAGTTCCCGGGCGATCCAGCAGGCCGCGGGCCACATGTCGATGCCCTGGAAGTGACCGTGGCTGTGCAGGACCAGGGAGTCGGCACCGACCCGGGCGCCCTTCTCGGCGGCCTCCTTGACGGCCTGGCGGCCGGCGGTGACGGCCATCTCCGGCGGCGCATCGGCCGAGCGGGAGTAGCTGGCCATCCCGGTGCTCGCGGCGGCGTCGGCCGAGTAGGAGCCGTCGGCCACCGCCTCGGCCACCGGCACGAGTTCACCGAGGGTGCCTCCGGTGCCGGCGATCCATATGTTGTCGAAGCGCATCGGACAGGTCCTTTCCAGGGTGGGCGCGGTGGGAGGGGCGGGGTGCCGGCCGGTGGTGCGGGCCCGGGCTTCCGTTACCGGTTATTAAGCTATGCAGGTATCGGGGTGGCGGCAACGGGCGTCCGATAAAGCTCCGTTACCTCTCCGAGCACCTCGGAGACCATGTGCGCGAGGAGCTCGCCGCCGCGCCGGGTCAGCACCGAGGCGGGGTGGAACTGCACCGATGCGAACCCGGGGCCGCGCAGCGCGTGCACCTCGCCGGACGCCTCGCGGAAGACCCGGACGTGCCCCGGCCGGGCCGGGCAGTCGACCAGGTCCCAGTCGGAGTGGGCGGCGAAGGTGTTGTAGAAGCCGACCGGTTCGGTACGGCCGAAGCAGCCGACGCGGCGCTGGACGCCCTGGGTGGGCATGGGGTGGCGGACGATCGGGAGTCCGAGCAGCGTGCTCAGCACCTGGTGGCCGAGGCAGACCGAGAGGAACGGGATGCCCCGCCGCAGCAGCGCGGCGGTCGTCTGTCGCATCCGGGCGATCTTGGGGTCGCAGGTGTCCCTCGGGTCCCCCGGACCCGGGCCGACGATGACGAGGTCGTGCGCGTCCAGCCGGAAATCCTCGTCGAACCGCTTCACCACGATCCGCAGCCCCTGCGCTTCCAGCAGGTGGCGGGCCATCGACGTGAACGTGTCCTCGGCGTCGATCACCAGCACCCGGCGGCCGGCGAGTCCGCGCACCGGGCGGGCGCGGTCCGCGGGCGCCCGGAACCAGAAGTCGGCCAGCGGTTCGTTGCGCGCGGCCAGGGCCCGCCGGACCTCGGGCCGGGCCGCGAGCGAGGCCACCGGGACGGACCCGGCCGGGCCGCCCGCCGGGGAGCGCAGCGCCTCGATCAGCCCGGCCGCCTTGGCACGGGTCTCGGCGGCCTCGCTCGCCGGGTCGGAGTCGCGCACCAGGGTGGCGCCGACCGGGATGCGGACCTGCCCGTCCGGGCCGATCTCCGCCGTGCGGATGAGGATCGCCGAGTCCATCCGGCGGGCTCCCTGTTCGTCGCGGCCGATCAGCGCGGCCACGCCGGCGTAGTAGCCGCGGCCCTCCGGCTCGTGCCGGCTGATCACCTCGCAGGCGCTCTCCAGCGGGCCGCCGGTGACGGTGGGCGCGAACAGGGTCTCCCGGAGGATGTCCCGTACGTCCAGGGAGCTCTGGCCCTCGATGAAGTACTCGGTGTGGGCGACCCGGGCCATCTGCTTGAGGGCGGGGCCGGTGACCCGGCCGCCCAGTTCGCAGACCCGGCCCATCATCTTGAGTTCCTCGTCGAGCACCATGTACAGCTCGTTGGCCTCCTTGGGGTCGGCGAGGAAGGCGAGCACCCCGTCCAGGTCGGGCCCTCCGGCCGGGTAGCGGTACGTGCCGCTGATCGGGTTCATCACGACCCGGCCGGCGTCCAGGCTGATGTGGCGTTCCGGGGACGCCCCGACGAAGGTGCGGTCACCGGTGTGGATGACGAAGGTCCAGTAGCCGCCGGGGTCGCGGCCGGCGAGCCGGCGGAAGAACGACAGGGCCGTCCGCGCCGACCAGTTGTCGATCCGTGCGGTGAAGGAGCGCTTGATGACGAAGTTGGCACCGGCCCCGCGGCCGATCTCCTCGGTGAGCACCCGGCGCACCCGGGCGGCGTACTCCTCGTCGTCGGCGTCGAAGCACCCCTCGTCCATGCTGATCGGGAGGTCGGGCAGGGCGGCCAGCACCTCGTCGAGCGGCAGCACCGCCTGGTCCTCGACGGCCATGGTGAGCAGCGGCGCCCCGTCGTCGGGGCAGGCGTAGCCCCGCTCGCGGATCTGCCGGTAGGGCAGCAGGGCGAGGACCTCGTGCCGGGCGCCGGGGGCCCCGTCGCCGGACGTCAGCGGGATGTCGGCGATCAGCTCCCGCTCGGCGGCCGGGCCGACGACGAGGTCGATCCGGTCGGGTCCGGTGGCTCCGGGCCGGTGCAGCAGGGCGAACGGCGGCGGGTCGGCGCCGAGCACGCGGTCGAGCAGCGGGTGGGAGCTCATCGCGGGCCTCCGTCCAGTGCCGCGAGGACCGCGCGGGTGGAGACCGTGACGGAACAGCGGGTGGAGACGTACTCCAGCGTCTCGCGGTGCCGTTCGGCGGAGAAGTCGGCGACCGCGTCGCCCACGACGAAGGTCTGGATGTCGTGGGAGAAGCCCTCGTGGGCGGTCATCAGGATCCCGACGTGGGCGTACACCCCGCAGATCACCAGCTGGTCGCGGCCGGTGCGGCGCAGCAGTCCGAGCAGGTCGGTGCGGCAGAAGGCGCTGGGCCGCCATTTGGTGAACACCCGGTCGCCGGGGGCCGGGGCGATCCGCTCGGGGATGGCGCGGTGGGCCGGGTCGGCGCTCATGCCGGCTCCCCAGAAGTCCTTGAGCAGACCTCGCTGTTCGTCCGTCATGCCACCGGGCTGGGCGGTGTAGACGACGGGTGCGCCCACCTCGGCGAAGGCGGCGCGCAGCACCTCGGCGTGGTCCATCAGGTCGGTCAGCGGCTGGCGGCCGGTGTCCGGGCCGCCGTGGCCGAAGGGGCTGAGGAAGTAGTTCTGGAGGTCGTGGACGAGCAGGACCGCCCGGGCCGGGTCGACGGTCCAGGGCGCCGTGTTGCGCGGCAGCTCGTCCTCGGTCGGCATGGGATAGGAATCGATCAGCGGGATCGCCATGGTGGCTCCAGTGGGCAAGAGGAAGGAAGGGGCGGGGGACGCGGACGGGGAACGGGACGGGGAGGCGGACGGGGCCCGGCTCAGACGCCGAGCGCGGCGCCCCCGTCCACCGTCAGGCCGTGCAGGGTGATGTGTGCCGCCCGGTCGGAGAGCAGGAAGAGGACCGCGTGGGCGATGTCCTCGGGCTGGGCCAGCCGGCCGAGCGGGATGCCCACCCGGTAGGTGCCGGGCGAGCCCTCGACGGAGGGCCCGGCCGCGTCGCCGTCCGCGTACATCGAGGTGAGCATCGGCGTCTCGGTGGAGCCGGGGGCGACCACGTTGCAGCGGATGCCGAACCTGGCCAGTTCCAGCCCCAGCGTCTTGGTGAAGCTGGTGGCCGCGGCCTTCGACGCCGCGTAGGCCGCCATGTTCCAGCGCGGGATGCCCGCCGCGTTCGAGGCCACGGTGACGATCGCCCCGGACCGGCGCGGCACCATCCGGTTGGCGACCGCCCGGCTGACGTGGAAGACGCCGGTGGCGTTGACCGCGAAGGTGGTGTCCCAGTCCTCGTCGCTGAAGCCCGCGACCTCTCCGGTGCGCAGCACGCCGGCGGCGTTCACCAGGTGGTCGAGCGGCCCCAGTTCGCGTTCCGTGCGGTCGACGGCGGCGTCCACCTCCCTGCTGGAACGGACGTCCACGCCCAGGGCCAGGACCGGCGCGCCCGCCGTCCGCAGTTCCTTCGTCAGCGGTTCCAGGGCGGCCGGGTCCGCGTCGAGCAGGGCGACCCGTGCGCCGTCGGCGGCCAGGGCCCTCGCGACCGCCGCTCCGATGCCGCCCGCGGCACCGGTGACCAGGGCCGTTTTCGTCGTCATCGCCGTTCCTTCCGGTCGGTGGGGAGGTAGGTCGCACCCGCCCGGGCCAGCCGGCGGGCCGCGAGCGTCTCGGTGCGGTGCCGCAGCCGGGCGGCGACCGCGTCGGAGTCCACGCCGAGGCAGCGGACGGTGAACGAGCCCAGCGCCTCCAGGTACTCGGCTTCCAGGGCCTCCTCGTCCAGCCGGGTGGACCGGCCTCCGTCGACCAGGACCCGGCCGGCGACGACCACGGTGTCCACGTCCATGGAGCCGCCCAGGGCCAGGAAGCCCTCCAGGGGACGGGGGTTGAGCAGGTAGCGCCAGTCCTCGGCCCTGACCAGCAGCAGGTCGCCCTGCTTGCCCGGTTCCAGGCTGCCGATCCGGTCGCCCTGGTCGAGGCCGCGGGCGGGAATCCGCGTCGCCATCGCCAGTGCGTCGGTGGGCAGCACCTCGGTGGGGTCGGCGTACATCTCGTTGTAGACCTGCCACACCGCGCGCATCGCCTCGGCCATCCCGCCGATCGGCATGGCGGCGCCGTCGGTGGAGAGCGACACGTCGAGTCCGGCGCGCCGGAACTCCGGGAACATCCGGGTCTCGGTCAAGGACGCCTCCCCGGCCGGTCCGTACTTGGCCGGCGAGTGGCTGATGTGCGCGCCCGCGCCGATCAGCAGGGCCCGCTCGCCCGCGTCGGCGAAGGCGCAGTGCACCGCCATGAACCGCTCGGAGAGCAGGCCGAGGTCGGCGAACCGGCGCACCGGGGTCGACCCGTGGTAGGCGAGCATCACCTCGGCCTCGTTGCGCAGCGCGCCGACGTGCGCCGCGAACGGGACGTCGAAGCGGGCCACGAGCTCGGCGAACCCGGCACCGAGTTCGTCGGTCATGTTCGTCCCGTAGACGGCGGTCGGCCAGGCCCGCACCAGTCCCCCGGGGTCGGCCGCACAGTCGCCCAGCAGCTTCTCGATCCGCTGGAGTTCGCCGTCCGCGTCACGGGTGCGGCGGAACCGGCTGTCCCCGGGGGCACAGACGGCGTCCGAGGCCCAGGTGCTCACGGTGAGCCGCATCCCGAGCTCGCGGGCGGCGCGGGCGAGCGCCTCCGGCTTGTTGAGGGAGCCGACGTCGCCCAGCGCGGTGACGCCGGAGCGCAGCTGGGTCCACATCGAGTAGCGGGCGATGGCGAGGGCCTCGTCGGGGGTGAGCCTGTCGACCTGGCCGTGGAAGGAGTCGAAGATGACGGAGATCTGCGGGACGTCGCCCCCGAGCGCCATGAACACCGGTTTGTCGTCGCGGTCCGAGGGGTCGCGCAGCGCGCCCTTGAAGGGGAAGCGCATCGCGAACATCTCGTGCCAGTGCGGGTTGACGAAGCCGGGCAGGATCATCCGGCCCCGGGCGTCGATCGTCCGCAGCGCGGGGTGCAGTTCGGGGGCGATGCCGGCTTCGACCTCGGCGGCGGGGCCGACGGCCGTCACCACTCCGTCCTGGATGAGGACGGCTCCGTCGGGGACGACCCGGTCGGTGGAGTCGGCAGGGTAGAGGCAACCGCCCTTGACCAGTAGGGCGTCCATCAGGCCACCTCCTCGGTACGGGCGTTCCAGGCGGCGGTGAGGTGGCGGTGCCAGTCGTCGAGGGTGGGGGCGGCGGCGAGTTCGGCGAACTCGGCGGGCAGGCCCTGCCGGCGCCAGCGGGTGACCAGGCGCATCATCTCCAGCGAGCCGAGGCCCTGGTGGACGAGATGGGCGTCACCGGCAAGGCCGTCGGGGTGGGTGCCGAGCACGTCGGCCACCTCCTGGCGGAGTTCTGCAGCGGAGAGCGGCGCGGTGCGCGGTGCGGTACGGGCGGCACGAGTGGCGGCCATGGCGGTTCACCTCTTCGGTGAGGACGGGACGGGGACGGGCGGGACGGTTGCGGACGGGACGGTTGCGGACGGGACCGAGGCGGAAGTGTCGGAGGCGGACAGGACGGGGGCGGGCCCGGCGGACGTGCCCGGTGCGGCTGCCCCGGTGGACGGTGCGGCCGGCTGTTGCCCGGCGGACGGTGCGGCCGGCTGCTGTCCGGCCGGCTTCCAGCGGCGCGGCAGGGCGGGATCGGCGGCGGCGGCCGCGAGCACCTTCTTGTCGATCTTCCCGAGCGGGGTCAGGGGCAGGTCGGACACGAACTCGGCGCGGTCCGGCAGCTTGTAGTCGGCGAGTCCGCGGCTGTGCAGCGCGGCCTTGAGGTCCGCGAGGGAGGGCGTCCCGGCGGCCGTTCCCGCCCCGTCCTGGTCGGTGCGGGCGACGAGGAAGGCGTAGATCCGCTCGCCGAGGAACTCGTCCGGCACCGGCACCACCGCCGCCGCCGCGATCCCCGGGCAGTTGAGCAGGTGGGCCTCCACCTCTCCCGCCGCGATCTTGTCGCCGCCGCGGATGACGACGTCCTTGAGCCGTCCCCGGACCACCAGCCGGCCTTCCTCCGTGAGGCCGGCCAGGTCGCCCGTGCGGTAGAAGCCGTCCTCGGTGAAGGCCCTGGTGTTGTGCTCGGGGGCCCGGTAGTAGCCCCTCAGGGTGTACGGCCCCCGGGTGAGCAGTTCCCCGGTGTCTCCGGCCGGGACCTCCCGGCCGTGCTCGTCGACGATCTTCACCTCGTCGGCGGGGGACACCGGCCGGCCCTGGGTGTGCAGGACGCTGTCGGGGTCGTCGTCGGGGCGGGACATCGTCAGGAGCCCCTCCGCCATGCCGAACACCTGCTGGAGCCGGCAGCCGAGCTCGGGTCCCACGCGGGCCGCGAGCTCCGGTTCGAGCCGGGCTCCGCCGATCTGGAGCACCTTGAGGCTGGACAGGTCCCAGTCGGACCACTCGCGCTCGTCCAGCCAGAGCCGTGCCACGGTGGGCACCACCGAGGTCAGGGTGACGCGTTCCCGCTCGATCAGCCGGAAGCAGTCGTCGGCGGTCGGGTCCGGGGCGAGGACCACGGTCCCGCCCGCCGAGAGCGTGCCGATCACTCCGGGGCAGCCCCAGGTGAAGTTGAACTCCACCGGCAGCGCGGCCAGGTAGACGTCCTCGCTGGTCAGGCCGACGAGCGCGGCGACCGTACGGGTCTGGTACGCGTAGTCGTCGTGGGTGCGCGGGATCAGCTTGGGCAGCGCGGTCGTGCCCCCGGAGAGCAGGAAGAACGCCACGTCGGAGGGGTCGTTGGCGGGCAGTTCCACCGGATCGGCGTCGACCGACTCCAGCGGGACCACCGCCGGCGAGCCGGTCTCCCCCTGGGCGTAGATCCTGCGCAGGGCGGGCAGTTCGGCCGCCATCTCCAAGGCCAGCGCGGTGTGGTCGAAGCCCCGGAACACGCCCGGGACGACGTAGCCGGAGGCGCCCGACAGCTCGCACAGGTGCCGGATCTCGTTCGCCCGGTGCGAGGTCAGCGAGAACACCGGCTTCGCGCCGGCCCGGAAGAGGGCGAACGCCACCTCCACGAACTCGGGGACGTTGGGCAGCTGGAGGACGATCCGGTCCCCCGGCAGCACCCCCTGCCGGACGAATCCGGCGGCCCTGCGGTCGACCAGGTCGGCGAACTCGGCGTAGGAGACGCGCCGGTCGCCCGCCACCAGGGCGGTGGCGCTGCCGTACTGCCCGGCCCAGGCGCGCGGCAGCGAGCCCAGGTCGGTGCCGTCCCACAGGCCCTCCCGGCGGTAGTGCTCGGCCGTCCCGGCCGGCCAGGGGGTGCATCCGTCGAGCATCACAGGGCTTCCTCCTGTCGTGCGGTGGCGGGCAGATGGCGCGTGGTGATCTCCACGACGGCGCAGGCGACCTCCATGCCGGGGCCGGCGGCCAGCAGCAGCACCCGGTCCCCGGGGGCGACCTCGCCCCGGGTCCAGAGGCGTTCCAGGCCGATGAACGGGTCGGCGGCGCCGACGTGCCCGACGCGCCGGGTGAACTCCCAGGTCCCGTCGGCCGCCTCGATGTCCAGCGGGTCGAGGTAGATGGTGTGCAGGGCGCCTTCGGAGTAGCCGGTGTGGCAGATCCGGGCCACCTTCTCCAGGGTGGTGTCCGCCTCCTCCAGGGCCGCCTCGACGGCTCCGGCGACCACGTCGCCGAGGTGCACCCGCGGCGGCGCCGCGCCCTGGGCCCACTGCCGGCGCCAGTAGTCGCTGCGCTCCTCGAAGTTGAGTGACCGGCCGACGGTGATCCCCGGCGGGAAGAGCTCCTCGCCGCCCCGGTGCAGTTCCTCCATGGAGGGGGCCGAGACCGATCCGACCGACAGCAGCCGGGCGAAGCCGCCCCGCCGGGAGACCACGGCGGCCGCGCCCCCGTCGGCGAGGAGGAACAGCCGGGAGGAGTTCCAGCGGTCCACCAGGGGCGGGGAGAAGTTGTCCGCCGCGGTGATCAGGACGGCGTCCTTGCCGCCGTCGGCTACGAGCCGGTGCGCGGCCATCTCCAGGGCCGTCAGCATGCCCAGACAGCCGGGGCCCACCTGGGCCGCCCCGATCGGCCGGTCCAGGGTGCGGTGCAGGACGTAGTGGGGCGCGGACCAGCCGTCGGGGCCCTGGTGGTAGGTGGCGCAGTGCAGCAGCGCCCCGTAGTCGTCGGCGGTGAGTCCGGTGCGGCCGGCGCGTCGCAGCGCGGACCGGGCGGCCCGTACGGCCATGTCGGGGGCGGGTGTTGCGCCGGCCACCCGCACGGCCAGCATCCCGGAGGCCTTCCGGTCCTCCTCCGCGTACCGGCGGTCGGCCACGGCGTCGGCGGTGGTGACCTCGTCGGGCAGCCAGCTGCCGATCCCGGCGAGGTGCACCTCGGAGGTGACCTTCATCGGGTGCCGCCGCTGCCCGCGGGCACGAGGAACCGGGCGACGCTGTCGAGCTTCTCGCAGGTCTCCTCGAACTCGCGCTCGGGGGTGGAGTGTCCGACGATGCCGGCGCCGGCCCGCAGCCAGGTGCGGCCGTCCTTGCGGTAGGCGCTGCGCAGCACCAGGGCCGCGTCCATGGCACCGGCGTGGTCCACGGTCAGGACCGCTCCGCTGTAGAGGCCGCGGGACTCCGGCTCGTGCCGGCGTATGGAGTCGTAGGCGGCGGACTTCGGCACTCCGGACGCGGTGACGGCGGGGAAGACCGCTCCGAAGGCGTCCCAGGCCTCCCGGCCGGGGGCGAGCCGGCCGGCCACCCGGGAGGCGAGGTGCTGCACGCTGCCGCGTTCACGGATCGCCATGAACTCCGGGACCTCGACCGATCCCTCGACGCAGACGTCGACCAGTTCGTCCGCGCCCACCTTGACGGAGATGGCGTGCTCGTAGACCTCCTTGGGGGAGCCGAACAGGTCGGCGCGCAGGTTCTCGTCGGCGAGCAGGTCGCCCGTGAGCGCGCGGGTGCCGGCCAGCGGCTGGCTGACGACCCGGCCGTCCTCGGAGACCTGGACGACGATCTCCGGGCTGAAGCCGATGGCCTCCGTGCCGCCCAGGTTCAGCATGAAGGAGCGGGCCGGGTTGTTGCCCCGGCGCCCGGCGACGTAGGTGCCGGTCAGATCGACCTCGCCGTCGACCTCGACGACCCGCGACAGGATCACCTTGTGCAGGGCGCCCGCGTTGATCTCCTCGACGGCGCGCCGCACGGCCTCGCGGTACTGGCTGCCGCCGGTGGCGTGCACGTCCAGCGGCCGGGGCCGCCCGGCGGCGGCCGGCGCGGTGCTGGCGACGGTGGTGAGGAGGGCGTCGAGCGTGGCCTGGTCGGCGGCGCGCAGCAGGGCGTGCCCGGCCTCGAACCGGACCTCGGCGCGGGGCACGATGAGGTGCATCAGGCGGCCGTCGCCGATCTGGTCCAGGGCGCCGTCCTTGGCGTAGGACAGCTCGAAGGCGGCCCAGCCGTAGGCCCGCCAGTACGGCACGGAGACGGCGCCCAGCAGGTCGGACACCAGGCGCAGCGGCTGCCCGTCCCAGGCGCGGAAGGCGTCCGTGCCGTCCTCCTGGGTCAGCCGGGCACCGGTGCGGTCGAGGGTCAGCTCGGCGCGGACGCCGCCCGCGTAGGACCAGCTGCCGCCGTTCTCGTAGACGACGTAGGACTCGTGCAGGCCGGAGTCCGCGAGGCGGGCGGCGACCAGCAGCGGGTCCTCGGTGAGCTGGAGCCGGGTCTCGAAGTAGTGGTGCGGGGCGATGGGACTCATGTGAGTGTTCCTCCTCCATGGCGGTTACCTTTAAAAACGATACGGAGGTAACTCCCGCCGCCCCAGGGCCGGTTGATTAGCCCTCCTGATAGGACTGCGAACATGCCGAAGGGCCGCGCGGAAAGCGCGGCCCTTCGGGTGGTGCGGTGGGTGGACGGAGCCGGAAGGGGTCTTTCAGCGGTGTCCGGCACCGGGCGGCGTCAGCGCGGCCAGCCGGCTCCGGTCGTGCGGGGAGGGCCTGCGGTGCAGCCTCTCCTCCAGCCGCGCCCGCGCGGCCCCGGGGCGGCCCGCCGAGACCAGCGCGTACAGCAGTGCCTCCTCGGCCACCTCGCGCTGGGCCGCGCTGCCGCCCGCCCGGCCCAGGGAGGGCAGGATCCGGCCCAGCCCGTCCGCCGCCTCCCCCCAGCGCTCCTCGGTGAAGTGCTCCAGCGCCTCGCACAGCGGCGCCGCGACCTCGCGCTGGACCCGGTCGCCGCGCAGGGAGTGGGAGCGCAGCCGCCGCAGCCCGGGCAGGTCGCGGGCCGCGGTGAGGGCGAACGCGGCGTGCAGCGCGGTGAAGGCGGTGGCCGGACGCTCCAGCAGGTCCCGGTCGATCACCTCCAGGACCTCGTGGAGCGGGGTCCCGCCGTGCCGGCCGCCGGTGAGCCGGGCCCGCCACAGCAGCGAGCAGGAGTCCACCAGGGCCCGCAGCCCCTGCACGTCGGCGGGCGACAGCTCGGTCTTCCACCGGCGCCGGACCGCGGCCTCGTCCCCCAGGGCCAGTTCGTGCAGGGCCGCGTGCCAGGCGAAGTGGGCCCGGTGGCCGCCTGCGCGTCCCGGCCGGTCGGCCAGCCACCGGTCGAGACGCTCCAGGCCCGCCCGGTGCCGGCCGCGCTCGTAGTCGGCGTGGGTGAGCGCGTGGACGGCGTGCCCCGACGCGGGCTCGGCCGCCAGGGCCTTCTCGGCCAGCGCCTCGGCCTCCTCGTACCGGCCCTCCTCCTGCCGCACGAGGGCCAGCACGGAGGCGGGGAACCAGTGCCCGGGGTGGGCTTCGTACGCCCGTTCCGCCAGGCGGCGGGCGGTGGCGCCGTCGAAACCGGGCAAGCCGGAGGAGCTGATGCCGGGCACGGCGGTGGCGAGCGCCAGCATGTCCCCGGGCTGGCCGTCGAGGTGGCGCACCAGGGCCTGGTCCGCGCCGGTCCCCCGCACGCGGTGCGAGACCGCGTCCACCCAGGACCGCTCGTGCGCGCCGCCCCGTTCCCGCACCGCCCGCCGGGCGTCGGCGAGGGCGCGGGCCACGTCCACACCGGTCCCGCTCTCGTGGCCGGTCAGCGCGAGCGCGGCATGGGCGAGGGCGAAGCCGGGGTCGAGCACGGCGGCCCGGCGGAACGCGTGCACCGCACCGGACCGCAGGGTCAGCAGCCGCTCCAGGCCCGAGCGGTAGACCGCCGCGGCCGCGTCATGGGTGCTGAGCGGCAGCCCCGAGGTGTCGAGGGGCGGCCGCCGTACGGGCCGGGGGGCCGGGGCGGATCCGGCCAGGTGGCCCAGCACCGCCTCGGCCACGGCCCGCGCCTGCCCGCGGATCTCCGGGACGGCGGTGGTCTCCCACAGCTCGCCGCGGCGCGGCGCGCCGAGCGTCCACACCGGCCGCACGGCCCGCCCGTCCGCACCCCGCAGCCGGCCCCGGTCGGTGCCGAAGCCCATGCCGAGCGGGCCCGGCACGGCCTCGCCCCCGTCGAGCAGCCCCCGCCACAGCGGATCGGCGGTGTCCTTCGCCGGCACGTGCACGCCGGTGCAGTTCACCACCCAGCCGACCGTCAGTTCCCGTGCCTCCCGCCCGTCGGGGGACGCGAGGGTGACGGTGACCGATCCGTCGGGGCCGCGGCGGGCGGCGGTGACCCGGCCGGCGCCGGGCCGCAGCCGCCGCATCCGGCACATCCGTGACACGGCCTCCGCGGTCGCCGGGGGCATCCGGTGCCGGTGCACGTTCCACAGCGCGCTGTCCTGCTCCAGGAACGCGGCCCGGTCCTCCTCGGACAGGGAGGCCCAGAGCCCGGCGGTGAGCGGGCGCAGTCCGTCCACGGCGGGGCGCCAGTCCCCGTGGGTGCGCAGCACCCGGCCGACGTGCCGGCGGATCGCGCCCCGCAGTCCCGCCAGGGAGAGGCCGTCGAGATGGTCCTCGCAGGCCGCGGCGGGCAGCGGGACCACGGCGTGGGACTGCGGCAGCCGCCCGCCGCGCGAGACCGCGTGCAGGGTCCGGCCGGGGCGGTCCAGCTGCAACGCGACGTCCACGGCGGTCAGTCCCGTGCCGACGAGCAGTACGTCCTGTGCGCCGGCCTCGGCCAGTACCGGGTCCAGCGCCCCCGGCGCCCAGGGGTCCGGGACCAGCCGGCCGCTGACCCTCAGCCCGGCCGGCGCCCAGTCCGCGTCGGCGACCGGGCCGGGGCCGGTGGCCAGCACCACGCAGTCGGCGTCCACCGCACCGCCGTCGGCCAGTTCGATCCGCGCCGTCGGGCCCTGCCAGCGGCAGCCGGTGGCCCGGGTGCGGAGCCTGCGGACGGCGACGGTGCCGTGGGAGGCGATGACGGCCCGGCCGAGCGTGTCGGCGAGATAGGCCCCGTACCGCTGCCGTTCGACGAAGTCCGCCGCGGAGACGTCCGGCGAGCCGTGCCGGCACAGCCACCGTGTGAAGTGCCCCGGATCATCGGGGTAGCAGCTCATGTTCCCGGCGGCCACGTTCAGCAGGTGCCGGGGGTCCGTCGTCGCGTACGCCGTGCCCCGCCCGGCTTCGGGTCCGGGTTCGATCAGCAGGAGGTCCAGCGCGGTCCCCCGCCGCGTGGCCGCCTCGCAGACCTGGACCGCGACCATGGCCCCCGACGCCCCGACCCCGACCACCGCGACTGCCCGACGCCCCGATGACGACCGCTGCACCGTCACACCACACCCCCAGTCGACTGCGGCCCGCCCTGCACCGGACCGGCCGCCCCCATCCTTCCGAAGTACACCCGGTTTTCCAGGCGTTCACCTCAGTTCGACCGGCGGACCGGGCGCCCGGACGGCACCGGCCGCCCGGGGCGTACGCGTGACGGGGGTCAGCGCCGCGGGGCCCACTGCCCAAGCAGGGCTTCGGCCGTGGTCACGGCCGCCACCAGTGCGAGGGAGTTGCGGATCACCTCGGCGGTGCAGGAGGCGGGCACCCCGGCGATGGCGTCGGAGGGGACCACGACCTCGTAGCCGAGGTTGACGGCGTCGAAGACGGTGTTCGGGATCGCGATGTTCGAGGAGACCCCGGTGACGACGAGGGTGCGGACCCCGAGGTTGCGCAGCAGGGCGTCCAGGTCGGTGCCGGCCATCGGGGAGAGCCCGTGCAGCCGGCGGACCACGAGGTCCCGGCCGTCCACGGTGATGGGGGCGGCGACCCGCACCGCGTCGGTGCCGGTCAGCTGCCGGACGGGCAGCTTCCCGGCGGCCCGGAAGAGCCGTGCGTTGGTGTTGGCCCCGAGTCCGTCGGGCCGCCGCTCGGCGACCGCGTGCACCACCTGTACGCCGGCGCCGCGCGCGGCGTCGACGAGCGCGGCGACCCGGTCCAGCATTCCGGAGCCGCGGGCCTCCTTCGCCAGCTCGGGCAGGGCGCTCTCCTCGCCCACCACTCCGTTCTGGCACTCCACGGTGAGCAGCGCGGTGGCGGCCGGATCGAGTTCCCGCATGACTCCCCCTGGCGTGGCGACGGAAGAGCACGCATGATTCCTGACACACAGTCAGATGTGAAGGGGTGCGGGACGGATGGACGGGACGGGCGCCGGGGCGGCGCAGCGGCGGGGCCGGCGGATCATGATGAGCGGCAAGGAGGTGGACGCGTTCCTGCGGGAGCAGCGCACCTGCCGGGTGGCCACGGTCTCCCCGGACGGGCGTCCGCACGTGGGCGCCCTGTGGTTCGTCTGGGACGGCACCTCGATGTGGCTGTACTCGATCACCCGCAGCCGCCGCTGGGCCGACCTGCGGGCCGACCCGCGGATCTCGGTCGTGGTGGACGCCGGGGAGGAGTACGGGGAACTGCGCGGGGTCGAGCTGTCCGGCCGCGCGGTCTTCGTGGGCGAGGCGCCGCGCACCGGCGAGCCCTGCCCCGAGCTGCTGGAGCCGGAACGGCTCTTCCCCCTCAAGAACTTCGGGATCGAGGAGATGCCGCACGACGGCCGCCACGCCTGGATCCGCCTCACCCCGGACTCGGTGGTGTCCTGGGACTTCCGCAAGATGTGAGGACTTCCGCGGGACGCGACCGGCGGGATGCGACCGACGGAACGTGACCGACGGGATGCGACCGGCGGGACGTGACCGACGGGATGCGACCGACGGGACGTGACCGGCGGCTACACCGCCGCGGCCGCCTCCGCCAGGGCCTCGACGGCGGCCCTGACGGAGGGCCGGCGGCCCGCGTCCGTCCGCCAGACGACGTACACGTGGCGGCGGACGGTGTCGACCGCCGGCAGCAGCCGCACGCCGGGCGGCACCGGCCCGCGGCCCAGCCGGGGCGTCACGCAGACGCCCAGCCCGGCCTCCACGAAGGCCAGCTGGGTGTGGTGCTCCTCGGCGATGTGCGCGATGCGCGGCTCGACCCCGATGCCGCGCAGGGTGAACACCAGCCACTCGTGGCAGAACTGCCCCTCGTTCCAGGAGATCCAGTCGTCGTCGGCGAGGTCCCCGAGGGAGATCTCGGCGCGGCCGGCCAGCGGGTGCCCGGCGGGGACGGCGATGTCGGCGGCGTCGTCCAGGAGGTGGGCCCGGGACAGTTCGGCAGGCACCGGCATCCGCTTGTTGTGCCAGTCGATGGCCAGCGCCATGTCCAGGTCGCCGCGCACGACGGCCGCCATGCTCTCCTCGGGCTCGCTTTCCCGCACCATGGCCCGCAGTTCGGGATGGGCGGCCCGCAGCGTGCCGAGGGCGCGGGGCAGCAGCCCCCGCATGGCCGTGGGGAAGGCCCCGATCCGCAACTCCCCCACCGCGCAGCCCCGCTGGGCCTCCACGTCGGCCTGCGCGAGCTCCACCTGGGAGATGATGCGGGCGGCGTGGTCGGCGAGCAGCCGCCCCGCGTCCGTGAGCCGGACCCCGCGCCCGTTCTTGGCGAGCAGCGGCTGGCCGACCTCCCGCTCCAGCTTGGCCATCTGCTGGGAGACCGCGGATGTGGTCACATGGAGGCCGCCCGCCGCACCACTGACCGAGCCGTGGCGGGCGAGGGCGTCGAGGGTGCGCAGGCGCTCCAGGTTCAACATGTAAGCGATGCTACGCCTTCCGTCGAAGGAACTCTCGCTTGTCCTACGAGGTCGTGCGCAGCAGAGTGAACCGCATGAGCGCACCGACCACCTCCCGCACCACCGTCCACTCCCCCGTACGGCAGCCGGCCCGCCGCGGCACCGCCGGCGCGGCCCGCCTGGACTGGCGGCTGCGGTTCGCCCTCCTCTCGGTGGTGTGGGGCTTCAGCTTCCTCCTGATCAAGGTCGGCACCGAGGCGTTCGCCCCCTTCCAGGTCGCCCTCGGCCGGGTGTTCTTCGGGGCGCTCGCCCTCCTCGTGGTGCTGCTGGTGCGCCGGGAGCCGCTCCCGCGCGGCCGGCGCACCTGGGGCCACCTCACCGTCGCGGCGCTCCTGCTGAACACCGTCCCGTTCTCGCTCTTCGCGTACGCCGAGCAGAGCATCCCCTCCAGCCTGGCGGGGATCTGCAACGCCACCTCCCCGCTGTGGGGCATGGCGCTCTCGCTGGTGGCGCTGTCCGAGGACCGGCCCACGCGCCGCCGCTTCGCGGGGCTGGGCATCGGCTTCCTGGGCGTCCTGACGGTGCTCGGCGCCTGGCAGGGCTTCGCGGGGATCGACGCCAAGGGCACCGCGCTGGCCCTGCTGGCCGCGCTCTCCTACCCGATCGGCTGGATCTACGTCCGCCGCACCCTGGCCGGCACCCCCGGCTCCCCGGTGGCGCTCACCGGGGCCCAGCTCATGGTCTCCACCGTCCAGCTGGCCGCCGTCAGCGCCGTCTTCACCGCGGCCCCGGCCGGCTTCCCGCTCTGGCCGACGCTCGCCGTGGTCGCGCTGGGGGCCCTGGGCACCGGAATGGCGCTGCAGATGCAGTACGGGCTGGTGACGGAGATCGGGCCGACCACCGCGCAGATGGTCACCTACTTCATCCCGGTCATCGCCACCACCGCCGGCGTCCTGGTCCTGGGCGAGCAGCTGCACTGGAACACCCCGGTCGGCGCGGCGGTCATCCTGGCGGGCGCGGCCCTGACCCAGTCCCGGTCCGCCCCGCGCAAGGCCGCCTGACCGGCCCGGACCCCCGCCCGACCGGACGCGCCACGCCCCCGCCGCACTCCGCGGCGGGGGCGGAGGCGTCTCAGTCGAAGCGCCCCCCGGCCGCCGGGCGGACCGCGTCGGCCACCGCGTCGGCCAGGCCCCCGACCTCCGCCGGGTCCAGCCCGGAGACGGTGATCCGCACCCCGGGGCCCGCCTGGACGCGGTAGCCGGCCCCGGGGCGCACCGCCCAGCCGGCCGCCAGCAGCCGGGTGACCGCCGCCGTCTCGTCGGCGACGGGCACCCACACGTTCATCCCGCTCCGCCCGTGCGCCCGTACGCCCCGCTCCGCGAGCGCGGCGACCAGGCCGTCCCGGCGCAGCCCGTACGAGCGCGCCACGGCCTCCCGGTCCACGGCGCCGGAGGTCCACAGGTCGACCACCGCGTACTGGAGCAGCCGGCTCACCCACCCCGGGCCCAGCCGCTGCCGTCCCCGGACCCGGTCCATCGTCACCGCGTCGCCCGTGAGCACCGCGAGCCGCAGGTCGGGGCCGTACGCCTTCGCCGTCGAGCGGATCAGCGCCCAGTGCCGGGTCACCCCGCCGAGGGGGCACAGCGGCAGGTCGACGATCCCGTGGCCGTGGTCGTCCTCGATGAGCAGCACCTCGGGACGGCCGGCCAGCAGCTCCCTGAGCCCCGCCGCCCGGGCCGCGGAGACGGCGGCGCCGGTCGGGTTCTGCGCGCGGGCCGTGACCACCAGGGCCCGCGCCCCTTCCGCCAGCGCCCGGGCCACCGACTCCGGCACCGGCCCCTCGTCGTCGACGGCCACCGGCACCACCCGCAGGCCGAGCGCGGGGGCCAGGTCCAGCACGCTCCCCCAGCCCGGGTCCTCGACGGCCACCGCGTCCCCGGCCCGCAGGTGCGCGGCCAGCACGCGCTCGATGCCGTCCAGCGCCCCCGAGGTCACCGCGAGGGCCCCGGCCGGGACCCCGTCGGCCTCGAAGCCGGCCCGGGCGAGCCGGGCGAGGTCCGGGATCACCGGGTCCTGCCCGTACAGGGTCGGGGCTTCGGCGTACCGCCGGGCGGCGGCGGCCAGCGCCCCGTCCAGCGGGGGCAGCAGCGCCAGGTCGGGGTTGCCCTGCGCGACGTCGCGGACGCCTTCGGGCACCGGCATGCGCCGCACGTCGCGCGGCGCGGTCGCGGGGCGGGCCCGGATCCGGCTGCCGCGCCGCCCGTCGGTCTCGATGACCCCGCGCTCGCGCAGGGTGCGGTACGCGGCGGCCACGGTGTTGGGGTTCACCCCCAGGGCGGCCGCGAGTTCGCGCATCGGCGGGAGCAGCGCCCCCGGGGCGAGCTCGCCCGATCCGACGCCGGTTTCGACACTGGCCGCGATTTCCGATGCGCGACGCCCACTGATCAGATACTCTCCTAGCACAAACGACATTATGCACTAGTGCAATGGAGTACGCACCATGAGCGCCACCACCGTCGCCGACTACGAGCCCACCGACCGCACCGTCCCGAGCCGCGCCCGCCAGCGGGCGCGCTACGACCGCGAGACGGTGCACTCGATACTCGACCAGGCCTACCTCTGCCACCTCGGGTTCGTCCGCGACGGCGCGCCGGTGGTCCTCCCCACGCTCTACGGCCGGGTGGGCGAGACCCTCTACGTCCACGGCTCCACCGGCTCGCGCCCGCTGCTGGCCGCCGGGAAGGCCGACCCGGGCCTGGCGGTCTGCCTCACGGTGACGCACGTGGACGGCCTGGTGCTGGCCAAGTCGGCCTTCCACCACTCGATGAACTACCGCTCGGTGGTCGTGCACGGCACCGCCTACCAGGTCACCGACGAGGAGGAGTGCCGGATCGCGCTGGACGCCCTCGTCGACCAGGTCGTGCCCGGCCGCTCGGCGGACTCCCGGCCCGCCAACGCCAAGGAGCTGGCCGCCACCGCGGTGATCCGCCTCGACCTGAACGAGGTGTCCGCGAAGGTGCGCACGGGCGGCCCGAACGACGACGCCGAGGACCTGGACCTGCCCTTCTGGTCGGGCGTGGTCCCGGTGGCACCGGCGTACGGGACCCCCGTCCCGTACGCCGACCTGGCCCCCGGCATCGCCGTCCCGGACTACATCACCGCGCTCTGAGGCTCCTGGGCGGGCCGGTCCTCCGGCCCGCCGCCGGCCACGCGGCGCACCCCGCCGGCGGGCCGGCGCGCCTCGGCCGCGATCAGCGCCCCGACCGCCGCCAGCAGCAGTACGGTGCCCAGCACCACGGCGCCGGTCAGCCGCTCCCCGAGCACCGCGACGGCGATCACCGCCGCGCTGACCGGCTCGATCAGCATGACCACCGACACCGTCGCGGCACGCACCGCCGCGGCCCCGGTGAAGTACAGCACGTACGCCAGCGCCGTCGGCACCACGGCCACGTACCCCAGCAGCCAGAGCACCCGCGCCGGCTCGGCGGTGTGCGGCAGCAGGCCCTCCACCGCCGCGAGCGGCAGCAGGCACACCGCGCCCACCGCCACCGACCACGCGGTGGTGACCAGCGGGTCCCCGCCCGCGCCGCGCCGCCCGAGCCACCGCGCGCGCAGCGTCATCGCCGCGTACCCGGCGGCCGACACCAGCGCCCAGACGACCCCGAGCGGCCGCACCTCACCGCCCCCGGAGCCCAGCACCAGTACGGCCAGCCCCGCCAGCGCACCGCCGACGGCGGCCAGCCCGCCCAGGCCCAGCCGCTCACCCATCCAGTACCGGCCGCCCAGCGCGATCAGCACGGGCCCCGCCCCGAGGGTGACCACGGTGCCGACCGCCAGGCCGGTCTCGCGCACGGCCCCGAAGTAGGCGGCCTGGAACAGGGTGAACATCAGCCCGGTGGCGATCAGCGAAGCCGCCGACGGCCGGGCGGGCCGGGCCGCCCGAGCGGGGCGGCGGCGTACGGCGAGCACCCCGAGCAGCACCGCCAGCCCGCCGGCGCAGCGCCAGAAGGACAGGGCGAGCGGACCGAGGTCACTGGCCAGGAAGAGGAGGGAGGCGGCCGCCCCGGCGGTGCCCCAGGCGGCTCCGGCGACGACGAGGTACAGCAGGCTGCGCCCGGCGGCGGGCGAGTGGTTCGACACGTGTTTCTCCGCGCATGCGTGAAGGACGAGGACAGGAGGTCATCGCTTCGCGGGCAGCGCGTACCGGCCCGGGGGCTTCCCGGGCGGGTCGTACGTCGTTCTGGAGGCAGCCGCCCGCGCTAGGCGGCCGGCGGCGGCAGAACGGCGGAGAAAACGGTGCAGGACATGTCCAGCACCTTACGCGGCCCCCGGCGCCCGGACCAGCCCTGACCGGAATCCTCCACCCCGGGTTCCGCGCGGGCGGCCGGGCCCTGTCCGGGCGGTCTTCGCGGGCCCGTGCCGCCCGGACAGGGCCTACGCGCTGGTCGGCTCCCGGTCCTGCACCGCGGGCAGCGGCGACTCCTGCACGGCCACCGGCGCGGGCCGCGAGGACTGCGCGATGAACGCGCCCCCGAGCACCAGCGCGCCGCCCAGGACCTGCGGGCCGGAGAGCTGCTCCCCCAGCAGGACCCAGGCCAGGACGGTGGCCACGACCGCCTCCAGGCAGGCCACCACGCCCGCGACCTGCGGCGAGAGCCTGCGCACCGAGACCACACCGGTCAGGTACGCGAACACGGTGGCGACCAGCACCACCCACGCCAGCAGCGCCAGGGCCGGCACCCGGAAGTCGCCCATGGCGGCGTCCCCGCCGAGCACCTGCCAGTCGATCTGCCAGGGGCGCGCGATCACGGTCATCACCAGGGCGCCGACGATCATGCCGTGCGCGATCACGCCCAGCGGGTCCGGCGCGTCCTCGGCATCGGCGCCCTGGTCCGCGAAGACGAAGTAGAAGGCCTGGCAGCAGGCGGCCGCGAGGCCGAGGAGCACCCCGAACAGGTCCAGGCGCAGCCCGGCCCAGATCTCCACCACGCAGGCCAGCCCGGCGACGGCCACCGCCGCCCCGGCCGCGGCCGCGCGGGTCACGGGCTTGCGCTGCACGAAGCGGATGTAGCCGAGCAGCAGCGCGGGGCCCAGGTACTCCAGCAGCAGGGCCACGCCCACCGGGATCCGCGACAGGGAGGCGAAGTAGAAGGCCTGCACGCCCGCGACGGCGACCAGCCCGAAGCCGGCCAGCAGCAGGGGCTTGCGCCGTACCAGGGCCCGGTGCCGCCAGGCGAGCGGGGACAGCACCAGGGCCGCCCCGGCCACCCTCAGCCACACCATGTGCAGCGGGTCCAGACCCGCCTCGATCAGCGGCTTCGCCGCGACACCCGAACCGCCGAACGCGCATGCCGAGACGAGGGCGAGGCCCAGTCCGGCGTTCTTCCCTGACGCTTGCATCCGGCCATCATGGCAGGGCCGGACAGGACCGTCATCCGCGAGACACCTGTTGAGACACACCCGAGATCATCCGGCCGGAACCCCCCGGATCTGACAGGTCGTCAGTCTTGTATGTTCCGCGCGCCGGGGCTACCTTCCGCCGCACGTACCCGACGAGAAGGGGTGGACGCATGGCTGAAGTCACCGCGGAATCACGCATCGAGGCGCCCGCCGCGAAGCTCTGGGCCCAGCTGACCGACTGGGACGCGTACGGGCAGTGGAGCATGACCCACACGAACTTCCCGAAGGGCGGTCCCGAGACCCTCGCGGTGGGGTCCACCTTCAGCGAGAACATGAAGATGATGGGATTCCCCGCCGAGGTCCTGTGGACGGTCTCGGAGCTGGAGGAGCAGCGCGTCTTCGCCATCACCGGCAAGGGCCCGATGGGCGTCGCGGTGCTCACCCGCTACACCCTGACCCCCGACGGCGGGGCCACGAAGGTCCGCATCGACGGGGAGTTCACGGGCGCCGCCGTCTCGCTGATGGCGGGCAAGCTCAAGGACTCCGCGACGGCCGCGCTGAACGAGTCCCTGCGCAAGCTGGCCGGCCTGGTCGCCTGACCCGGGCCCGGACGCACGACGAGGCGCGCCCCGCGAGCGGACTCGCGGGGCGCGCCTGCGCGTGCCCGGCCGGTACGCGTCCCGGCCGGGCGCGCGTCCTGCCTCAGTGTTCGTCGGCCAGGATCAGGTACAGCTTCTTGCGGGCGTCGTTGATGACCGCGAGGGCCTTCTCCCGCTGCTCGGGCGAGCCGGTCTTGAAGACCTGCCCGAAGGCCTCCATCAGCCCGCCGGCGGCGGCACGGACCTCGTGCACCGCCTCGAAGTCGAAGCCGCGCCCGGCATCCGCCCAGGGGGCGTCCGGGCCCGACTCGGCCTCGGTGCGGCCGGCGTCGGTGAGCGTGAACAGCTTCTTGCCGCCCTCGCTCGCGCTGGTGATCAGCCCCTCGTCCTCGAGCAGCTGCAGGGTCGGGTAGACCGAGCCCGGGCTGGGCTTCCACGCCCCGCCGCTGCGCTCGCCGATCTCCTGGATCATCTCGTAGCCGTGCATCGGCCGGTCGGCGAGCAGCGCCAGGATCGAGGCGCGCACGTCGCCCCGCCTGGCCCGCCCGCGCGGTCCGCCGCGTCCGCCCCGCCCGCCGAAGGGCCCGCCCCCGAAGGGCGGCCCGAACGGACCGAAGGCGGCGCGCAGCCCCCTGAACTCCTCCCGACGGTCCGGCCCGCAGTGGCCGTGGCCCCGTCCGTGGTCATGTCCGTGGTCGTGCTGTCCGCGTGAACGCATCACTGCGCTCCTTTCGTCATCTCTGCCATGTCCGTCATGCCAGTCGTCGTTTCGACTTCTTCACTATCGCTGATCCATCGCGATGCGTCAACGATATATCGGAACCTGTCGTCGACAGTCGCCCGGATCGCGGCCGTGACCAGGCCAGTCACCTCGAATTGGCCTTTGTCCGTTTTCGGGGGAGCCCCCTACGGTCGGCCCCATGCGCATCCGAATCGTCGACGCCTTCACCGACCGCCCCTTCCAGGGGAACCCCGCCGCAGTCCTGCTCCTTGACGGCGGCTTCCCGCCGGACACCTGGCTGCAGCGGGTCGCCGCCGAGATGAACCTCTCCGAGACCGCCTTCGCCCACCCGCTGCCGGCCGGCGGCGACGCCGACTGGGCGCTGCGCTGGTTCACCCCGGCCGCCGAGGTGGACATGTGCGGCCACGCGACCCTCGCGACCGCGCACGTCATCGCCGCCGCCGGCCTCGCCCGGGGCCCGGTCCGCTTCGCCGCGCGCTGCGGGATCCTCACCGCCGACGTCGCCGAGGACGGGACCGTCACCATGGACTTCCCGACCTCGTCCCTGAGCCCGCTGGACCCGGTCCCCGCGGTGGAACGCGCGCTGGGAGCGCGGGCCAAGTCGTTCCACGACACCGCCGAGCACATCGGCGACCTGCTGGTGGAGCTGACCGACGAGCGGACCGTACGGGAACTCGTGCCCGACCACGCGGCCCTGCGCGCCTACGCGCGGCGCGGGGTCATCGTCACGGCCCCCGCCGAGGACCCCTCCCGCGGCTACGACTTCGTCTCGCGCGGCTTCTTCCCCGCCGTCGGCATCGACGAGGACCCGGTGACGGGCAGCGCCCACACCGCGCTCGCCCCCTTCTGGGCGGCGCGCCTGGGCCGTACCGAGCTGACCGGCCTCCAGGGCGGGGCGCGCACGGGCCTGGTCCGGGTCCGGCTCGCGGACGACCGCACCCTCCTGACGGGCCGCGCCGTCACCGTCGTCGACGGCGAACTGCTCACCGCCCCCGCGGCCTGACCGCTACGGCGTCGGCAGCCAGCCCACCTTGCCCGCGAGCAGGGCGTACCCGCCGAAGGCGACGATGTCGAGCAGGGCGTGCGCGACGACCAGGGGGCCGACCCGGCCCCAGCGCCGGTAGGCGAGGACGAAGACGACGCCCATCACCATGTTGCCGATGAACCCGCCGATGCCCTGGTAGAGGTGGTACGAACCGCGCAGCAGGGAGCTGGCGAGCAGCGCGGCCGTCGGCGACCAGCCCAGCTGCCCGAGCCGGCGCAGCAGGTACGCCAGCACGATGACCTCCTCGACCACGGAGTTCTGCACCGCGGAGAGGATCAGCACGGGGAACTTCCACCACACGTCGGGCAGGGCCTCCGGCACCACCGTCAGGTTGAAGCCGGTGGCCCGGGCCGCCAGGTAGAAGGCGAGCCCGGCACTGCCGATGCCGGCGGCCACGAGCGCGCCCCGGGCCAGGTCCGGGCCGGGGCGGGTGCGGTCGAAGCCCAGCACCCGCAGCCCGGGCGCGCCCTCGCGGGTCAGCAGGTGCGCGACGAGCAGTACGGGGACCAGCGCGGTCGCGATCCCGAACAGCTGCCAGGCCAGGTCCAGCCACGGCCGGCCGGGCGCGTAGGAGCCGTTGAGGGTGGCGGCCTGGTCCTTGAGGCCGCCCGGCTTGGTGAGCGACCCGATGAAGCTGATCAGCGCCGAGACCCCGCTCGCGCCCAGCGACAGCGCGAGCACGAGCAGGGTCTCGGTACGCAGCACCCGGCGCCCGTCCTCGCGCAGTTCCACGACCACCGGCTCCGGCTCGACCCGCACGCCTGACTCCCGTCCCGTTCCGACCACCACCCCATACTGCCTCCTCGGCGGCGGGAGCGGACCGGCGGGAGCGGCCCGGCCCTCAGCGGCGGACCGCCCGCGTGGCGTCCACCTCCTGTTCCTCCAGGCCCACCGGCCAGGTGTGCACGGGGTCGCCCTTGTGCATCAGCTCGCTGTAGCGCCGGGTGGTCGCCGCGAGGGCGGCGTCGCGTTCCAGCCCGCCCGCCAGCGCGCGGTGGTACGTCTCCACCTGCCAGGTCGCCCCGTTCACCCGGCGCCGGCACCGCTCCTCGATGATCCCGAGGTAGTGGTCCCGGTCGGCGGGTTCGATGCCCCAGGCGTCCAGCCCGGCCGCGGCCATCGGCAGCAGCTCGTCCAGCACCAGCCGCACCGCGGGCACGCTCACCAGCCCCCCGGCCCGGCCCTTGCGCGGCCAGCGGATCCGCGCGTCGATCCCGTACCGGCAGGCCGCGTCGAAGTTGGCCTCCGCCTCCGCGAAGGACATCCGGGTCCACACGGGGCGCGGCTCGTCCGCGAGGGTCCGTACGAGCCCGTAGTAGAAGGCGGCGTTGGCGACGACGTCGGCAACGGTGGGCCCGGCGGGCAGGACCCGGTTCTCCACCCTCAGGTGCGGCACCCCGTCGGCGACCCCGTAGACGGGCCGGTTCCACCGGTAGACCGTGCCGTTGTGCAGGACCAGCTCCTGCAGGCTCGGCACCCCGCCCTCGGCGAGCACCCGCAGCGGCTCCTCCTCGTCGCAGATCGGCAGCAGGGCGGGGAAGAAGCGGACGTTCTCGGCGAACAGCTCGTACACCGAGTCCACCCACCGCTCCCCGAACCAGGTCCGCGGCCGCACCCCCTGCGCCTGCAGCTCGGGCGGCCGGGTGTCGGTGGCCTGCGTGAACAGCGGCGGACGCGACTCGCGCCACAGCTCGCGCCCGAACAGGAACGGCGAGTTGGCCCCCACCGCTATCTGTACGGCGGTCACCGCCTGCGCCGCGTTCCACACGTCGGAGAAGCGGGCCGGGGTGACCTGGAGGTGCAGCTGCACGGAGGTGCAGGCGGCTTCCGGCACGATCGAACCGGTGCTCCAGGTCAGCCGCTCGACCCCGTCGATGTCGAGCCGGAAGTCCTCCCCGCGCATCATCAGGATCTGCTCGTTGAGCAGGGAGTAGCGGTCCACCGCCGAGAGGTTGGCCAGGGCCAGGTCCGCACGCGAAATGGTGGGAAGGATCCCGATCATCACGACGCCCGCGTCGATCTCCGCGGCCTGCCGGTGGGCGTAGTGGAGTCCCGCGCTCAGTTCTTCGGAGAGCTGGTCGAATACCCTCCCGTCGAGCCGGTGCGGGAGTACGTTCACCTCCAGGTTGAACATTCCGAGTTCGGTCTGGAAATCCGGGCTCGCTATCCGCTCCAGCACCTGTGCATTCACCATGCGCGGCAAACCGTCGGCACCCGCGAGATTCAGCTCGATCTCCAGCCCCATCATGTTCTTCGGGCGATCGAACCTCTTCTCCGCCAGAAGCCGCTCCAGCCCCTCCAGGCACTCGTGAAGCTTCCTCCGATACCGATGCCGATCGGACAGGTCGAATCCGCCTGCCACGACCTTCTCCCCCATCGAAGCGTCCCTCCTCGAGTGGGCCAGGCCCGGTCCACCCGGGCGCACGTCACGGTCGATGATGCCCAGGCACCGTGATCCATAACGCGGGGCGGCGGGCCTTGGCGGGGAGCGCGCGCCGGTACGGCCCGAAGGGCGCTCCGGCACATTCACCTGGCAACCCGTGGAACGCAATTTCCCGTTGGCCTTTGCCGGTTCCTGATTGCCGAAGGTTTCAAGCCGAGCGCCCTTGGGGTAACCTCCGAGGTCAGCGCGGCATGTCCGCGTGTATCCGGCATGAATACCATGACAGCGGGACCGGAAGGCGCCTTGCCGGCAATAGGCGGGACGGCTAGCCGAAACACTGCGTGAACACATGTCGTATAAACTCCGCAAACGAGGCAGAGAGTTGGCGCGCGGCCATTGCCCCAAAGCCCACCTCTGACCCCAGAATGCGACAGCGCCGTCCGCACTTTCCCCCGCACCACAGGTCTCCCAAGTGAGAGGCGACCCACCATGCCGCTGCATGTTCACCCGGCTCCCGCGCCCGCCCTGCGCAGCGTCCTCGCGGCACTCGGTTCTCCCACCGCCGTCCACGAGGCACACACCCCGGCCCTCCGCTCGGTCCAGGGCCCGCTGACCGCCGAACTCCCGCTCCCGGTCCACGTGCTCGACCGCCTGAGCGTGTCCGGCCACCCGGCCGCCGCCCGCCCGCCCCGCACCCGCCTGACCGGCTGGCGGTTCCTGATCCGCAGCGGCGACCGCTTCGTCGCGGCGGCCGACACCCGGCTGACCCCGGACGGCTGGGCCTTCTCCCACTTCTTCGAGGGTCCCTACGTCGCCGCGACCGAACGCGCCCTGCGCCAGGCGGAGTCGCTCGGCAAGGGCTACCAGCCGAGGCTGCTGTCCGTACCTGAGCTGTACATGCTGACCCTGTGGCTGCACGGGGCGGTCGGCGCCGACGCCGCCGCCGGCCTCCCCGCCGCGGCGGACCTGCTGGTGCCCCTGGCTCCGGCCCCGCCCGGGATCGCACCCTTCCGGCCGCATCCCGTCTCGGAGCTGCTGCCCGTCATGACCCACCGGCTGACCCCGGCGGCCCCACCGGTCCCGCCCACCCTCGCCGCCCCGGCGGCCTGATCCGAGTGGCCCATTCGGCCTAGTCCGCTCGGGTCAATGCGAACCACCCGAAATGACAGGGGAGTTGGCCTGAACCGCCCGCACGGGTGATGCGTCCTCATTCCAAGAGGACAGCTGCCGGGAAATACCTGCGAAGCAGCCGTCCTGGGGGAACACTGAGGACATCCTCCCCGCAGGTGCGGGGACGACCCAGGGGGACGGCCATGAACCACGCATCGAGCCGTAGCGAACAGACCACACCGCAGCGAAAGAACCCATCCATGTGCCAGCACCAGCCCGCCTGCCCGTCATCAGAATCCGCCGACCGGGAGGCCGCGCGCCCGGTGGCCAACCACCCGGAACAGGGCTGGAGCCTGCTGTGCAACGGCGTCCTGCTCTTCGAGGACACCGGTGAGCTGCTGCCGGACGGACAGATCATCGCCCCGCACCGCCCGCTCGCGGCGGCGTGACCGGAGCCGCACGGCAACACCGCACGGACACGGAAGGGGCCGGTCCCGGAGCTCGAAGCTCCGGGACCGGCCCCTTCAGCGTGACCTCACCGGGTCAGCGGCCCGCCGGCGACGGGCCCGCCGGCCCGGCTCAGTTGTCGTACTCGTCCAGCGGAGGGCAGGAGCAGACCAGGTTCCGGTCGCCGAAGGCGCCGTCGATCCGGCGCACCGGCGGCCAGTACTTCTCGGCGGCCACGACCCCGCCCGGGAAGACGGCCTCGTCACGGGTGTACGGGTGGTTCCACTCGCCGCCCAGCGCCGCGGCGGTGTGCGGGGCGTTGGCGAGCGGGTTGTCGTCCACCGGCCACTCGCCGCCGGCGACCCGCTCGATCTCGGCGCGGATGGCGATCATCGCGTCGCAGAAGCGGTCGATCTCGGCGAGGTCCTCGGACTCCGTCGGCTCGATCATCAGCGTGCCGGCCACCGGGAAGGACATGGTCGGCGCGTGGAAGCCGTAGTCGATCAGGCGCTTGGCGATGTCGTCCACGCTCACACCCGTGGCCTTCGAGAGCGGGCGCAGGTCGATGATGCACTCGTGCGCGACCAGGTTGCCCGGACCGGTGTAGAGGACCGGGTAGTGCGGCTCCAGGCGCTTGGCGATGTAGTTGGCGCCGAGCACCGCCACCTGGGTGGCGCGCTTGAGGCCCTCGCCGCCCATCAGGCGGACGTACGACCAGGAGATCGGCAGGATGCCGGCCGAACCCCACGGCGCGGCCGAGATCGGGCCGACGCCCGTCTCGGGGCCGGCGGTCGGCTGGAGCGGGTGGTTCGGCAGGTACGGGGCCAGGTGCGCCCGGACACCGACCGGGCCGACGCCCGGGCCGCCGCCGCCGTGCGGGATGCAGAAGGTCTTGTGCAGGTTCAGGTGCGAGACGTCGCCGCCGAAGTGGCCCGGCTTGGCCAGACCCACCAGGGCGTTCAGGTTGGCGCCGTCCACGTACACCTGGCCGCCGGCCTCGTGCACCTGGGCGCAGATGTCGGCGACGTGCTCCTCGAAGACACCGTGCGTCGACGGGTAGGTGATCATGAGGACGGAGAGCTCGTCCCGGTACTGCTCGATCTTGGCGCGCAGGTCGTCCGCGTCCACCTCGCCGTCGTCGGCGGTCTTGACGACGACGACCTTCATGCCGGCCATCACGGCGCTGGCGGCGTTGGTGCCGTGCGCGGAGGACGGGATGAGACAGATGGTGCGCTGCTCGTCGCCGTTCGCGCGGTGGTAGGCGCGGACGGCCAGCAGACCGGCGAGCTCGCCCTGGGAGCCGGCGTTCGGCTGGATGGAGACCTTGTCGTAGCCGGTCACCTCGCAGAGACGTTCCTCCAGCTCGTTGATGAGCGTGAGGTACCCCTCGGCCTGCTCGACCGGCGCGAACGGGTGCAGCTGGCCGAACTCGGGCCAGGTCACCGGCTCCATCTCGGTGGTCGCGTTGAGCTTCATGGTGCAGGAGCCCAGCGGGATCATGCCGCGGTCCAGCGCGTAGTCCTTGTCCGAGAGCTTGCGCAGGTAGCGCAGCATCGCGGTCTCGGAGCGGTGCTGGTGGAAGACCGGGTGGGTCAGGTACGCGTCCGAGCGCAGCAGGCCCTCGGGCAGCGTGTCGGCGGTGACCGCGTCCAGGGCCTCGATGTCGGCCGTGACGCCGAAGGCGGCCCAGACGGCTTCGAGGTCGGCGCGGGTGGTGGTCTCGTCGCAGGAGACCGACACGTGGTCGGCGTCCGCGCGGTACAGGTTGACCCCGCCCTCGCGGGCGGCGGCGACGACCTCGGCGGCCTTGCCGGGCACCTTGGCGGTGACGGTGTCGAAGAAGGAGCCGTGCACCACCTCGACCCCGCCGGCCGTCAGGCCCGCGGCGAGGACGGCGGCGTAGCGGTGGGTGCGGCCGGCGATCGTCTTCAGGCCGTCCGGGCCGTGGTAGACGGCGTACATGCCGGCCATCACGGCGAGCAGCACCTGCGCGGTGCAGATGTTGCTGGTGGCCTTCTCGCGGCGGATGTGCTGCTCACGGGTCTGCAGGGCCAGGCGGTACGCCTTGTTGCCGTCCGCGTCCACGGAGACGCCGACGAGGCGGCCGGGCAGCGAGCGGGCGTGCTTGGCCTGGACGGCCATGTAGCCGGCGTGCGGGCCGCCGAAGCCCATCGGGACGCCGAAGCGCTGGGTGGTGCCGACGGCGATGTCCGCGCCCAGCTCGCCCGGGGAGGTCAGCAGCGTCAGGGCCAGCAGGTCGGCGGAGACGGTGACGATCGCGCCGAGCTCGTGCGCCTGGTCGATGACCGGCTTGATCTCGCGGACCGCGCCGGAGGCGCCCGGGTACTGGAGGAGCACGCCGAAGACGCCGCGCTCGGCGATCTCGGCGGGGATGCCCTCGGAGAGGTCCGCGACGACGACCTCGACGCCCGTGGGCTCGGCGCGGGTCTCGATCACGGCGATGGTCTGCGGCAGCGCGTCGGCGTCGATCAGGAAGACCCCGCCCTTGACCTTGCCCACGCGGCGGGCCAGCGACATGGCCTCGGCCGCCGCGGTGCCCTCGTCCAGCAGGGAGGCGCCGGAGGTCGGCAGGCCGGTCAGGTCGGCGACGAGGGTCTGGAAGTTCAGCAGCGCCTCCAGGCGGCCCTGCGAGATCTCCGGCTGGTACGGGGTGTACGCCGTGTACCAGGCCGGGTTCTCCATGACGTTGCGCAGGATCACCGGCGGGGTGAAGGTCCCGTAGTAGCCGAGGCCGATCATCGGGGAGAGCACCTGGTTGCGGTCGGCCAGCGAACGCAGCTCGGCCAGCACCTCGGCTTCGGTGCGCGCCTCGGGCAGGTTCAGCGCTTCGGCAGTCTTGATCACATCCGGTACCGCGGCGGCGGTCAGCTCGTCGAGGGAGCCGTAGCCCACCTGGGCGAGCATCTTGGCCTGCGCTTCGGCGTCCGGGCCGATGTGACGCTGCTCGAAGGGGATGCCCCGCTCGAGCTGGGAGAGCGGAATGCGGTTGGCGGTCATAACGGAGGCCTCCTGGTCGTATGACCTGCGAGGGGCACCACGGCGCGGGCACCCGGACGGCCTCCCCCTCTGTCATCACAACCTGAGAGCTTCACCGGAGTCGCGGGGGTCGCCCGAGAGCTCCGGCTTTCACCGTCGGTGAGGGGCCAGTACCGGTACTGCGGGTCCCGGGACCTGCCCCTGCTTTCCAGAGTGGCCTCGTCACGTGCGGTACGTATGCCTGAGAGATTCCGGGGAGGATTTGCTCCTTCGGCGCCTCCGTCGTACTCACTCGGAGGACTCTCCCGCACAGGGTCAACAGCCGTCACCCAGCCTACCAGCGACGTTCTCGACCCTCCCTCGAGTGGCCCCCTCTCCAAATATGCACTTCTGTAGTCATTACGGATGAGCTGTGCATCACTGCGACCGTACGGAGGGACCGTGCAGACCGACATCGATCCCCGCAGCCTGATCGGCCGCAAGGCGTTCGACCGCAACGGCACCAAGATCGGCACCGTGGACGAGGTCTACCTCGACGACGCCACGGGCGTCCCCGAGTGGGCCGCAGTCCGGACGGGCCTCTTCGGCCGCGACGCCTTCGTCCCCCTGGAACCCAGCGAAGTGGTGGACGACGCCCTGCGCGTGCCCTTCGAACGCTCCCTGATCAAGGACGCCCCCGACTTCGGGGTCGGCCGCCACCTCTCCCCCGAGCAGGAGCTCCAGCTGTACCACCACTACGGCCTGGACGTGGCCCTCCCCTCCGACTTCCAGCGCCCCCACCCCCAGGACACCTAGGACCTGCCCACCAGGGGCAGCGGGTCGGACGGCTCCAGCTCCGGGTCGTCCAGCAGGAACGTGCGGACCCGGCCCGGGGGCGATCCGGGCCGCTCGAACCGTACGGTCACCCGCCCGACCCCGCTGCCCTGGACCCACCCCGGCCCGTACACCGCGTGGCGGACGTCGCTGCCCGCCGCCCAGTGCCGCACGGGAGCGGCCCCGGCGCCCTCCAGGGCCGCCGCGGGCGGCTCCGCGGGCCCGCCTTCCGGGGCGGCCGCGGCGGCGTCCTCCTCGGGGCCCTGCGCCTCCTCCGCCTCCCCCTCGGCGGCGGCCCGCGCCTGGGCGAAGAGGTCCTCCTGCGTGAAGTCGGCGAGCCCCGTCACGCCCACCCCCAGCAGCCGCACCCCGCCGGTGGTGTCCACGCCCTCCAGCAGCCGCGCGGCCGCCTCCCGCACCACCGCCGGGTCGTCGGTGGGGCCCCGCAGCGTCTCGGAGCGGGTCAGCGTCGAGAAGTCGTACCGGCGCACCTTCAGCACGATGGTCCGCCCCGAGTGGCCCGAGGCGCGCAGCCGGCCCACGCAGCGGTCGGCGAGCCGCTGCACCTCGTACCGGATCCGCACCCGGTCGTGCAGGTCCACGTCGAAGGTGTCCTCCACCGAGACGGACTTCGCGTCCCGCTCGGCGACCACCGGCCGGTCGTCCAGCCCCAGGGCCATCCGGTACAGGCCGACGCCGTGCGCCCGGCCCACCATCCGCACCAGCTCGTCCTCGCCCGCCTCGGCCAGCTCCCCCACGGTGGTGATCCCGGCCCGGCGCAGGTGCTCCCCGGTGGCCGGCCCCACCCCGGGCAGGGTGCGCACCGGCATGGGCGCGAGGAGCTCGCGCTCGGTCCCCGGTTCGATGAGCAGCAGCCCGTCGGGCTTGGCCTCCTCGGAGGCGATCTTGGCCAGCATCTTGGACCCTGCCAGCCCCACCGAACCGCTGAGGCCGGTGAGGGCCGTGATGCCGGCCCGCAGCCGCTCCCCCGTGGCGCGGGCGCCCGCCGCGTCGAAGGCCGCTCCGCCCGCCTCCAGGTCCACGAAGGCCTCGTCCAGGCTGAGCGGCTCCACCAGCGGCGAGAGCTCCCGCAGCAGGCCCATGACCAGCTCGCTGACCTCGCGGTACAGGGTGAAGCGCGGGATCAGGTAGGCCCCGTTCGGGCAGAGGCGGCGGGCCTGCGCCGTCGGCATCGCCGAGTGCACCCCGAACCGCCGGGCCTCGTAGGAGGCGGTGGCGACGACCCCGCGCGGCCCGAGCCCTCCGACGATCACGGCCTTCCCGCGCAGGCTGGGCTTCGACGCCTGCTCCACGGAGGCGTAGAAGGCGTCCATGTCCAGGTGCAGGATGGTCGGGGCGGATCTCACGGCACCGATGCTGCCCTACGCCACTGACAACGCGGTGATCACCGGTCCGGGACCCGCCGCGGCCGCGGGCCACGGACGGCGGTCCGCACGGCCGGGGCCGAGCGGCCGGGGCCGGACGGCCGGTTCTGACCGCCGGGTTCGGACGGCCGGTCCGCACGGCCGGGTTCTGACGGCCGGGTTCAGACGGCCCGGTTCCGGCGGGCCGCGAGCTCGTCGGCCGGGTTGTGGCCGACCAGGGTCTCCCCGGTGTCCACGCGCTCCCCGTGGAGCTGCGACAGCGCGTTCTCGACGTCGCGCCAGACGACGCCCACCGCGATACCGAAGACGCCCTGCCCGCCCTGGAGCAGGCTCACGACCTGGTCCGGCGAGGTGCACTCGTACACGGTCGCGCCGTCGCTCATCAGCGTCATGCGCTCCAGGTCGCAGAAGCCCCGGTCCCGCAGGTGCTGCACGGCGGTGCGGATGTTCTGCAGCGCCACCCCGGTGTCCAGGAAGCGCTTGACGATCTTCAGCACGACCACGTCGCGGAAGCTGTACAGCCGCTGGGTGCCCGACCCGTACGCGGGCCGCACGCTCGGCTCCACGAGTCCGGTGCGCGCCCAGTAGTCGAGCTGCCGGTACGTGATCCCCGCGGCGGCGCACGCCGTGGGTCCGCGGTAGCCGACCTGCTCGGACGACGCCGGGCCCTCGCCCACCGGTCCGACCGGCGCGGCCGCCGGCTGACGGGGCGAGGCACCCGCCGCGCCGCCGTGCACCGGGTACGGCCCGCCGTCGCTCCGCGCGGGGGTGCCCCCGGTCGTACCGTCGCCCGTGATCCTCACGCCGACCCTCCGTCCTTGACCTGCCACCTTGAAGGTAGGCAGTGACCAGGGGTGCGTCAACGATCGCCACACTCGGCACGCCGAGTGATAATCACCCTGAGAGTGGTTTCCCGTACCCCGCTGCGGGGAAAGGCTACTCGAATGGGCTGACAGTTCCCGGTGGACGGCACGGCCGCCGGCGCGGCTACTGGGGGCCCGTGCCGAAGTCCTCGGGAGAGATCTGGTCGAGGAACTCGCGGAACTTCTCCACCTCGTCCTCCTGCTCGTCGGGAATGGCGATCCCGGCGTCGTCCAGCACGCCGTCGCTGCCGTAGATCGGCGTTCCCGTGCGCAGGGCGAGCGCTATGGCGTCCGACGGCCGCGCGCTCACCTCGACCCCGCTGGCGAAGACCAGCTCCGCGTAGAAGACGCCCTCCCGCAGATCCGTGATCCGGACCTCGGTGAGCTCCTCACCGACCGCCTCCAGCACGTCCTTGAACAGGTCGTGCGTCAGCGGCCGGGCAGGGGCCATGCCCTGCTGCGCGAAGGCAATGGCGGTCGCCTCCCCAGGACCGATCCAGATGGGGAGGTACCGGTCGCCTCCCACTTCACGCAGGAGCACGATCGGTTGGTTGGAGGGCATTTCCACCCGGACACCCACAACGTCGAGCTCGTTCACACAGCAACCCTAGGACCTGCCCGGCAGGTTTGGGTAGTCGGGGCCCCACCGGGACCGGTCCGGTCAGTGCGCACGGAGCCCGAGAGCGGTCTGCACCAAGGCCTCGTGGAGCCTCACGGAGAGCCCCGCGAGTTCCCTCATCGTGGCTTCCGCGTGCGCCCTGGTCTGCGGATTGCGGTGCCTGCGCAGCGGGGCTACGAGCTGCTCCACCAGACCGGCCTCCCGGTCCGCCGCCGCCTTCATGCCCCGCAGGTGGCGCGGTTCGAGGCCGAACCGGCCGAGATCCGCGATCAGCCGGGCCACGGCGAGCGTCCCCGCGTCGAATCCGCCGCCCGGCCCTTCCGAGACGAGCCCGTACGACTCCCACTCGACGAGCTGCGCCTCGTCCACCTCGGCGGCCGCGATCAGCTCGGCCCGGCCCACCCGGGCCGCCGCCGGCGGCTCGCCGGCCGCCTCCGCGTACCCGGCGGAGGGCTGTGCGCCGTCCACGGACTCCCCGTGCGCGGCGGGCGCGGGGATGCGGATCTGCTCACCCCGGTCGAGCGCGTCCAGCTGCTCCCGGATGACCTTCAGCGGGAGGTAGTGGTCGCGCTGGAGGCGCAGGACGCGCGCGAGGCGCTCCACGTCCTCCGTGCTGAACTTGCGGTATCCGGAAGGCGTGCGCCGGGGCTCGACCAGGCCTTCCGCCTCCAGGAAGCGGATCTTCGAGATCGTGACTTCGGGGAACTCGTCCCGCAGCGTGGTCAGCACCGTGCCGATGCTGACCAGCTGCCCGGCCGAGCCGGCGGTGCCGTTCTTGGCGGCACCGCCCGTCGGGGTACGCAGCATGGAACCTTCCCTGGGGTCACCCCGGAGGGTGTCCGGGGGTGGGGTTCCCCCCGGACGGTGTCCGAGGGGGTCAGACGCCCCGCAGGCTCGCGTAGAAGACCAGCCGGTACTTGCCGATCTGCACCTCGTCACCGTTGTGCAGGGCGACGGACTCGATCGGCTCGCGGTTCACGTACGTGCCGTTGAGGCTGCCCACGTCGGCGACGGTGAAGCCGCCCTCCGGGCTCCGGCGGAATTCGACATGCAGGCGGGACACGGTGATGTCGTCCAGGAAGATGTCGCTCTGCGGGTGCCGGCCCGCAGTGGTCAGTTCGCCGTCCAGCAGGAACCGGCTGCCCGAGTTCGGGCCGCGCCGCACGATCAGCAGGGCGGAACCGGGCGGCAGCGCCTCCACCGCGGCCTGGGCCTCGGGAGAGAGCGAGGACGGCGCGTGCTGGCCCGACCCCTCGGCCTCGTAGGCCTCCAGGCCCGAGATCGAGATGGTGGACGTGGTCTCCGAAGCGCGCTCCGGCGTCAGGCCCGGCCGCAGCGGCGCCCCGCAGTTGGAGCAGAAACGGCTCGCAGCGTCGCTGCGGTGACCGCACCTGCCGCACGTCTGCTCGGCCGACATGGACGGCTCCTCGCGCCGCGGCTGCCCCGCGGAGGCACTGGTGGCATAGGGGTCAGAGGCAAACCCTCCACCCGCACTAGAGGTTGATGGTTCACCGAAACCTATGCGTCCGGAACCAGCCGGGTCAACGGACGACGCGCCGCGCCCGCCCGCGTTGTCACCCGGGCCGGCCACCTCGTCGCGGAAGAGCGGCCTGTCGCCCTGCCCTTCCCCTTCCGGCTGCCCCGCGCGGTGCCGCGCCGCACCGCTTTCCTCGTTCTTCTTCTTGCCGAACAACTTCTCAAACAACTTCACGGGCGATTCCCCTTGACCGAAACAGACCCGCCCGTGGGGCAGGACGAACTCTGCATGCACACACCTGCCGACCCGGACATTCTGACAACGTCCGTAACCACCAGACAGTTTCCACCACGCACGGCGACTTCCGTGCGCCGACCCCCCGCAGGCTTCGGCCCGCGTGAGCCTGTCCACATTCCGCTACGCATCACGGCGATGACGACCGAGCGTAGTCAGGCTGCTTCGCAGCCCGCAAGGCATCCACAACGATCTTCGCCGACCGTGTGACGGCGACCGTGGCCTGTTCCTTCTCCATCGTCTGCACCACACCTCCCGGGATGTTCAGCGCGGGCTCCAGATCCTGCGGTTTGCCGATGACCTTGAACTCGTAGGGCTGTGTGATCTTCTTACCGTCGATCCCGACCCCGCCGCCCTCGTCGGAGAAGTACGAGCCCGCCACGACGCGCACGCCGTTGATCTGGATCGCCTCCGCCCCGGCCGCCCGCAGCTCCTGGAGGGTGTCCAGCAGCTGGTCGGACCGCACCTGGCCCTTGGCATCGGTGATCCGCAGCGTGATCCCCGGGCCCTGTGCGGCCACCGTACCGGCCAGGATGCCCAGTTGGCGCTCCTTCTCAACCGTCTGACGGCGGGCCTCTTCCGCCTGGTTGGAACTGCTCTGCAGCTCCTTGCGCTGGTCGTCCAGCCGCTGCTTCTCGTCCTCCAGGCGCTGGGTGCGCCCGTCCAGCTCGTCGAGGATCCGTACGAGGTCCTCCTGCCGGGCACCGCGCAGCGGGGCGCTGGAGTCACTGTTGGACCGTACCTGGATCGCGAGCCCGAGTCCCAGGACGAACAGCAGCAGCGCGACGATCAGTTGGGCCCGGCTGAACCTCGGTGGCCACAGCCCGGCGGCCAGGCGCTGGCGCCCGGTCTCCTGCGGCGGCTCCTGGGGCTGCGCCGCGGGCGGCACGGGCTGCGCCGACGGCTGCGGCTGCGGCTCCGGCTTCGACGGGCCGGAGGCGTCCGGCTCCTCCGGCGGGGTGTTGTCCGTACTCATCGGCGTCACGCCCGGAAGACGTGCCGGCGGATGGCCGCGGCGTTGGAGAAGATCCGGATGCCGAGGACGACGACCACACCCGTCGACAGCTGCGATCCGACGCCCAGCTTGTCGCCGAGGAAGACGATCAGCGCGGCGACGACCACGTTCGACAGGAACGACACCACGAAGACCTTGTCGACGAAGATCCCGTCCAGCATCGCGCGCAGACCGCCGAACACCGCGTCGAGCGCGGCGACCACGGCGATCGGCAGATAAGGCTCCACCACGGCCGGCACCTCGGGCCGGACCAGAAGCCCGACCACCACTCCGGCCAAGAGGCCCAGTACCGCGATCACGATGCACCCTTCTTCGGCTCTGCTGCTGTGGCTGTGCGGACGGTCAGGCTCGACGCCGCGGGCAGCCGTACCTCGTCCATCGGGGTCAGGCTGTAGCGGATCCCGTAGCTCTCCTGGAGGACGTGCAGGTACTGACCGTCCACGGAGTCCTGGAACGTGGGCCCGAGCCGCTTCTTGTCACCCACCGCGAGGACCTCGTAGGGCGGCACCAGCGGCTTGTTGTCGACCAGTATCGCGTCACCCGCGGCCCTGATCGCCGACAGCGCCGTCAGCCGCTGCCCGTTGATCGAGACGGCCTCGGCGCCCGCCTGCCAGAGCCCGTTGACGATCCGCTGCATGTCCCGGTCCCGGACCCGGCCGGTGTTCGAGAACCCGGCGCTCTCGCGCGGACCGCCACCGCCGCCCGACGAGGCACCCTTGGCATCGTCCACCACCAGCTTGACGCCGGGACCGTGCACCTCGGTTGCACCAGCCAGCAGTTCCACCAGCCGGCCCCGCTCTCCGACCTGCTGTTTCAGCGCGGCGCGCTGCCGGTCGGCGACCTCGGTCCGCAGCCGCTCGGTCTCCCGCTCCAGGGCGTCGGCGTGGTCGTCCGCCCGCTGCACCCGGTCGATCAGCTCCTGGCGCTCCTTGGCCAGGACCGGCGCCGCCACGCGTGCCTGCGCGGCACCGAGCGTGACCACCATCGCGGCGAGCACGAGACCCGCGGCGAGCCCCAGCTTGGCCTTGAGGGTACGGGGCAGCCCCGCCGTGCCGTCCGCCTCGCGCCGGGCCGACGCTTCCGCATAGCCCTCGTCGAGGCTGTGGTCCATCACGTGGGTCAGCAGCGACATGGAGGCGTCCGGGCGCGCGGGCGGTGTGGCCGAACTCCGGTTGTTGGGCGGCTGCGACATGCCGCACATCGTTGCATGTCGCCGCCGCCAACACCCAATGCGCCCGTCCGGCGGGCCGGGCCGGGTCACTCCCCGCACCCGGCCCGCCGGATTCCGGTCAGTGCTGTCCGGCGCCGTCCACGACCGCGCCCCATTCGTCGAGCAGCGCCTGCGCGGAGGCGTCGTCGGGGCCTTCGGCCCACAGGTGGGTGACGGCCTCCGCCGGGTCGGGCAGGACCAGCGCCCACCGCCCGTCGGCCTCGACCACGCGCACCCCGTCGGTGGTGTCCACCTGCCGGTCGCCGGCGGCCTCCACGACCCGCCGCATGACGAGCCCCTTCGCCGCCCACGGCGTGGGCACGTCCCGCTTGATCACGTGGGCGCGCGGGATGCGGGCGTCGATCTGGCTCAGGGTGAGCTGGGTCCGCGCCACCAGCCCGATCAGCTGGACGAAGGCCGCCGACCCGTCGAAGACGCTGCTGAACTCCGGGACGATGAACCCGCCCCGGCCGTCGCCGCCGAAGATCGTGGTCTCCTCCCGGCCGACCCGGGTCAGGTCGTCGGGCGAGGTCGTCGTCCACTCCACCTGGGTCCCGTGGTACGCCGCCACCTGCTCGGCGACGCGCGTCGTGGTCACCGGCAGGGCCACCTTGCCGCTGCGCTTCTCGGCGGCGACGAGGTCGAGGAGCACGAGCAGCGCCCGGTCGTCCTCGATGATCCGGCCCCGCTCGTCCACGAGGGAGATCCGCTCGCCGACCGGGTCGAACCGTACGCCGAACGCCGCCCGGGCCGACGCCACGATCTCCCCGAGCCGCACGAGCCCGGCCCGCCGCGACTCCCGGGTCTCGGTGGGCCGGGACTCGTCGAGACCGGGGTTGATCGTCAGCGCGTCCACGCCGAGCCGGCCGAGCAGGCTGGGCAGCACGAGGCCGGCGCTGCCGTTGGAGGCGTCCACGACCACCTTGAGCCCGGCATCGGCGATGCCGGTGGTGTCCACCCGCCGGAGCAGCGAGCCCGTGTACGAGTCGAACACGCTCGACGGGAACTGGAGGTCGCCGATCTCGCCGGGGAAGGCGCGCCGGTACTCCTGCCGTGCGTACACCCGGTCCAGCTTGCGCTGCTGCGCCTGCGAGAGGTCGGCTCCCCGCTCGTCGAGGAACATGATGTCCACCGAGTCGGGCACCCCGGGCGAGGTTCTGATCATGATCCCGCCCGCTGCGCCGCGGGCCGTCTGCTGACGGGCCACCGGCAGCGGTACGTTCTCCAGGTCGCGCACGTCGATGGCGCTGGCCTGGAGCGCCGAGATCACCGCGCGCTTGAGCGCACGGGCACCGCGGGAGTGGTCTCGCGCCGTGGTGACGATCGCGCCCTTCTTCAGCATCGTCGCGTAGGCACCGGCCAGCTTGACCACCAGCTCGGGGGTGATCTCCACGTTCAGGATCCCGGAGACGCCCCGGGCACCGAACAGGTGTGCCTGGCCGCGGGACTCCCAGATCACCGAGGTGTTGACGAAGGCGCCGGCCTCGATCGTCTTGAACGGGTAGACGCGCACGTTGCCCTGGACAATGGATTCTTCACCCACGAGGCACTCGTCACCGATGACGGCACCGTCCTCGATCCGGGCGGCCCGCATGATGTCGGTGTTCTTGCCGATGACGCAGCCGCGCAGGTTGCTGTGGGGGCCGATGTAGACGTTGTCGTGGACGACGGCCTTGTGGAGGAAGGCCCCGCTCTTGACGACCACGTTCGACCCGACGACCGTGTGCTCGCGGAGTTCCACGCCGGCCTCGACCTTGGCGTAGTCCCCGACGTACAGCGGCCCGCGCAGCACCGCGTCCGGGCTGACCTCGGCGCCTTCGGCGATCCAGACCCCGGGCGAGATCTCGAAGCCGTCCATGTCGACCTGGACCTTGCCTTCGAGGACGTCGGCCTGCGCCTTCACGTAGCTCTCGTGGGTGCCCACGTCCTCCCAGTAGCCCTCGGCCACGTAGCCGAAGATCGGCCGGCCTTCCTTCATCAGCTGCGGGAAGACGTCACCGGACCAGTCGACCGAGACGTCCGGGTCGACGTAGTCGAAGATCTCCGGCTCCATCACGTAGATGCCGGTGTTGATGGTGTCCGAGAAGACCTGCCCCCAGGTCGGCTTCTCGAGGAAGCGCTCGACCTTCCCCTCCTCGTCCACGATGGTGATGCCGAATTCCAGCGGGTTCGGCACCCGGGTCAGGCACACCGTGACCAGTGCGCCCTTCTCCTTGTGGAAATTGATGAGGTCGGTGAGGTCGAAGTCGGTCAGCGCGTCGCCGGAGATGACGAGGAACGTGTCGTCCTTCAGGGCCTCCTCGGCGTTCTTCACGCTGCCGGCGGTCCCGAGAGGCTTCTCCTCGTTGGCGTAGGTGAGCTCCATCCCGAGCTCCTCGCCGTCACCGAAGTAGTTCTTGACCAGGGAGGCCAGGAACTGCACCGTGACCACGGTCTCGCTGAGCCCATGGCGCTTGAGCAGCCTCAGCACGTGCTCCATGATCGGCCGGTTGGCCACCGGCAGGAGCGGCTTGGGCATGCTTGAGGTCATGGGGCGAAGCCGCGTACCTTCGCCACCGGCCATCACGACGGCCTTCATGTCGGAAGAGTCCTCCTAGAGAGATGACGGTCCAGCCGACCTCACCCGTCCCGGACGGATACTCCGCAACTCCTCCGCGTCAGCACCGGCGCCGAGCGAGCTCAATCGGCCGTGGCAGCCCTGACCAGGCGGCGGACTTGCACCACGTAAAGGATTCCTGCCCACCAATAGAGCGTTGTACCCCATCCCGCGAACGCCCATCCGAAAACGGACGCCATCCAGGCCAACCAGCCGTCCCCGTCACTGAGCAGCAGGAGCGGGAAGGCGTACATGAGGTTGAAGGTCGCGGCCTTGCCGAGGAAGTTGACCTGCGGGGGCGGATAGCCGTGCCGGCGCAGGATCCACACCATGACCAGCAGCATTGCCTCACGGGCGAGGAGGGCCGCGGTGAGCCACAGGGGAAGAATCTCCCGCCAGGTGAGACCGAAGAGCGTCGTCAGGACGTAGAGGCGGTCCGCGGCGGGGTCCAGCAGGCGGCCCAGTTTGCTGATCTGATTCCAGCGGCGCGCGAGTTTTCCGTCGAGGTAGTCACTGATCCCGCTGAGCATCAGGACGGCCAGCGCCCACCCGTCGTACCCCTCCAGGATGAGCCAGAGGAACAGCGGTACGCCGACGAGCCGAGCCATGCTCAGGATGTTCGGAATGGTGAAAATTCGGTCGGTCTGAACCCGAGTCTCCTGGACCTCCACCCGGGGGCCTCCCACTGTCACGCTAGAAATGGTCGAATCGATGCCCCCTGACCCTACAGGAGTCCCCGCCGGGGGGCGGGCTGACCCCGAACGCAGAAAAGCCCCGCACCAGAAGGTGCGGGGCTTCCCCACAATGATTGTTCGGCGGCGTCCTACTCTCCCACAGGGTCCCCCCTGCAGTACCATCGGCGCTGAAAGGCTTAGCTTCCGGGTTCGGAATGT
>NZ_JBNNPF010000054.1:0-48580 GCF_050275515.1 Streptomyces sp. NPDC004126 | reverse complement strand
GGCGTCCTCGAATCCCTCGACGCCGACCGCCTGGACCGCGTCCTGCGGCCCAAGGTCGACGCCGCCGTCAACCTGCACGAACTCACCCGCGACCTGGACCTCACCGCCTTCGTCCTCTACTCCTCCGTGGCCGGCGTCATGGGCGGCCCCGGCCAGGGCAACTACGCCGCCGCCAACTCCTTCCTCGACGCCCTCGCCCAGCACCGGCGCGCCCACGGCCTGCCGGGCGTCTCCCTCGCCTGGGGCCAGTGGGCCGAGTCCAGCGGCATGACCGCCGGACTCGACACCGCCGACCTCGCGCGGATGAGCCGCAGCGGCGTCCTGCCGCTCGCCACCGAACAGGGCCTGGCCCTGTTCGACCAGGCGGCACGCCACGACGAGGCCCTGCTGGCCGCCGTACGCCTGGACACCACGGCGCTGCGCGGCCAGGCCGACGCGGGCCGGCTGCCCGGCGTGCTCAAGGGGCTCGTACGGGCCTCCGTACGCCGGGCCGCGGGCGAGGCGGCCGCCGCACCGGGGGCCTCGGCCCTCGCCGAGCGGCTGTCCCGGCTCACCGGCGCCGAACGCGCCGAAGCCCTCCTCGACCTGGTCCGCACCCAGGTGGCCCACGTCCTCGCCCACCCCAACCCGGCGGCCATCGACACCGAACGCGGCTTCCTCGACCTCGGCTTCGACTCGCTGACGGCCGTGGAACTGCGCAACGGACTCGGCGCGGCCACCGGGCTCCGGCTCCCGACCACGCTCATCTTCGACTATCCGTCGCCCGCCGCCCTCGCCGGTTTCCTGCACACGGAACTGGACCCGGGCGAGGGCACCCGGGAGGCCGCGGTGCTCGACGCCATGGCCGGCTGGGAGGCGGCCGTCGCCGCCCTCCCGGAGGGCAGCGACGGCAGGGAACGGGCTGTGAACCGGCTGCGCTCGATCCTCTGGAAGCTCGAACAGTCCGGCACCGAGAACGACACCGACGAGGAAGCACGGACCTCCGACGGGACCGCGGAGATCACCTCGGCGAGCGACGACGAGATGTTCGCCCTCATCGAGAAGGAACTCGGTCTCAGCTGATCCGCGCCCCCTGCACGGGCCCCGTCCTGACCGTCCCACCGGAGGCACTGCCACGATGGCCAGCAGTAACGAAGACAAGCTCCGCGACTACCTGAAACTCGTCACCGCAGACCTCCAGCAGACCCGCAAGCGTCTGCAGGCCGCGGAGGCGAAGGAGCAGGAGCCGATCGCCATCGTCGCCATGGCCTGCCGCTACCCGGGGGACGTCGGCTCGCCGGAGGACCTGTGGCGGCTGGTGGCGGAAGGCGGCGACGGCATCGTCGCCTTCCCCACCGACCGCGGCTGGGACCTCGACGCCCTCTACGACCCGGACCCGGACGCCCACGGCGCCAGCTACGTCCGCGAGGGCGGGTTCGTCCACGACGCGGCCGGGTTCGACGCGGGCTTCTTCGGGATCCCGCCGCGCGAGGCCCTCGCCATGGACCCGCAGCAGCGGCTCTTCCTCGAATCCTCCTGGGAGGTCTTCGAACGCGCCGGGATCGACCCCGCCACCCTCAAGGGCAGCCGCACCGGCGTCTTCGTCGGCGCCGGGAACCCCGGCTACCTGGGCGGCGGCACCGGAACCCCGCACCGCGAGGTCGAGGGCTACACCCTCACCGGCAACGTCAACAGCGTCATCTCCGGCCGCGTCGCCTACACCTTCGGGCTGGAGGGCCCGGCCATCACCGTCGACACGGCCTGCTCCTCCTCCCTCGTCGCCGTCCACCAGGCCACCCAGGCCCTGCGCGCCGACGAGTGCTCCATGGCGATCGCCGGCGGCGTCACCGTCATGCCCAACCCGTGGCTGTTCCAGGAGTTCAGCCGCCAGCGCGGCCTGGCCGCCGACGGCCGCTGCAAGGCGTTCTCCGCCGACGCCGACGGCACCATCTGGGGCGAGGGCGTCGGCGTGCTCCTCCTGGAGAAGCTCTCCGACGCCCGCCGCAACGGACACCGCGTCCTCGCCGTCGTCCGAGGCTCCGCCGTCAACCAGGACGGCGCCAGCAGCGGCCTGACCGCCCCCAACGGGCCCTCCCAGCAGCGCGTCATCCGCCAGGCCCTGGCCAACGCCCGGCTCGCCCCGCAGGACGTGGACGCGGTCGAGGCCCACGGCACCGGCACGGCCCTCGGCGACCCCATCGAGGCCCAGGCCCTGCTGGCCACCTACGGGCAGGACCGGTCCGAGGACCGGCCGCTGCTGCTCGGCTCCGTCAAGTCCAACATCGGCCACACGGCCGCCGCGGCCGGTGTCGCGGGCATCATCAAGATGGTCATGGCGATGCGGGAGGGCGTGCTGCCGCGCACCCTCCACGTCGACGAGCCCACCCCCCAGGTCGACTGGTCGGCCGGCTCCGTGGAACTCCTGACGGAGTCCGTGGACTGGCCCGAGACCGACCGTCCGCGCCGGGCCGGCGTCTCCTCGTTCGGCATCAGCGGCACCAACGCCCACGTGATCGTCGAGCAGGCGCCCGCCGGCGCACCGGAGGAACAGCGGCCCGCCCCGGCCGCCGCCGGCCCGCTGCCGTGGGTGGTCTCGGCGCACAGCGCGCAGGCGCTGCGCGGCCAGGCCGAACGCCTCCTCGGCCTCGACCCCTCCGTCCCGGCGGCGGACGTCGCGGCGGCGCTCGTGACCACCCGCTCCGCGCTGGAGCACCGCGCGGTGGTCCTCGCCGGGGACACCGACGGCTTCCGCTCCGGCCTGCGCGCCCTCGCCGACGGCACCCCGGACGGCTCCCTGTCCGAGGGGACGGCCCGCCCGGCGAAGCTGGCCTTCCTCTTCTCCGGCCAGGGCGCGCAGCGTCCGGGCATGGGGCGTGGGCTGTACGAGGCGCAGCCGGTGTTCGCGGCGGCGTTCGACGAAGTGTGCGCGCACTTCGAACTGCCGCTGAAGGAAGTGGTGTTCGGGGGCGGGGAGGAGGTCCACCGGACCGAGTTCACCCAGCCCGCCCTGTTCGCCGTGGAGGTGGCCCTGTACCGGCTGGCCGAGTCCTTCGGCCTGCGCCCGGACTTCGTGGCCGGCCACTCGATCGGCGAGATCGCCGCGGCCCACGTCGCCGGGGTCCTCTCCCTCGCCGACGCGGCCCGCCTGGTCGCGGCCCGCGGCGCGTTGATGGGCGCCCTGCCGGAGGGCGGGGCGATGGTGTCCGTACGGGCCACCGAGGACGAGATACGCCCGCTGCTGACGGCCGACGTCGACATCGCGGCGGTCAACGGCCCGGACTCCGTGGTGATCTCGGGCGCGGAGGACGCCGTCCTGGCCGTCGCCGCCACCCTCTCCGACCGGGGCCGCAAGATTAAGCGGCTGACCGTCTCCCACGCCTTCCACTCGCCGCTCATGGAACCGATGCTCGACGCGTTCCGCGAGGTCGCCGAGACCCTGACCCACTCCGCCCCCGCCATCCCGGTCGTCTCCAACGTCACCGGCGGGCAGATCACCGAGTTCACCGCCGGCTACTGGGTGGAGCACGTCCGCGCCGCCGTCCGCTTCGGCGACGGCGTCCGCCACCTCACCGGACGCGGCGTCGGACACCTCCTGGAACTCGGCCCCGCCGGCGTGCTCACCGCGATGGCCCGGGAGAACCTCCCCGACGACTTCGACGGCCTGGTCACCACCGCCCTCGACAAGCACCGCCCCGAGCCCGAGGCCTTCCTCGGCGCCCTCGCCGAGGCCTGGACCCGCGGCCTCCCCGTCGACTGGACGCCCCTCCTCGCCCCCGGCACCCCGGCGCACTCCGCCGAACTGCCCACGTACGCCTTCCAGCACCGCCACTACTGGCTGACCCCCGAAACCGGCACCCCCCGCGACGCGGCCGAGGACCGGTTCTGGCAGGCCGTCGACGAGGAGGACGTCGACACCCTCATCGCCACCCTCGACATCGACGGCGACAAGCCGCTGCGCGAAGCCCTCCCCGACATGGCCTCCTGGCTGCGCCGCCGCCGCGCCCCCGAGACCCGCACCGCCCTCGCCGCCCTGCACTCCGCACCCGACGCGGAAGCCGACGAGGCCGCGGGCACGGCGCTGCGCGAGAAGCTCCGCGACCTCCCGGAGGCCGAGCAGCTCCGCACCGTCCTGGACCTCGTACGCGCCCACGCCGCCGCCGTCCTCGGCCACGACGGGCCGGCCGCCATCGACCCGCAGCGGGCCTTCAAGGAGCTGGGCTTCGACTCGCTGGCCGCCGTCAACCTGCGCAACCGGCTCAACAACGCCACCGGGCTGCGGCTGCCCACCGCCTTCGCCTACGACCACCCCACCCCCGCCGCCGTCGCCGCCCACGTCCGGGCCGAAGTGCTCGGCGAGCACACCGCCGCCGTCACCGGCCACCTCGCGGGCGCGGCCGCGCACGACGAGCCCGTCGCGATCGTCGCCATGGCCTGCCGCTACCCCGGCGGGGTCCGCTCGCCCGAGGACCTGTGGCAGCTCGTCGACACCGGCGCCGACGTCATCAGCCCCTTCCCCGTCGACCGCGGCTGGGACCTGGAAGCCCTCTACCACCCCGACCCCGACCACCCCGGCACCAGCTACGTCCGCGAGGGCGGCTTCCTCCACGACGCCGCCGACTTCGACCCGGCCTTCTTCGGGATCTCCCCGCGCGAGGCCGTCGCCATGGACCCGCAGCAGCGACTGCTGCTGGAGGCCTCCTGGGAGGCCTTCGAGCGGGCCGGCATCGACCCGACCAGCGTGAAGTCCACCCCCGTCGGCGTGTTCGCCGGAGCCACCCAGCCCGGCTACTTCGGCGGGCTCCAGCAGATGGGCGGCGAAGGCGTCGAGGGCTACTCCCTCACCGGCAACCTGACCAGCGTCATCTCCGGCCGCATCGCCTACACCTTCGGGCTGGAGGGCCCGGCCGTCACCGTCGACACCGCCTGCTCCTCCTCCCTCGTCGCCCTCCACCTGGCCGCCCAGTCCCTGCGGGCCGGCGAGTGCACCATGGCGCTGGCCGCCGGCGTCACCGTCATGCCGACGCCCGACCTGTTCGTGGAGTTCAGCCGCCAGCGCGGCCTGGCCGCCGACGGCCGCTGCAAGGCGTTCTCCGCCGACGCCGACGGCACCGCCTGGTCCGAGGGCGCCGGCGTGCTCCTCCTGGAGAAGCTCTCCGACGCCCGCCGCAACGGACACCGCGTCCTCGCCGTAGTCCGCGGCACGGCCACCAACCAGGACGGCGCCAGCAACGGCCTCATGGCACCCAACGGGCCCTCCCAGCAGCGCGTCATCCGCCAGGCCCTCGCCAACGCCCGGCTGACGGCGAGCGACGTCGACGCCGTCGAGGCGCACGGCACCGGCACCGCCCTCGGCGACCCCATCGAAGCGCAGGCCCTCCTCGCCACCTACGGCCAGGACCGGCCCGAGGACCGGCCGCTGCTGCTCGGCTCGATCAAGTCGAACATCGGCCACACCTCGGCCGCCGCCGGTGTCGCCGGCGTCATGAAGATGGTCATGGCCATGCGCCACGGCGTACTGCCCAGGACCCTGCACGCCGACGAGGCCACCCCGCACGTGGACTGGTCGGCGGGCTCCGTGGAACTCCTGACGGAGTCCGTGGACTGGCCCGAGACCGGCCGCCCGCGCCGGGCCGGCGTCTCCTCGTTCGGCGTCAGCGGCACCAACGCCCACGTGATCATCGAGGAGGGCCCGCAGGAGGAGCCGGCGGCGCAGGAGCCCCTGCCCGGTGCGGAGCCCGCCCCCGGCGAGCTGCTGCCCTGGCTGGTCTCCGCCCGCACCCCCGGCGCCCTGGCCGAACAGGCGCGCCGCCTGCACGACCTGACCGCCGCCCGCCCCGAACCGGACACCGCGAGCACCGCCTCCGCCCTGCTGGCCTGGCGCGCCCAGCTGGAGAGCCGCGCCGTCGTCCTCGCCGACAGCCGCCAGGGCTACCTGGAGGGCCTCGACGCCCTCGCCGCCGGCGCCTCGGCACCCGGCACCTTCCGCGGCGAGGCCGTCGCCGGCGCGCGCACCGCGTTCCTGTTCTCCGGGCAGGGCGCACAGCGCGCGGGCATGGGCCGGGAACTGTACGACGCCCAGCCGGTGTTCGCCGACGCCTTCGACGAGGTCTGCGCCCACTTCGACCTCCCGCTCAAGGAGATGGTCTTCGGCGGCGGGGACGAGGTCCACCACACCGAGTACACCCAGCCCGCGCTGTTCGCCGTCGAGGTCGCGCTCTTCCGCGTACTGGAGTCCTACGGCATCCGCCCGGACTTCGTCGCGGGCCACTCGATCGGCGAGATCGCCGCCGCGCACGTCGCCGGGGTCCTGTCCCTCGCGGACGCCGCCCGGCTGGTGACGGCCCGCGGCGCCCTCATGGGCGCCCTGCCCGAGGGCGGCGCGATGGTCTCCGTACGGGCCGCCGAGGACGAGGTCCGCCCGCTGCTGCCCGCCGACGCCGACATCGCCGCCGTCAACGGCCCCGAGTCCGTGGTGATCTCGGGCGCCGAGGCCGCCGTCCTCGACGTCGCCGCCAAGCTGGCCGAACAGGGCCGCAAGACCAAGCGCCTCACCGTCTCGCACGCCTTCCACTCGCCGCTCATGGAACCGATGCTCGACGCGTTCCGCGAGGTCGCCGAATCCCTGACCCACTCCGCCCCCGCCATCCCCGTCGTCTCCAACGTCACCGGCGGGCAGATCACCGAGTTCACCGCCGGCTACTGGGTCGAACACGTCCGCGCCGCCGTCCGCTTCGCCGACGGCGTCGCCCACCTCGCCGGACAGGGCGTCACCCACTTCCTCGAACTCGGCCCGCAGGGCGTCCTCGCCGCCATGGCGGGGGAGTCCCTCCCCGACACCTTCTCCGGACTCCTCACCCCCGTCCTGCGCAAGGACCGCCCCGAACCGGAGGCCTTCCTCGGCGCCCTCGCCGAAGCCTGGACCCGCGGCCTCCCCGTCGACTGGACACCGCCCCTCGCCGACCGGCCCGCCTGCCGCGTCGACCTCCCCACGTACGCCTTCCAGCGCGACCGCTACTGGCTCGACGCCGCCCCCGCCGGAGCCGGCGCGCCCACCGCGCAGGACGAGGCCGACACCGAGTTCTGGGCGGCAGTCGAACGCGAGGACCTCCAGGCCCTCACCGGCACCCTGCACCTCGCCGACGAGGAGCAGCTGCGCGGCGTCCTGCCCGCCCTGTCCACCTGGCGGCGCGGCCGCCGCGAGCAGCACACCATCGACTCCTGGCGCTACCGCATCACCTGGAAGCCCGCCCCCGACCCGGCCGCCTCCGCCCGCCCCGACGGCCACTGGCTGCTCGTCGTACCCGAGGGCGCGGACCCCGCCGGGCCGCTCGCCGACCGGGCCGCCGCCGCGCTCACCGCCGCCGGAGCCGCCACCACCGTCCTCCGCCTCGACGCCACCGCCGCCGACCGCACCGCCTGGGCCGACCTGCTGCGCGCCGCCGCCGGCACCGGACCGGAGCCCGCCGGCGTGCTCTCCCTCCTCCCGCTCGACACCCGCCCGCACACCGGCCGGCCCGGGGTCAGCGCCGCGCTCGCCGCGACCGCCGCCCTGGCGCAGGCCCTCGGGGACGCCGGCACCGGCGCCCCGCTGTGGAACCTGACCAGCGGCGCCGTCTCCACAGGCCCCTCCGACCCGACGGACGACCCCACCGGCGCCCAGGCCCAGGTGTGGGCCCTCGGCCGGGTCGCCGCCCTCGAATACCCCGACCGCTGGGGCGGCCTCGTCGACGTCCCCCACGACCTCGACGAGCGGGCCGCCGCCCGCCTCGCCGCCGTCCTCACCGCACCCGGCGGCGAGGACCAGCTCGCCGTCCGCGGCGCCGGCGTCCAGGTACGCCGACTGCGCCGCGCCCCCGCCCCCGCCGCCCGCCCGGCCGCCGCACCCTGGCGGCCCACCGGAACCGTCCTCGTCACCGGCGGCACCGGCGCCCTCGGCAGCCGGCTCGCCGGCTGGCTCGCCGAAGGCGGCGCCGACCACCTCCTGCTGACCAGCCGGCGCGGCGCGGACGCCCCCGGCGCCACCGAACTCGCCGCCGCCCTGCGCGCGTCGGGCACCGAGGTCACCCTCGCCGCCTGCGACGTCGCCGACCGCGACCAGCTCACCGCCCTGCTCGCCTCCGTACCGGCCGACCGGCCGCTGACCGCCGTCGTCCACGCCGCGGGTGTCTCCGACAACGGATTCATGGACGAGGTCACCGCCGAACACCTCGCCCACGTCCTGCGCCCCAAGGCCGTCGCCGCCGACCTCCTCGACGAACTCACCCGCGGCCTCGACCTGTCCGCGTTCGTCGTCTTCGCGTCCAGCGCCGGCATGTGGGGCAGCGGCGGCCAGGCCGCCTACGCGGCCGCCAACGCCCACCTCGACGCCCTCGCCGAACGCCGCCGCGCCCACGGCCTGCCCGCCACCGCCGTCGCCTGGGGCCCCTGGGCCGAAGCCGGCATGGCGGCCTCCGAGGACATCGACGAGCACCTGCGCCGCCGCGGCGTGATCGGCATCGCCCCGGGCACCGCCATCGCCGCCCTCCAGCAGGCACTCGACCTCGACGAGACCTGCGTCGGCGTCGCCGACGTCGACTGGGCGCTGTTCGCCCCCACCTACACGGCCATGCGCCACAGCGCACTGATCAGCGAACTGGCAGACGTACAGGCCGCGTTGTCCGACGACGAGCCGGGCGCCGGACAGGGGGCCGCCGCCGAGGCCGCCGCCCTCCGGCAGCGGCTCGCCGCCGCCGCGCCCGCCGAACAGCAGCACCTCCTCGTCGAACTGGTCCGCGGACACGCCGCCGCGGTCCTCGGCCACCGCACCGCCGACGGGGTCCAGGAGGCACGGCCCTTCAAGGACCTGGGCTTCGACTCGCTCAGCGCCGTCGAACTGCGCAACCGCCTCGCGGCCGGCACCGGCCTCAAACTGTCCGCCACCCTCCTCTTCGACCACCCCACCCCCGCCGCGCTCGCCCAGCACCTGCGCGAACACCTGCAGGACGGCGACGTCGAGACGGACCAGTCCGTCCTCGCCGACCTCGACCGCATCGACGCGGCCCTCACCCGGCTCACCCCGGACGACGGGGCGCGCCACCGCATCGCCGGCCGGCTCCAGGTGCTGCTCACCAAATGGGGCGGCACCCACCCGGAGAAGGCCGAAGAAGCCGACGCCCACGACGAACTGGCGTCCGCCTCGGCCGAAGAGATCTTCGCGTTCATCCACGAAGAGCTCGGCAAGTCGTAGCCCGTGCCGGAACGTCATCCAAGGAGCTCCCGCCAGATGGACAACGAACAGAAGCTGCTCGATCACCTCAGGTGGGTGACCGCCGAGCTGAAGCAGACCCGGCAGCGGCTGCGCGAGGTCGAGGCGGACGAGCCCGAGCCCATCGCCGTCGTCGGCATGGCCTGCCGCTACCCGGGCGGCGTCCGCTCGCCCGAGGACCTGTGGCGGCTCGTCCGCGACGGCCGCGACGCCATATCCGGCTTCCCCGCCAACCGCGGCTGGGACCTCGACTCCCTCTACGACCCCGACCCCGACCACCTCGGCACCACGTACGTCCGCGAGGGCGGCTTCGTCCACGACGCGGGCGACTTCGACGCCGACTTCTTCGGCATCTCCCCGCGCGAGGCCCTCGCCATGGACCCCCAGCAGCGGCTGCTGCTGGAGACCGCCTGGGAGGCCTTCGAGCGGGCGTCCGTCGACCCGACGGCGGTCGCCGGCAGCCGGACCGGCGTCTACGTCGGCACCACGTACACCGGCTACGGCAGCGACCGGGAAGGAGCCGCCGAGAACGTCGAGGGCCACCTGATGACCGGCATCGCCACCGCCGTGTCCTCCGGGCGCCTGTCGTACGCCTTCGGGCTGGAGGGCCCGGCCGTCTCCGTCGACACCATGTGCTCCTCCTCCCTCGTCGCCATCCACCTGGCCGTGCAGTCCCTGCGCCAGGGCGAGTGCGCGCTCGCCCTCGCGGGCGGCGCGCAGATCATGTCGACGCCCGAGGTGTACGTCGAGTTCAGCCGCCAGCGCGGGCTCTCCCCGGACGGCCGCTGCAAGCCGTTCGCGGCCGCCGCCGACGGCACCGGCTGGTCGGAGGGCGTCGGCGTCCTGCTGCTGGAGAAGCTCTCGGACGCCCGCCGCAACGGCCACCGCGTCCTCGCCGTCGTCCGCGGCTCCGCCGTCAACCAGGACGGCGCCTCCAACGGCCTGACCGCCCCCAACGGCCCCTCCCAGCAGCGGGTCATCGAGGAAGCCCTCGCCAACGCCCGGCTCTCGCCCCACGAGGTCGACCTCGTCGAGGCCCACGGCACCGGCACCACCCTCGGCGACCCCATCGAGGCCCAGGCCCTCCTCGCCACCTACGGCCGCAGCCGCCCCGAGGGCCGCCCCCTGCACCTGGGCTCCATCAAGTCCAACATCGGCCACTCGGCGGCCGCGGCCGGTGTCGCGGGCGTCATCAAGGCCGTGATGTCCGTACGCGACGGAGTGCTGCCCCGCAGCCTCCACATCGACGGGCCCACGCCCGAGGTCGACTGGTCCACCGGCGCCGTCGAACTCCTCACCGAGGAGCGGCCCTGGCCCGCCACGGACGGCCCCCGCACCGCCGCCGTCTCCTCCTTCGGCGCCAGCGGCACCAACGCCCACGTCATCGTCCAGGCCGCAGGCCAGGACACGGACCAGGACGCGGACGCCGAACCCGCCCCCCAGGCATCCGAACCGGCCCGGCCGGTCCTCCCCGCCGCCACCCTGCCCTGGGTGCTCTCCGGCCGCACCGCCGAGGGCCTGCGCGGCCAGGCGGCCCGGCTGCGCGCCTTCTCCGACGAAGCCGGCACCGGCGCCTCCGAGGCGGCCATCGGCCTCGCCCTGGCCACGACCCGGGCCGGGCTGGAGCGGCGCGGCGTCGTCCCGGCGGGCTCGCGGGCCGGCCTGGACGCGCTGGCCGCCGGGCTCCCGGCGGCGGACGTCGTGGACGGCGCCGTGGTGACGGGCGCCGACCGGCCGGTGTTCGTGTTCCCCGGGCAGGGTTCGCAGTGGGCCGGGATGGCGGTGGAGCTGTACGGCTCCTCGCCGGTGTTCGCGGCGCGCCTGGACGCCTGCGCGGCCGCTCTGGCCCCGCACACCGACTGGTCGCTGCTCGACGTGCTGCGGCAGGAGGCCGGTGCGCCCGGCTTCGACCGGGTGGACGTCGTGCAGCCCGCCCTGTGGGCCGTGATGGTGTCCCTGGCGGAGCTGTGGCGTGCGGCGGGTGTCGTCCCTGCGGCGGTGGTGGGTCACTCGCAGGGTGAGATCGCGGCTGCCGCCGTCTCGGGCGCCCTCTCGCTGGAGGACGCGGCGAAGGTGTCCGCGCTGCGCGCCCGGGCCATCGTGGCGCTGGCCGGCAAGGGCGGCATGGTGTCGGTCGCGGACGTGGCCGACGCGGTGGCGGAACGTATCTCCGCCTGGGGTGAGCGGCTCGCGCTGGCTTCGGTGAACGGCCCGCAGTCGACGGTCGTCTCCGGTGATCCGGAGGCCCTGGACGAGCTGATGGCGGCCTGCGAGGCCGACGGCGTCCGGGCGCGTCGCATCAATGTGGACTACGCCTCCCACGGCCCCCAGGTCGAGTCCATCCGCGACGAGGTCATCGGCCTGCTCGCCGGGATCGAACCGCGCACCGCCGAGATCCCGTTCTTCTCGACCGTGACGGGGGAGTGGGCCGACGGCTCCGAACTCGACGCGGAGTACTGGTACACCAACCTCCGCCAGACCGTCCGCTTCCAGGACGCCGTCTCCGCCCTGCTGGAGCGCGGCCACGGCCTGTTCGTCGAGTCCAGCGCCCACCCGGTGCTGACCATCGGCGTCCAGGAGACCATCGAGGCCGCCGGTTCGCAGGCCGTCACCCAGGGCACCCTGCGCCGCGACGAGGGCGGAGCCCAGCGCTTCCTCGCCTCCCTCGCCGAAGCCTGGACCCACGGCGCGCCCGTCGACTGGCAGGCCGTCTGCGACACCCCGGACGCACCCGCGGACCTGCCCACGTACGCCTTCCAGCGCCGCACCTACTGGCTCGAAGGCGCCCCGGCAGCCGACCGCACCCCCGTCGTGGACGAGGTCGAGGCCGGCTTCTGGAACTCCGTGGAGAGCGCCGACGTCACCGCCCTCGCCGACACCCTGGCGCTCCAGGACACCGGGCCGCTGCGGGAACTGCTGCCCGCCCTGTCCGCCTGGCGCCGCGACCGCCGCGAGGCGAGCGCGCTCGACGCCCGCCGCTACCGCGTCACCTGGAAGCACCTGCCCGACGCCGCACCGGCCGGGCTCCACGGCGACTGGCTGCTGCTGGCCCCCGAAGGCACCCCCGAAGGCGCCGCCGCCGGGCCCTTCGAGGAGCTGCTCACCGCCCACGGCGCCCGCGCCCACCTCCTCACCCTCGATCCCGCCCGGGCCGACCGCGACGCGTGGGCCGGGGCCCTGCGCACCGCGCAGGACGGCCACGAGCCGTTCACCGGAGTCCTCTCCCTGCTCTCCACCGACGAGGACGCCGGCCTCCTCGGCACCCTCGTCGCCACCCAGGCACTCGACGACGCCGGCATCGAGGCCCCCCTGTGGGCCCTCACCCGCGGGGCGGTCGCCGCCGGCCCCGAGAACGCTCCGCGCAGCGCCGTACAGGCACAGGTCTGGGGCCTCGGCCTCGTGGCCGCACTGGAACGGCCGCGCGGCTGGGGCGGCCTCGTCGACCTCCCCGCCGACCTCGACGAGGCCGCCGCGGCCCGCCTCGCCGGAGCCCTCGCGGGCCGCGACGGCGAGGACCAGATCGCGATCCGCACCGCCGGCACCTACGTACGCCGCCTCGTCCGGGCCGCCCTGCCCGACGGCGCACCCGCCCGCGACTGGCAGCCGTCCGGCACGACCCTGCTCACCGGCGCCGCGGGCCCCCTGGGAGCCGAGGCGGCCCGCCGCCTCGCCGCCGCGGGCGCCGGCCACCTCCTGCTCACGGCCACCCCCGCGGAACTCACCCCCGCCCTCGAAGCCCTCGCCGGCGAACTCGGCGCCGACGGCACCGAGGTCACCCTGGCGGAGTGGGACGGCGCCGACCCGGCGGCGCTCGCCGCGCTCACCGCCCGCGCCGAGCAGGCGGGACGGCCGGTCCGCACCGTCGTCCACGCCGCCGCGCACGTCGAACTCACCCCCCTCGCCACCACCACCGCCCGCCACCTCGACGAGGCACTGGCCGCGAAGGTCACCTCCGCCCGGGCCCTCGACGAGGTGTTCGCCGCCGACGGCCCCGCCCTGGACGCGTTCGTCCTGTTCTCCTCCGTCACCTCCTACTGGGGCGGCGGCGAGCACGCCGCGTTCGCCGCGGCCAACGCCCACCTGGACGCCCTCGCCCAGCAGCGCCGCGCCCGCAACCTCCCGGCCACCGCCGTCGGCTGGGGCGTATGGGACCTGTTCGACGCCGAAGCCCACCCGGACGAGGCGCGCGAACTCCACGAGCGCTCCGCACAGCGCGGCCTGCCGCTCCTGGACCCCGCGGCGGCCCTGGACGCCCTGCGCCGGATCCTCGGCCACGACGAGACGGCCGTCGCCGTCGCCGACGTCGACTGGGACCGCTTCCTGCCCCTGTTCACCTCCGCCCGTACGGGACGCCTCACCGAGGACGTCCCCGAGGCCCGCCGGATCCTCGCCCGGGCCGGCCACGCCGACGACGGGGAAGCCGGGGACACCGGAGCCGCCGACGCCCTGCGCCACAAGCTCGCCGAACTGTCCGGCGAGGAACAGGACCGCGTCCTCACCGACCTGGTGTGCGGCCACGCCGCCGCCGTCCTCGGCCACGCCTCGTCCGGCGCGGTCGACGCCGCCCGCGCCTTCAAGGACCTCGGCTTCGACTCACTGACGGCCGTCGGCCTGCGCAACGGGCTGAACGCCGCCACCGGCCTCACCCTGCCCGCCACGATGGTCTTCGACTACCCCACCCCCGGCGCGCTCGCCGGCTACCTGCGCGGCCTGCTCCTGGACGGCGGCGCCACCCGGCGCGAAGAGGCGACCACGGAATCCGTGCACGGCGACCTCGACCGCATCGAGTCCGACCTGCTGTCGCTGGCACCCGGCCAGGAGGAGGGCAGGAACCTCACCCGCCGCCTGGAGGCACTGCTCTCCCGCTGGAAGGACGCACAGGCCGCCGCGGACGCCGAATCCGTCAGCGGAAAGCTCGACGCCGCGTCCGACGAAGAAATATTCGCATTCATCCGCAAGGAATTCGGCCGCCCGGAGTAGGGCGTCCTCCGGCCAGCCGGTCACACGGATTCCCACACGAATTCCAGCTCTATCCGAGAGGTTCAAAGAGGTCCCCATGGCGACGAACGAAGAGACGCTCCGCGATTACCTCAAGTGGGTCACCGCCGATCTCCACGAGACGAAGCAGCGGCTGCGCGAGGTCGAGGACGCCGGGCACGAGCCGATCGCGATCGTCGGCATGGCGTGCCGCTTCCCCGGCGGCGTCGCGTCGCCGGAGGACCTGTGGCGCCTGGTGTCGGACGGCGGCGACGCCATCGGCCCCTTCCCCGAGGACCGCGGCTGGGACCTCGACGCGATCTACGACCCGGACCCCGAACGCTCCGGCCGCACCTACGTGAAGGAAGGCGGATTCCTCTACGAGGCCGGCGCGTTCGACCCGGGTGTGTTCGGCATATCGCCGCGCGAGGCCCTCGCGATGGACCCGCAGCAGCGCCTCGTCATGGAAGCCGCCTGGGAGGCGTTCGAACGGGCCGGGATCGACCCGCACTCCGTGAAGGGAAGCCGCACCGGCACCTTCGTCGGCTGCTACAACCTCGACTACTGCTGGTCCCTGCCCTCCATCCCCGAGGGCTACGAGGGCCACCTGACGACCGGCAGCGCGGCGAGCGTCGTCTCCGGCCGAGTCGCCTACACCTTCGGCCTGGAGGGCCCGGCCGTCTCCGTCGACACCGCCTGCTCCTCGGGACTCGTCGCCCTCCACATGGCCGCGCAGGCGCTGCGCGCCGACGAGTGCTCCATGGCCCTCGTCGGCGGCGTCACCGTCATGTCCACCCCGCTGGAGTTCATCGGCTACAGCGAGCAGCGCGGCATGGCCGCCGACGGCCGCTGCAAGGCCTTCTCCGCCGGTGCCGACGGCATGGCGCTCGCCGAGGGCGCCGGCATCCTGCTCGTCGAACGGCTCTCCGACGCCGTCCGCAACGGCCACGAGGTCCTGGCCGTCGTACGGGGCTCGGCGACCAACCAGGACGGCGCCTCCAACGGCATGACCGCCCCCAACGGCCCCTCCCAGCAGCGCGTCATCAAGCAGGCCCTCGCCAACGCCCGGCTGACCGCCAACGACGTCGACGCCGTCGAGGCGCACGGCACCGGAACCGCCCTCGGCGACCCGATCGAGGCCGGGGCGCTGCTGGCGACCTACGGCCAGAGGGCCGCGGACGCCGCACCGCTGCGGCTGGGCTCCGTGAAGTCCAACATCGGCCACACCCAGGCCGCTTCGGGCATCGCCGGCGTCATCAAGATGGTCATGGCGATGCGCAACGGCGTCCTCCCCAAGACCCTCCACGTCAGCGAGCCGTCCCCGCACATCGACTGGTCCTCCGGCGCGGTGGAACTGCTCACCGAGCCCGCGGACTGGACCGTCGACGGCCGGCCGCGCCGCGCCGCCGTCTCCTCGTTCGGCATCAGCGGCACCAACGCCCACGTCATCCTGGAACAGCACCTCGCCCAGGACGGGGCCGAGGACGCCGCCGCGGAAACCGCCCCCGAGGCGCCCGCCGCGACCGTCGTCACCGGCGGCCCGGTCCCGTGGACGCTGTCCGGCAAGACCACCGGGGCCCTGCACGGGCAGGCTGCCCGGCTGCGCGCCCACGCGGAGTCCGGCACCACCGTCGAACCCGCCGCGGTGGCCGCGGCCCTGAACACGACGCGGGCCGCGCTGGAGCGGCGCGGCGTCGTCCTGGCCGGCGACCGCGACGGCTTCCTGACCGGCCTGGACGCCCTGGCCGCCGGCCTTCCGGCGACGGGCGTCGTGGACGGCGCCGTCGTCAAGGGCGCCGACCGGCCGGTGTTCGTCTTCCCCGGGCAGGGCTCCCAGTGGGCCGGGATGGCGGTGGAGCTGTACGACTCCTCGCCCGTGTTCGCGGCGCGCCTGGACGCGTGCGCCGGGGCGCTGGCCCCGCACACGGACTGGTCGCTGCTCGATGTGCTGCGGCAGGAGGCCGGTGCGCCCGGCTTCGACCGGGTCGACGTGGTCCAGCCCGCGCTGTGGGCCGTGATGGTGTCGCTGGCCGAGCTGTGGAAGGCCGCCGGTGTCGTTCCGGCGGCGGTCGTCGGGCACTCGCAGGGCGAGATCGCCGCCGCGGCGGTGTCCGGTGCCCTGTCGCTGGAGGACGCGGCGAAGGTGTCGGCGCTGCGTGCCAAGGCGCTGCTCGCGCTGGCGGGCAAGGGCGGCATGGTGTCCGTCGCGGCCTCGGCCGACGCGGTGGCGGAACGGATCGCCGCCTGGGGTGAGCGGCTCGCGCTCGCTTCGGTGAACGGCCCGCAGTCGACGGTCGTCTCCGGTGATCCGCAGGCCCTGGACGAGCTGATGGCGGCCTGCGAGGCCGACGGCGTCCGGGCGCGTCGCATCAACGTGGACTACGCCTCCCACGGCCCCCAGGTCGAGTCCATCCGCGACGAGGTCATCGGCCTGCTCGCCGGGATCGAACCGCGCACCGCCGAGGTCCCGTTCTTCTCCACCGTCACCGCCGGATTCGTAGACGGCACGGAGCTGGACGCCGAGTACTGGTACACCAACCTCCGCCAGACCGTCCGCTTCCAGGACGCCGTCTCCGCCCTGCTGGAGCGCGGCCACGGCCTGTTCGTCGAGTCCAGCGCCCACCCGGTGCTGACCATCGGCGTCCAGGAGACCATCGAGGCCGCCGGCACCCCGGCCGTCACCCACGGGACCCTGCGCCGCGAGGAGGGCGGGCCGCAGCGCTTCCTGGCCTCCCTCGCCCAGGCCTGGACCCACGGCGCGCCCGTCGACTGGCAGTCCGTCCACGGCGGCCGGGACGCCGGACGAGTGGACCTGCCCACGTACGCCTTCCAGCGCGAGCACTACTGGCTGGAGGTCGCCGACACCGGCTCCGGGGACGTGTCCGCCGCCGGTCTCGGCGCCGCCGACCACCCGCTGCTCGGCGCGACCGTCCGCCTCGCCGACGGCGACCAGGCCGTCCTGACCGGGCGCCTCTCGCTGCGCACCCACCCCTGGCTCGCCGACCACGCCGTGAACGGCACCGTCATCCTCCCCGGCACCGCCTTCGTCGAACTCGTCGTCCGCGCCGGGGACGAGGTCGGCTGCGACACCCTCGACGAACTGACCCTGGAAGCCCCGCTCGTCCTGCCCCCCGAGGGCGCGGCCCGCCTCCAGCTCGTCGTCGGCGGCCCCGAAGCCGACGGCCGCAGGCCCGTGTCCCTGCACTCCCTCCCCGAGGACGCCCCCGAGGGCACCCCGTGGACCCGCCACGCCACCGGCCTGCTGCTCGCCGCCCGCCGCGAACCGGGCTTCGACCTCGCCGCCTGGCCGCCGCCCGGCGCCGAGCCCGTCGACCTCGACGGCTTCTACGAGGCCCTCTCCGGCTCCGGCTACCAGTACGGGCCCGCCTTCCGGGGCCTGACCGCCGTGTGGAAGCAGAGCGGCGGCGAGGAGGTCTACGCCGAGGTCGCCCTCGCCCACGAGCAGCACGACGACGCCGCCCGGTTCGGCCTCCACCCCGCCCTCCTCGACGCCGCCCTGCACGCCGGCCTGGTGCCGGCCGCCCGCGGCGAGGCCGAAGGCGTACGCCTGCCGTTCTCCTGGAACGGGGTCACCCTGCACGCGGTCGGTGCGACCGCGCTGCGCGTGCGGATCTCCCCGGCCGGGGAGGACGGCGTCGGCCTGGAGATCGCCGACGCCACGGGCCGTCCCGTCGCCACCGTCGGCGCCCTGGTGTCCCGGGCCGTCACCGCCGCGTCCCTGGACGCCGGTCCGGCGACCGACGACACCCTCTTCCGGCTGGACTGGACGGCCGTGGACACGGACGGCCTCCCGCAGGACGCCGCACCGCACGACTGGTGCCTGCTCGGCGAGGACCGCCTCGGTGTCGAGGCCGCCTTCCAGCGGCTCGGCGCGTTCCCGCAGCTCTTCGACGACGCGGCCACCCTCGGCGACGCCGTCGCCGCCGGACTGCCCGCCCCCGAGGTCGTCGTCCTGCCCGTCGGCGGCGCCCCGGCGGACGCGCTCGCCGACGCGGTCCGCGAGGAGACCGCCCGGATCCTCACGGTCCTCCAGGACTGGCTCTCCGACGAGCGGCTGGAGGGCGTCCGCCTCGCCGTCGTCACCCGCGGCGCCGTCTCCGTACGGCCCGGCGAGGACGTCACCGACCTGGTGCACGCACCGCTGTGGGGCCTGGTCCGCTCGGCGCAGGCCGAGAACCCCGGCCGGCTGCTGCTCGTCGACCTCGACGCGGCCGAGGACGCCGCCGCCGCGCTCCCGGCGGCCGTGGCCGCCGCGCACCGGGCCGGCGAACCGCAGGCCGCCGTACGCGGCACGGCGGTCCTCGCACCGCGCCTGGTCCGCGGCACCGCCCCCGGCGGCAGCCTGACGCCCCCGCGGAACGCCGACGGCTGGCAGCTCGCCTCCTCCGGCGGCACCCTCGACCACCTGGCCCTCGTCCCCGCCGGGACCCGGCCGCTCGCCGAGGGCGAGATCCGCGTCGCGGTCCGCGCCGCCGGCCTGAACTTCCGCGACGTGATGATCGCGCTCGGCATGTACCCGGGCGACGCGACCATGGGCAACGAGGGCGCCGGCACCGTCACCGAAGTGGGCCCCGGCGTCACCGGACTCGCCGCCGGCGACCGGGTGATGGGCCCCTTCCCCGGCGCCTTCGGCCCGCACACGGTCGCCGACCGGCGCGTCGTCACCCGGATCCCCGACGGCTGGACCTTCGAGGAGGCCGCGTCCGCGCCGACCGCCTACCTCACCGCCTACTACGCGCTCGTCGACCTGGCCGGGCTGAAGGCAGGCGAACGGATCCTGGTCCACGCCGCCGCGGGCGGGGTCGGCTCGGCCGCCGTCCGCATCGCCCGCCACCTGGGCGCCGAGGTGTTCGCCACCGCGAGCGAGGGCAAGTGGGACGCCCTGCGCGCGGCCGGACTCGACGACGCCCACATCGCCTCCTCCCGCGACGCCTCCTTCGAGGAGCGCTTCGCCGCCGCCACCGGCGGCGAGGGCGTCGACGTGGTCCTGAACTCCCTCGCCGGCGAACTCACCGACGCCTCGCTGCGCCTGCTGCCGCGCGGCGGCCGCTTCGTCGAGATGGGCAAGACCGACGTCCGCGACCCCCAGGACATCGGGCGGGACCACCCCGGGACCGCCTACCGGGCCTTCGACCTCGCCGAGGCCGGACCCGACCGGATCGCGGAGATGCTCACCGAGCTCGGCCGCCTCTTCGACACGGGCGTGCTGCGGCCGCTGCCGGTCCGCGCCTGGGACGTCCGGCGGGCGCCCGAGGCGTTCCGCTTCATGAGCCAGGCCAAGCACGTGGGCAAGATCGTGCTCACCGTCCCGCAGGCCTGGGACCCGGCCGGCACCGTCCTCATCACCGGCGGCACCGGCACCCTCGGCGGGCTCGTCGCCAAGCACCTGGTCACCGCGCACGGCGTACGGCACCTGCTGCTGGCGGGCCGGCGCGGCCCGGACGCCCCCGGCGCGGCCGAACTCGTCGCCGAGATCGCAGAGTTGGGCGGTGCGGCCGAGGTCGTGGCCTGCGACGCCGCCGACCGGGACGCGCTCACCGCGCTCCTCGCGGCGATCCCGGCCGACCGGCCGCTGCGCGGCGTCGTCCACACCGCCGGCGTCCTCGACGACGGCGTCATCGCCTCCCTCGACGCCGACCGGCTCGGCGCCGTCCTGCGCCCCAAGGCCGACGCCGCCGCCCTCCTCCACGAACTCACCCGCGACCTCGACCTCACCGCCTTCGTCCTGTTCTCCTCCGCCGCCGGCGTCATCGGCGGCCCCGCCCAGGGCAACTACGCCGCCGCCAACGCCTTCCTCGACGCCCTCGCCCAGCACCGCTGCGCCCAGGGCCTGCCCGCCACCTCCCTCGCCTGGGGCCTGTGGGACGAGGCCAGCGGCATGACCGGCCACCTCTCCGACGAGGACGTGGCCCGCATGGCCCGCTCCGGCATGGTCGCCTTCTCCCCGGCCGAGGGCCTCGCCCTCCTCGACGCCGGCACCGCCGACGGCACACCCCTGCTGGTCCCCGTACGCCTGGACCAGGCCGCGCTGCGCACCATGGCCGCCGGCCACACCCTGCCCGCGCTCGCCCGCGGCCTGGTCCGCGTGTCCGCCCGCCGCACCGTGGAGGGCGCCGACGCCGCCGGCGGCTCGGCCCTCGCCCGCCGCCTGACCGCCCTCAGCCCCGACGACCGGCTGCGCACCCTCCTCGACCTGGTCCGCACCCACGCGGCCGCCGTCCTCGGGCACTCCACCGCCGAAGCCGTCGGCGCCGAAAAGGCCTTCAAGGAGCTCGGCTTCGACTCGCTGACCGCCGTCGAACTGCGCAACCGGCTCGGCGCGGCCACCGGCCTGCGGCTGCCCGCGACCATCGTCTTCGACCACCCCACCCCCTCCTCCCTCGCCCGCCAGCTGCGCACCGCGCTCGTCGGCGACGCCGGGACGCAGACACGGGAAGCCGAAGACGCCCCCCTCACCGCCCCGGCCGCCGACGGCGACCCGGTCGTGATCGTGGGCATGGCCTGCCGCTTCCCCGACGGCGTGGACTCGCCCGAGGCACTGTGGCGGCTCGTCGACGCCGAGGACGACGCCATCGGCGCCTTCCCCGCCGACCGCGGCTGGGACCTCGACGCCCTCTACGACCCGGAGCCCGGCACCCCCGGCCGCACGTACGTCAAGGAAGGCGGCTTCCTGCACGACGCGGGCCGCTTCGACGCCGAGCTCTTCGGGATCTCCCCGCGCGAGGCCCTCGCCATGGACCCGCAGCAGCGGCTCGTCCTGGAGGGCGCCTGGCAGGTCTTCGAACGGGCCGGCGTCGACCCCGCCACCCTCAAGGGCACCCGCACCGGCGTCTTCGTCGGCGCCGTCCCCTCCGGGTACGCCACCGAACTGCGCGAGATCCCCGAAGGCGTCGAGGGCTACTTCGGCACCGGCCTCTCCAACAGCGTCATCTCCGGCCGCGTCGCCTACACCTTCGGCCTCGAAGGCCCCGCCGTCACCGTCGACACCGCCTGCTCCTCCTCGCTGGTCGCCCTGCACCTGGCCGCCCAGTCCCTGCGCCAGGGCGAGTGCTCGATGGCGCTGGCCGGCGGCGTCGCCGTCATGTCCACCCCCGCCGAGTTCGTCGAGTTCGGACGCCAGCGGGCGCTCGCCGCCGACGGCCGCGCCAAGGCCTTCGCGGCCGCGGCCGACGGCACCGCCTTCTCCGAAGGCCTCGGCGTCCTCCTCCTGGAGAAGCTCTCCGACGCCCGCCGCAACGGACACCGCGTCCTCGCCGTCGTCCGGGGCTCCGCCACCAACCAGGACGGCGCCTCCAACGGCCTGACCGCCCCCAGCGGCCCCGCCCAGCAGCGCGTCATCCGCCAGGCCCTGGCCTCCGCCAAGCTCTCCGCCCAGGACGTGGACGCCGTCGAGGCCCACGGCACCGGCACCAAGCTCGGCGACCCCATCGAGGCGCACGCCCTGCTCGCCACCTACGGCCAGGGCCGCGACACGGACCGGCCGCTGTGGCTCGGCTCCCTCAAGTCCAACATCGGCCACACCCAGGCCGTCTCCGGCATCGCGGGCGTCATCAAGTCCGTGCTGGCCCTGCGCCACGGAGTCCTCGCCAGGACCCTGCACGTCGACGAGCCCTCCCCGCACGTCGAATGGTCCACCGGGGCCGTCGAACTGCTCACCGAACGGCGCCCCTGGCCCGAGACCGGGCACCCGCGCCGGGTCGGCGTCTCCTCCTTCGGCCTCAGCGGCACCAACGCGCACGTCATCCTGGAGCAGGCCCCGCAGGCCGCCTCCCCGGACCACGACCGGGCCCCCGAGGACACCGTCCGCCCGGCGGTGGCCGGGGTCCTCGCCGCCACCGTCCCCTGGACCCTGACCGGCAAGAACCCCGGGGCCCTGCAGGCACAGGCGCGGCGTCTGCACGACCACCTCGCCGCCGACGTCGACCTGTCCCTCTCCGACGTCGCCCTGTCCCTGGCCACCACCCGGGCACGCCTGGAGCACCGGGCCGCCGTCGTCCTCGGCAGCCGCGAGGAGGCCCTCGCCGGACTCGCCGCCCTCGCGGACGGCGCGCCCGCCGGACGTACCGTCACCGGCACCGCCGACACCGAGGGCAAGACGGTGTTCGTCTTCCCCGGGCAGGGTTCGCAGTGGGCCGGGATGGGTGTCGAACTCCTCGATTCCTCGCCGGTGTTCGCGGCCCGTTTCGCCGAGGTCGCGGCGGCGGTGGAGGCGCATGTCGACTGGTCGGTGGAGGAGGTGCTGCGCGGTGACGGGCAGGCTCTGGCCCGGATCGAGGTCCTGCAGCCGGTCCTGTTCGCCGTGATGGTGTCCCTCGCGGAGCTGTGGCGTGCGGCGGGCGTGGTGCCCGACGCGGTCGTGGGTCACTCGCAGGGTGAGATCGCGGCGGCGGCCGTGTCGGGTGCGCTGTCGCTGGAGGACGCGGCCAGGGTCGTGGTGCTGCGCTCCCAGCTGTTCGCGGACGAGCTGGTGGGCCGGGGCGCGGTCGCCTCGGTGTCGCTGGGCGCGGACGCGGTCCGCGGGCGGCTCGCCCCGTACGGGGACGCGCTGTCCATCGCCGGGATCAACGGTCCGGGCACGGTGACCGTTGCCGGTGAGGTCGCCCCGCTGGAGGAGCTCGTCGCCGCCCTGGAGGCAGAAGGCGTCCGCGCGAAGATCATCCCCTCGACGGTGGCCTCGCACTGCGCCCAGGTCGACCGCCTCAAGGACCGGGTGATCGAACTCCTCTCGTTCGTCCGGCCGCGCACCGGCTCCGTCCCGCTCTACTCCACCGTCACCGGCGAGGTCCTCGACGGCTCCGAACTCACCGCCGCCTACTGGTACGAGAACTGCCGCCGGCCCGTCTCCTTCGAACCCGTCGTCCGCTCCCTGCTCGCCGCCGGACACCGCGTGTTCGTCGAGTCCAGCGCCCACCCCGTCCTCGTGTACGGGGTCATGGAGACCGCGGACGACGCCGGGTCCGAGGCCCTCGCCCTGGGCACCCTGCGCCGCGAGGAGGGCGGCCTGGCCCGCTTCTACACCTCCCTCGGCACCGCCTGGACCCGAGGCGTCGACGTCGACTGGACCACCGTCCTCGCCGGACGCGGCGCCCGCACCGTCGAACTCCCCACGTACGCCTTCCAGCAGCAGCGCTACTGGCTCGCCTCCGGCCCCGCCGAGGCCGCCCTCCCGCAGGGCCCCGCCGAGGAGACCGAGGGCGCGTTCTGGTCGGCCGTCGAAGCCGGCGACCTCGACTCCCTCGCCCAGACCGTCGGCCTCGACGGCGACCGCCCGCTGCGCGAGCTGCTGCCCGAACTCGCCACCTGGCGGCGCGGCCGCCGCGAGCGCTCCACCGTCGACTCCTGGCGCTACGACGTCGACTGGACCCTGCTGCCCGAGGACGGCGCCGACCGGCTCACCGGACGCTGGCTCGTCGTGGAGCCCCTGCGGCCGGCCGACCCGGAGCGCACCGCGGCCACGGTCGCCGCGCTCGCCGCGCACGGCGCCGACGTCGACCGGATCGCCCTCGACCCGGCCGCCGCCGACCGCACGGACTGGGCCGCACAGCTGCCCGCGACCCCGCTCACCGGCGTGGTCTCCCTGCTCGGCGACGCCGCCGACCGGGACGCCGTCGCCACCGGCACCCTCGTCCTCGTCCAGGCCCTGAACGACGCCGGAGTGACCGCACCCCTGTGGGCGCTCACCCGCGGCGCCGTCGCCACCGGCCCGGCGGACGCGCCCGCCGACCCCGTCCAGGCCCAGCTCTGGGGCCTCGGCCGGGTCGTCGCCCTCGAACAGCCCCGCACCTGGGGCGGCCTCGTCGACCTCCCGGCCGAACCGGACGAGCGGGCCGCGGCCCGGCTCGCCCGGGTCCTCACCGGCCTCGGCGACGAGGACCAGGTCGCGGTGCGCGCCGGCGGAGCCTTCGGCCGCCGCCTGGTGCGCGCCCCGCTCGGCGACCGCGAGCCCGTCCGCCGCTGGGAGCCGTCCGGGACCGTGCTGGTCACCGGCGGCACCGGAGGCGTCGGCGCCCGCGTCGCCCGCCGCCTCGCCGCCACCGGCGCCGCCCACCTCGTCCTGACCAGCCGGCGCGGCGCCGACGCCCCCGGAGCGGCCGAACTCGCCGCCGAGATCCGCGCCCTCGGCGCCGACGTCACCATCCCCGCCTGCGACGTCTCCGACCGCGACCAGCTCAAGGCGGTCCTCGACGCCATCCCCGCCGACCGGCCGCTGACCGCCGTCGTCCACGCCGTCGGCATCGTCCAGTCGACCCTCGTCGACGAGATGACCACCGACGAGTACCGGAAGATCAACGAGGGCAAGATCGACGGCGCCCGCCACCTCGACGAGCTCCTCGGCGACACCGCACTCGACGCGTTCGTCCTGTTCTCCTCGAACTCCGGAGTCTGGGGCAGCGGCCGGCACGGCGGCTACGCCCCCGGCAACGCCTGGCTCGACGCCTTCGCCCAGCAGCGCCGCGCCCGCGGCCTGACCGCCACCTCCCTCGCCTGGGGCGCCTGGGGCGGCGGCGGCATGATGGAGGGCGAAGGCGTCGAGGAGTACATGCGCCGCCGCGGCGTCATCGAGATGGACCCCGAACTCGCCCTGAACGCGATGGTCCAGGCCGTGGAGCACGACGAGGTGTTCCGCGCCGTCGCCGACGTCGAATGGGAGCGCTTCGCCCGCGGCTTCACCTCCGGCCGCCCCAGCCCGCTCATCCAGGGCGTCCCCGAGGCCCGCGCCGCCCTGAAGGCCTCCGACGAACCCGCCCCGGCGGACGCGGCCGCCGGCGGGGCCGCGGCCCGGCTCGTCGAGGCGCTCACCGCGGCCAACCCCGCCGAGCGCGAGACGATCCTCCTCGACCTGGTGCGCGAGAAGGTCGCCGGCGTCCTCGGCCACGACTCGGCCGACGCCATCGAACCCGGCCGCGCCTTCAAGGGCCTCGGCTTCGACTCGCTGACCGCCGTCGAACTGCGCGACCGCCTCGGCGCCGCCACCGGCCTCAAGCTCCCCGCCACCATCGTCTTCGACTACCCCAACCCGGCGGCCCTCGCCGGCCACCTGCGCGGCGCCCTCCTGCCGGAGTCGACGGCACCCGTCGGCTCCGTCCTCGACGAGCTCGACCGCCTCGAAGGCGCGCTCGCCGCCGCCGCGCCCGACAGCGACACCCGCACCAAGCTCAAGCAGCGCCTCGAAGCCCTGCTGTGGACCGTGGGCGGCACCGACGCCACCCCGGACGAGAACACCGGCGAAGGCCTGCAGAGCGCCACCGCCGACGACATGTTCGCCCTGCTCGACAAAGAGCTGGGCACCTCCTGACACATCCGGGAGGGGTGTCTCCGCCGGCCGGGCCACGACCCGGTCCGTACGGCGGGGGCACCCCTTCCCCCATCCCACCCGCCGGCCAGCGATCCGCCCCCCGGGGCCCACGGAGATACCGACCATGGCGAACAACGAAGAGAAGCTCCTCGAATACCTCAAGCGGGCGACGGCCGACCTGCAGCAGACCCGCAAGCGGCTGCAGGCGGCCGAGTCGGCCGGCCACGAACCGATCGCGATCACCGGCATGGCCTGCCGCTACCCGGGCGGGGTGAGCTCCCCCGAAGACCTGTGGGAGCTGATCGCGGCCGGCGGCGACGCCGTCGGCGCCTTCCCCGTCAACCGCGGGTGGGACATCGAATCCCTCTACGACCCCGACCCCGACAAGCCGGGCACCAACTACGTGAAGGAAGGCGGCTTCCTCCACGACCTCGACCGGTTCGACGCCGGCTTCTTCGGGATCTCCCCGCGCGAGGCCCTCGCCATGGACCCCCAGCAGCGCCTGCTCCTGGAGACCGGCTGGGAGGCCGTCGAACGCGCCGGGATCGACCCCACCACCCTCACCGGCAGCCTCACCGGCACCTTCGTCGGCTTCAGCGCCATCGACTACACCACCGGCATCCTCCAGGCCCCGGAGGAGCTGGAGGGCTACCTCGGCACCGGCAACCTGGCCAGCGTCATGTCCGGCCGCCTCTCCTACTCCCTCGGCCTGGAGGGCCCGGCCGTCACCATCGACACCGCCTGCTCCTCCTCGCTCGTCGCCCTCCACATGGCCGTCCAGGCCCTGCGCAACGGCGAATGCTCCATGGCCCTCGCCGGCGGCGTCACCGTCATGTCGAACCCCGCCGGGTTCGTCGAGTTCAGCCGCCAGCGGGCGCTCGCCGCCGACGGCCGCTGCAAGGCCTTCGCCGCCGCCGCCGACGGCTTCGGGCCCGCCGAGGGCGTCGGCATGCTCCTCGTCGAGCGGCTCTCCGACGCCCGCCGCGCCGGCCGCCGCGTACTCGCCGTCGTCCGGGGCACCGCCGTCAACCAGGACGGCGCCAGCAACGGCCTCACCGCCCCCAACGGGCCCGCCCAGATGCGGGTCATCAAGCAGGCCCTCGCCAGCGCCCGCATCACCGCTGCCGACGTCGACGCCGTCGAGGCCCACGGCACCGGCACCACCCTCGGCGACCCCATCGAGGCCCAGGCCCTCCTCGCCACCTACGGGCAGAACCGGCCCGCCGACCAGCCGCTGTGGCTCGGCTCCGTGAAGTCCAACATCGGCCACACCTCCGCCGCTTCGGGCGTGGCCGGCGTGATGAAGATGGTCATGGCGATGCGGGGCGGCCTGCTCCCGCAGACCCTGCACGTCGACGCGCCCTCCCCGAAGATCGACTGGGCGTCCGGCGCCGTGGAGCTGCTGACCGAGGCCCGCGCCTGGCCGGAGACCGGCCGCCCGCGCCGGGCCGGCGTCTCCGCGTTCGGCATCAGCGGCACCAACGCCCACGTCATCCTGGAGCAGACCCCCGAGGACACCGCGACCGACACCGCGGCCGACACCCCGGCCGAGCCGGCCGAGACCGGCCCCGGCCGCCCAGCCGTCCTGTCCGGCCCCGTGGACGGCACCCCGTGGCTCCTGTCCGGCCGCACCGCCGCAGCCCTGCGCGGCCAGGCCGAACGGCTCGCCGCGCACGCCGCCGCACACCCCGGCGCGCACACCGCCACCGGCGTCGCCCTGGCCACCACCCGGGCCGCCTTCGACCACCGCGCGGCGATCACCTCCCTCACCTCCGCCGAGGACACCGGACGCGCCCTCGCCGCCCTCGCCGGGGGCGACACCGCGACGGGCGTCCACCAGGGCCAGGCGGGCACCGGCAAGACGGTGTTCGTCTTCCCCGGCCAGGGCTCCCAGTGGGCCGGCATGGCCCTGGAGCTGTACGGCTCCTCCCCGGTGTTCGCGGCCCGCCTCGACGCGTGCGCGGGGGCACTAGCCCCGCACACCGACTGGTCGCTGCTCGACGTGCTGCGGCAGGAGGCCGGTGCGCCCGGCTTCGACCGGGTGGACGTCGTGCAGCCCGCGCTGTGGGCCGTGATGGTGTCGCTGGCGGAGCTGTGGCGTGCGGCGGGTGTCGTCCCTGCGGCGGTGGTGGGTCACTCGCAGGGTGAGATCGCGGCTGCCGCCGTCTCGGGCGCCCTCTCGCTGGAGGACGCGGCGAAGGTGTCCGCGCTGCGCGCCCGGGCCATCGTGGCGCTGGCCGGCAAGGGCGGCATGGTGTCCGTCGCCGACACCGCCGACGCGGTGGCCGAGCGGATCTCCGCCTGGGGCGAGCGGCTCGCGCTCGCTTCGGTGAACGGCCCGCAGTCGACGGTCGTCTCCGGTGATCCGCAGGCCCTGGACGAGCTGATGGCGGCCTGCGAGGCCGACGGCGTCCGGGCGCGCCGGATCAACGTGGACTACGCCTCGCACGGTCCGCAGGTGGAGTCGATCCGCGACGAGGTCATCGGCCTCCTGGCGGGCATCGAGCCGCGTACGGCCGAGATCCCGTTCTTCTCCACGGTGACGGGGGAGTGGGCCGACGGCTCCGAACTCGACGCCGAGTACTGGTACACCAACCTCCGCCGCACCGTCCGCTTCCAGGACGCCGTCTCCGGCCTCCTGGAGCGCGGTCACAAGGTCTTCGTCGAGTCCAGCGCCCACCCGGTGCTGACCATCGGCGTCCAGGAGACCATCGACGCCACGGAGTCGGCCGCCGTCACCCTCGGCACCCTGCGCCGCGACGAAGGCGGCCCCCGGCGCTTCCTCGCCTCCCTCGCCGAAGCCTGGACCCACGGCGCCCCCGTCGACTGGGACGCCGTCCACGCCGGCCAGGACGCCTCCGGCGTCGACCTGCCCACGTACGCCTTCCAGCGCGACCGCTACTGGCTGACGGCCCCCGCCGGCACCGGCGCCGCCGACGTGGCCGCCGCCGGCCTCGGCGCCGCCGACCACCCCCTGCTCGGGGCGGCCGTCCGCCTCGCCGAAGGCGGCCAGACCGTCCTCACCGGACGCCTGTCGCTGCGCACCCACCCCTGGCTCGCCGACCACGCCGTGGCCGGAGCCAGGGTGCTGCCCGGCGCCGCCTTCGTCGAGCTGGCCGTACGCGCCGGCGACGAGGCCGGCTGCGACACCCTCGACGAACTGACCCTGGAAGCCCCGCTCGTCCTGCCCGACGAGGGCCCCGTACTGCTCCAGATCGTCGTCGGCGCCCCCGACCCGGCATCCAGGCGCACCGTCGCCGTGTACGGCCGCCAGGACGCCGCCGACGGCCCCTGGACCCGCCACGCCCAGGGCGTGCTCAGCCGCGCCGAGACCCCCGAGCCCGGCCGCGAACTCACCGCCTGGCCCCCGGCCGGCGCCGAGCGCGTGGACCTCGACGGCTTCTATGAGGGGCTGTCGGGGTCGGGGTACGGGTACGGCCCGGCCTTTCAGGGGTTGGCCGAGGTCTGGCTCCCGGGCGACGGTGTCGGGGTGTACGCCGAGGTGGTGCTGCCCGAGGATCAGCGTGAGGAAGCCGGCCGGTTCGGCCTCCACCCGGCCCTGCTCGACGCCGCGCTCCACGCGCTGGCGGTGAGCGGGCCGGAGACGGAGGACGGAACGGCCTGGCTGCCGTTCGCGTGGAGCGGAGTGCGCCTGCACGCCGCGGGAGCCTCGCGCGTGCGCGTGCACCTGACCCCGGCCGGCCCGGACGAGGTGGCCCTCACGGTCGCCGACGCCACCGGCCGCCCCGTGGCCTCCGTCGCGTCGTTCGCGTCGCGGCTGGTGTCCGCCGGGGAACTGACCGCCGCCGCGGCCGCCGCCGGAGCCACCGGCGGGGCGGGCACCGCGACGCGTACGCCCGTACGCCGGACGGCCGCCTCGCAGGACGCGGCGGAGGCCGAATCGTTCGCACAGCGGCTGGCGGCGCTCTCCCCGCAGGAACAGGAGCGCACGGTCACCGACCTCGTCCGCACCCGGGTGGCCGCGGTCCTCGGCCACCCGGAGACGAAATCGGTCGAGGCGGAACGGGCCTTCCGGGAGCTCGGGTTCGACTCGCTGACCGCCGTCGAACTGCGCAACCGGCTCACCGCCGCGACCGGCCTGTCCCTGCCCGCCACCCTCGTCTTCAGCCACCCGACCCCGCTTGCCCTCGCCCGGCACCTCCTCGACCAGCTGGGCACCGCCCGCGGCGCGCAAGCGCCCGGGATGCGTGAACTCGCCGCCCTGGAAGCCGTACTGGCGGACGCCGACCCGGACGGCGACGCCCGCGACACCGTCGCCAAGCGCCTGGAGGCGCTGCTGTGGAAGTGGCGCGGCACCGAGACGGAAGGCGACGTCCTCGACGACGAAGCCCTCGCCTCGGTGACGGACGACGAGATCTTCGCACTGATCGACAAGGAACTGGGAGCTTCCTGACCTGCTCCTGCGTCCCATATCCACTTAGGAGTACCGAGCATGTCGACGAGCAACGAAGAGAAGCTCCGCGAATACCTCAAGCGCGTCACAGCCGATCTGAGCCGTACCAAGCAGCAGCTGCGCGACGCCGAGGACGCCGGGTCCGAGCCGATCGCCATCGTCTCGATGGCCTGCCGCTTCCCGGGCGGGGTCACCGACCCCGAGGGCTTCTGGAACCTCGTGGCGTCCGGTACCGACGCGATCGGCCCCTTCCCGGCCGACCGCGGCTGGGACACCGACCTGTACGACCCCGACCCCGACGCCCCCGGCAAGACGTACGTCCGCGAGGGCGGCTTCCTCCAGGGAGCCACCCTCTTCGACCCGGAACTCTTCGGCATCTCGCCGCGCGAGGCGGCCGCCATGGACCCGCAGCAGCGGCTGTTCCTGGAGACCGCCTGGGAGACGCTGGAGCGCGCCGGCTACGACCCGCTGTCGCTGAAGGGCACCGGGACGGGCGTCTTCGTCGGCGCCGTCGCCTCCGACTACGCCTCCCGGCTGGACGCCCTGCCGGACGGCGTCGAGGGCTACATCGGCACCGGCACCATGTCGAGCGTCCTGTCCGGCCGGGTCGCCTACACCTTCGGGCTGGCCGGCCCCGCCGTCACCGTCGACACCGCCTGCTCCTCCGGCCTGGTCGCCCTGCACCTGGCCGTGCAGGCCCTGCGCCAGGGCGAGTGCTCGCTCGCCCTGGCCGCGGGCGTGGCCGTCATGGCCAGCCCCGCCGCGTTCGTCGAGTTCAGCCGGCAGCGCGCGCTGGCCGCCGACGGCCGCTGCAAGGCCTTCGGCGCCGACGCCGACGGCACCACCTGGGCCGAGGGCGCCGGCGTCCTGCTCGTGGAGCGCCTCTCCGACGCGCGCCGCAACGGCCACCAGGTCCTCGCCGTCATCCGCGGCTCCGCCCTCAACCAGGACGGCGCCAGCAACGGCCTCACCGCCCCCAGCGAGCCCGCGCAGCAGGAGGTCATCCGCCGCGCCCTCGCCAACGCCCGGCTCACCCCGCAGGACGTGGACGCCGTCGAGGCCCACGGCACCGGCACCTCCCTCGGCGACCCGATCGAGGCGCAGGCCCTGCTCGCCACCTACGGGCAGGAGCACTCCGCCGACCAGCCGCTGTGGCTCGGCTCGTCGAAGTCCAACATCGGACACGGCGGTCCCGTCGCCGGCATCGCCGGCGTCATCAAGATGGTGCAGGCCCTGCGCCACGCCGTGCTCCCCAAGACCCTGCACGCCGACGAGCCGTCCCCGCACATCGACTGGTCCTCCGGCGGCGTCCGGCTGCTCAACGAGTCCCGCGACTGGACGCGCCGCGGCGAGGAACCCCGCCGCGCCGGCGTGTCCTCCTTCGGCGTCAGCGGTACGAACGCCCACGTCATCCTCGAAGAGGCCGCCCCGGCCGACCTGCCGGCCGCGCCGTCCCCCGAGGACGGCGGCGCGCCCGTGCCGTGGATCCTCTCCGGCCGCACCCGGGCCGCCCTCCGCGAGCAGGCCGCCCGCCTCCTGGACCACGTCCGGGACGGCGCCGCGCCCGCCTCCACCGGCTTCTCGCTGGCCACCACCCGCACCGCCCACCCGGTGCGCGGCGCGGTCGTCGCCGCCAAGCACGAGGAGTTCCTCGCCGGACTCGCCGAGCTCGCCGAGGGCGACACCACCGGCGTCACCGCCGCCGCCGGCGCGGACCGCCCCGTCTTCGTCTTCCCCGGCCAGGGCTCCCAGTGGGCCGGCATGGCCGTCGAACTGTACGACTCCTCCCCGGTGTTCGCCGCCCGCCTGGAGGAGTGCGCCCAGGCCCTGGCCCCGCACACCGACTGGTCGCTGCTGGACGTGCTCCGCCAGAAGGACGGCGCCCCCGGCTTCGACCGCGTCGACGTCGTCCAGCCCGCCCTGTGGGCCGTCATGGTCTCCCTCGCCGAGCTGTGGCGCTTCCACGGGGTGCGCCCGGCCGCCGTACTGGGCCACTCGCAGGGCGAGATCGCCGCCGCGGCGGTGTCCGGCGCCCTGTCGCTCCAGGACGCCGCGAAGGTGTCCGCGCTGCGGGCGAAGGCCATCGTGGCCCTGGCCGGCAAGGGCGGCATGGTGTCCGTCGCGGACGTCGCCGACGCCGTGGCGGAACGTATCTCCGCCTGGGGCGACCGGCTCGCCCTCGCCTCCGTCAACGGCCCCCGCTCCACCGTCGTCTCCGGCGACCCGGAGGCCCTGGACGAGCTGATGGCGGCCTGCGAGGCCGACGGCGTCCGCGCCCGCCGCATCAACGTCGACTACGCCTCCCACTCCGCGCAGGTCGAGTCCATCCGCGACGAGGTCCTCGCCCTGCTCGCCGGCATCCAGCCGCGTACGGCCGAGGTCCCCTTCTTCTCCACCGTGACGGGGGAGTGGGCCGACGGCTCCGAGCTGGACGCCGAGTACTGGTACACCAACCTGCGCACCACCGTCCGCTTCGAGGACGGCGTCCGCAGCCTCCTGGCCTCCGGCCACGGCCTGTTCGTCGAGGCCAGCGCCCACCCCGTCCTCACCATCGGCGTCCAGGAGACCATCGACGACGCCGACGCGCCGGCCGCCGCCTCCGCCGTCACCCTCGCCACCCTGCGCCGCGACGAGGGCGGCCCGCAGCGCTTCCTCACCTCCCTCGCCGAAGCCTGGACCCGCGGCGCCGCCGTCACCTGGCCCACCGCCTTCCCCGAGGGCGCGCAGCGCGTCGACCTGCCCACGTACGCCTTCCAGCACCGCCCCTACTGGCTCGACGCCGCACCCGCGGACCCGGCGGCCCCCGCCCCGGCCGCGCACGGCGGCGACGAGGTCGACGCCGCCTTCTGGGCGGCCGTGGACAGCGGCGACCTGGCCCCCCTCGGCGTCGGCGCCGACCAGCCCCTCGGCGAGGCCCTGCCCACCCTGGCAGCCTGGCGCCGCACCCGACGCGAGAAGTCCGCGATCGACTCCTGGCGCTACCGCACCGTGTGGACCGTCGCCGAGACCGCCGCACCGCAGCTCACCGGCACCTGGCTCATCGTGGAGTCCGAAGGCGGCGACGACGCGCTCGCCGCGGCCGCCGCCGACCGCCTCGCCGCCCAGGGCGCCCGCACCGTCCGCATCCCCGTCGACGTGTGGGCCGCCGACCGCTACACCCTCGCCCAGCAGCTCCACCAGGAACTCACCGTCGAGGGCGAGGACCGCGTCACCGGCATCCTGTCCCTGCTGTCCCTCGACGAGCGGCCCCACCCCGACCACCCGGAGCTCCCGCTCGGCCTGGCCGGCACCGTCACCCTCGTGCAGGCGGTCCTCCAGGTCCGCGAACTCGCCGAGTTCGACGCCCCCGTCTGGTCCCTCACCCAGGGCGCCGTCTCCGTCGGCGACTCCGACCCGCTCACCAGCCCCGTCCAGGCCACCGTCTGGGGCCTGGCCCGCGTCCTCGTCCAGGAGCACCCGCGGCTGTGGGGCGGCATCGTCGACCTGCCGCAGCAGCCCGACGAGGAAGCCTGGAAGCGGCTCGCCGGCATCCTCACGGAGCCCGGCGACGAGGACCAGCTCGCCGTACGCTCCTGGAACGTCCTGGTCCGCAGGCTGGTCCGGGCCCCCCTCGGCGACACCGAACCGGCCCGCACCTGGCAGCCGGCCGGCACCGCCCTCGTCACCGGCGGCACCGGCGGCCTCGGCGCGCAGACCGCCCGCTGGCTCGCCCGCGCGGGCGCCGAACACCTGCTGCTGATCAGCCGCAGCGGACCCGGCGCCCCCGGCGCCGACGCCCTGGAAGCCGAACTCACCGCCCTCGGCGCCCGGGTCACCATCGCCGCCGCCGACGTCAGCGACGCGGCCGCGCTCGCCGCCGTCATCGACGCACTCCCGGCCGACGCCCCGCTCACCTCGGTGTTCCACACCGCCGCCGTCCTCGACGACGGCATGGTCGACTCGCTCACCCCCGACCGCATGGAACGCGTCCTCGCCGTCAAGGCGCGCGGCGCCCTCAACCTCCAGGAACTGACCCGCGACAAGGAGCTCACGGCCTTCGTCCTGTTCTCCTCCTTCGGCGCCGCCTACGGCTCCGCGGGCCTGGGCAACTACACCCCCGGCAACACCTTCCTCGACGCCCTCGCCGAGCAGCGCCGCGCCCTCGGCCTGCCCGCCACCGCCGTCGTGTGGGGCACCTGGGAGGGCAGCGGCATGGCCGACAACGGCGTCGGCGAACGCGCCCGCCTCCAGGGCGTCTGGGAACTCCCCCCGGAGCTCGCCACCGCCGCGCTCCAGCAGTCCCTCGACCACGAGGAGACCAGCCCCGTCATCATCGACATCCGCTGGGACAGCTTCTCGCTGGGCACCAACACCGAACGCGACAGCCCCCTGTTCGAGATGGTTCCCGAGGCGGCGAAGCTCCTCGCCCAGGCCGAGGCCACCGCCGCCGCCGAGGCAGAGGCCGCCGACGGCGCCGCCGACGCCCTGCTGCACCGGCTCACCGGCCTCCCGCCGGCCGAACAGGACCGCGTCCTGCTCGACCTGGTCCGCAAGCAGGCCGCCTCCGTCCTCGGCCACGGCACCGCCGGCCCGGAGGCCCTCGCCGCCGTCGGCCCCCAGCGGGCCTTCCGCGAGCTGGGCTTCGACTCCCTCAGCGCGGTCGAACTACGCAACCGGCTCGGCGCCGCCACCGGCCTGAGCCTGCCCTCCACCCTGGTCTTCGACCACCCGACGCCCGTCGAGCTCGCCGCCCTGCTGCGCACCGAACTCCTCGGCGACACCGACGGCGTGGACCCGCTCCTCGACGAGATCGACCGGCTCGGCGGCGCCCTCGCCGCGGCCGCGCAGGCCGGCCCCGAGGACCGCGGCCGGATCAGCGGCAGGCTCCACGCCCTGCTCGCCGCCTGGAACGCCACCGGAGCGGACGCGGCGCCCGCCTCCGACGCAGACCTCGACGCGGCCTCGGACAGCGAGCTCTTCGACCTGCTCGACGACGAGTTGGAGACGCAGTGACCCCGCGCCCGCAACGACCGCGCCGTGTTGGCTTCCCGTTCCCGGTAGGTGAGTGACGTTGAGCACGAACAATGAAGACAAGCTCCGCGAATATCTGAAGCGGGCCACCGCCGACCTGCGCAACGCGCGCCGGCGCGTCAAGGAGCTCGAAGAGCCCGAGCCCGTGGCCGTCGTCCGCATGGCCTGCCGCTTCCCCGGACAGGTCACCACCCCCGAACAGCTGTGGGACCTCGTCGCCGACGGCCGCGACGGCATCGGCGGCTTCCCCGAGGACCGCGGCTGGGACCTCGACGCCCTCTACGACCCCGACCCCGACCGGATCGGCACCTCCTACACCAAGCAGGGCGGCTTCCTCCAGGACGTCCCCGGCTTCGACGCGCAGCTGTTCGGCATCTCGCCGCGCGAGGCCCTCGCCATGGACCCGCAGCAGCGGCTGCTGCTGGAGGCCTCCTGGGAGGTCCTGGAGCGCGCCGGATACGACCCGACCTCGCTCAAGGGCAGCCGCACCGGTGTGTTCGTCGGCGCCTCCTCCTCCAGCTACGCCACCGACCTCGACTCCGTCCCCGACGACGTCGAGGGCTACCTCGGCACGGGCAGCGCGGCCGCCGTCGTCTCGGGCCGCCTCGCCTACACCTTCGGGCTGGAGGGCCCGGCCGTCACCGTCGACACCGCCTGCTCCTCCTCGCTGGTCGCCCTGCACCTGGCCGTGCAGGCCCTGCGCCAGGACGAGTGCTCCCTCGCGCTGGCCGCCGGCGTCACCGTCATGTCCACCCCCGGCCTGTTCGTCGAGTTCAGCCGCCAGCGCGGCCTCGCCGCCGACGGCCGCTGCAAGGCCTTCGCCGACTCCGCCGACGGCACCGGCTTCGCCGAGGGCATCGGCGTCCTGCTGCTGGAGCGGCTCTCCGACGCCCGCCGCAACGGCCACGAGGTCCTCGCCGTGATCCGCGGCTCCGCCGTCAACCAGGACGGCGCCAGCAACGGCCTCACCGCCCCCAACGGCCCCTCCCAGGTCCGCGTCATCAAGCAGGCCCTCGCCAACGCCCGCGTCACCGCCGCCGACGTCGACGCCGTCGAGGCCCACGGCACCGGCACCACCCTCGGCGACCCCATCGAGGCCCAGGCCCTGCTGACCGCCTACGGCAAGAACCGCCCCGAGGACCGGCCGCTGTGGCTCGGCTCCGTCAAGTCCAACATCGGCCACACCCAGGCCGCCGCCGGCATGGCCGGCGTGATGAAGATGGTCATGGCCATGCGCCACGGCCTGCTGCCCCGCACCCTCCACGTCGACACGCCCACCAGCCAGGTCGACTGGTCGTCCGGCTCCGTACGGCTGCTGCGCGAACCCGTCGAGTGGACCCCCCGCGACGGCGGCCCGCGCCGCGCCGGCGTCTCCGCCTTCGGCGTCGGCGGCACCAACGCCCACGTCATCCTCGAACAGGACGCCGCCCCCGACGGCACCGAAGCCACCCCGGCCGCTCCCGCCGCCACCCCGGCGGTCCTCGCCACCCCGCTGATCCCGTGGGCCCTCTCCGGCCACACCCCGGGCGCCCTGCGCGCCCAGGCCGACCGGCTGCGCGCCTTCGCGGCCCGCGAGGACGCGCCGGGCCCCGCCGACGTCGCCCACTCCCTGGCCACCACCCGCGCCGCCCTGGAGCAGCGCGCCGTGGTCGTCGCCGTAGGCGACAACGGCTTCCAGGAGGGCCTCGCAGCCCTCGCCGACGCCGCGCCCGGCACCGCCACCGTCGTCCAGGGCGCCACCCTGCCCGGCTCCGGGACCGTCCTCGTCTTCCCCGGCCAGGGCTCCCAGTGGGCCGGCATGGCCGTCGAGCTCTACGAGGCCTCCCCGGTGTTCGCGGCCCGCCTCGACGCGTGCGCCGAGGCCCTCGCCCCGCACACCGACTGGTCGCTGCTGGACGTGCTGCGGCAGGAGGACGGTGCGCCCGGCTTCGACCGCGTCGACGTGGTCCAGCCGGCGCTGTGGGCGGTGATGGTGTCGCTGGCCGAGCTGTGGAAGGCCGCCGGTGTCGTTCCGGCGGCGGTCGTCGGGCACTCGCAGGGCGAGATCGCCGCCGCGGCCGTCTCCGGTGCCCTGACACTGGAGGACGCCGCGAAGGTGTCCGCGCTGCGCGCCCGCGCCATCGTGGCCCTGGCCGGCAAGGGCGGCATGGTGTCCGTCGCCGACACCGCCGACGCCGTGGCGGAACGTATCGCCGCCTGGGGCGACCGGCTCGCCCTCGCCTCCGTCAACGGCCCCCGCTCCACCGTCGTCTCCGGCGACCCGGAGGCCCTGGACGAGCTGATGGCGGCCTGCGAGGCCGACGGCGTCCGCGCCCGCCGCATCAACGTCGACTACGCCTCCCACTCCGCGCAGGTCGAGTCCATCCGCGACGAGGTCCTCGCCCTGCTCGCCGGCATCGAACCGCGCACCGCCGAGATCCCGTTCTTCTCCACCGTCACCGCCGGCTTCGTCGACGGCACGGAACTCGACGCCGAGTACTGGTACACCAACCTGCGCACCACCGTCCGCTTCGAGGAGGCCGTCCGCGCCCTCCTCGCCGAGGGCCACGGCGTCTTCGTCGAGTCCAGCGCCCACCCGGTGCTGACCATCGGCGTCCAGGAGACCATCGACACCACGGCCGCCGCCGCCGTCACCCTCGGCTCCCTGCGCCGCGACGAGGGCGGCCCGCGCCGCTTCCTCACCTCCCTCGCCGAAGCCTGGGTCCACGGCGCCCCCGTCGACTGGGCGGCACTCGTCGCCCCGCACGGCCCCCGCCCCGTGGAGCTGCCCACCTACGCCTTCCAGCAGCAGCGCTACTGGCTGGAGGCGGCCGCGCCCGCCGAGCCGGCGGGCGGGACCCCGCCCGCCGACGAGACCGAGGCACGCTTCTGGGACGCCGTCGAACGCGAGGACCTCGAAGCCCTCGCCGGCACCCTCGACCTGGAGGAGCGCCGCGCCCTCGGCGAGCTGCTGCCCGCCCTGTCCTCCTGGCGCCGCCGCCGCCGCGAACGCTCCACCGTCGACTCCTGGCGCTACCGCGTCTCCTGGGACCGCCTCCCCGAGCCCGCCCCGGCGCCGCTGACCGGCACCTGGCTGGTCGTGCTGCCCGCCGACCCCGCCCACGAGTCCCTCGCCGCCGACTGCGCCGCCGCGCTCGCCCGGCACGGCGCCTCGACCGTCACCGTACGCGCCACCGGCACCGACCGGACCGCGCTCGCCGAACTGATCCGCACCGCCGTCTCCGCCTCCGAGATCACGGGGGTCCTCTCCCTCGCCGGCCTCGGCACCGACGGCGCCCTGCACGGCCTCGTCCTCGCCCAGGCCCTCACCGACGCCGACGTGACCGGCGCCCGGCTCTGGACCGTGACCCGCGGCGCCGTCTCCACCGGCCGCTCCGACGACGCCCCCGACCCCGCCCAGGCACAGGTCTGGGGCCTGGGCCGGGTCGTCGCACTGGAACAGCCCCGCAGCTGGGGCGGCCTCGTCGACCTGCCGCAGGGCGCCGACGAACGCGCCCTGACCAGGCTCGTCCAGATCCTCGCCGGAGGCGCCGGCGACGAGGACCAGATCGCCGTCCGAGGCTCCGGCACCTTCGGCCGCCGCCTCGTCCGCGCCGCCCTCGACGACCGCGAACCGGCCCGCGACTGGCGCCCGTACGGCACCGTCCTCGTCACCGGCGGCACCGGCGGAGTCGGCGCGCACGTCGCCCGCTGGCTCGCCGCCGCCGGCGCCGAACGCCTCGTGCTGGCCGGCCGCCGCGGCCCCGACGCCCCCGGCGCCGCCGAACTCCTCACGGAACTCCGCGCCCTGGGCGCCGAGGCCGAAGCCGTGGCCTGCGACGTCGCCGACCGCGACGCGGTTGCCGCACTGCTGGCCGCCGTACCCGACGCCACCCCCCTCACCGCCGTCGTGCACGCCGCCGGCGTCCCCCAGTCCACCGTCCTGGAGGACGTCACCCCCGAGGAGTTCGAGCGGATCCTCGCCGGCAAGGCCGCCGGCGCCACCCACCTCGACGAACTCCTCGGCGACACCGCCCTGGACGCCTTCGTCCTCTTCTCCTCCAACTCCGGCGTGTGGGGCGCCGCCGGACACACCGCCTACGCCGCGGCCAACGCCCACCTCGACGCGCTCGCCGAACGCCGCCGGGCCCGCGGCCTCACCGCCACCTCCGTCGCCTGGGGCGCCTGGGGCGGCGGCGGCATCATGGAGACCGCCGGCGCCCAGGAGTACATGAGCCGCCGCGGCGTCCTGGAGATGGACCCGGTCACCGCCCTGTCCGCGCTGCTCCAGGCCGTCGAACACGACGAGGCGTTCGTCGCCGTCGCCGACGTCGACTGGTCCCGCTTCGCGCCCGGCTTCACCGCCACCCGCCCCAGCCCGCTGCTCACCGGCATCCCCGAGGCCCGCGAGGCCACCCGGGCCGCCCGCGCCGACGAGGCCGCCGACGGACCCGAAGGCCCCTCCGGCGAATTCGCCCGCCGCCTGCGGCAGGCCCCCGAGGGCGAGCGGGACACCCTCCTCCTCGACCTGGTCCGCCGCGAGGCGGCCGCCGTCCTCGGCCACCCCTCCCTCGACGCGATCGAACCCGGACGCGCCTTCAAGGCCACCGGCTTCGACTCGCTGACCTCCGTCGACCTGCGCAACCGGCTCACCGCCGCCACCGGCCTCACCCTGCCCGCCACGATGGTCTTCGACCACCCCACCCCGCAGGCCGTCGCCGCCCTGCTGCGCACCGGACTCCTCGGCGCCGAGGACACCGCCGGCACGGCCGGCGCCGCCGCCACCCGGGCCGTCGCCTCCGACGAGCCCATCGCCATCGTCTCCATGAGCTGCCGCTACCCCGGCGGGATCACCTCGCCCGAGGACATGTGGCAGCTCGTCTCCGAAGGCCGCGACGCCATCGGCGGCTTCCCCGCCGACCGCGGCTGGAACCTCGACGGCTTCTACGACCCCGACCGCGCCAAGGCCGGTACGAGCTACGTCCGCGAGGGCGGCTTCGTCGACACCGCCACCCACTTCGACCCCGGCTTCTTCGGCATCTCGCCCCGCGAGGCCCTCACCATGGACCCGCAGCAGCGCCTCCTCCTGGAGACCGCCTGGGAGGTCTTCGAACGGGCCGGCCTCGACCCGGACACCCTCAAGGGCAGCAGCACCGGCGTGTTCATCGGAGCCGGATACCCCGGCTACGGCCACGGCGTGCAGATGCCCGAAGGCTCCGACGGCCAGATGCTGTTCGGCGCCTCCGCCGCCGTCGCCTCCGGCCGCCTCGCCTACACCTTCGGCCTGGAGGGCCCGGCCGTCACCGTCGACACCATGTGCTCCTCCTCCCTGACCGCCCTGCACCTCGCCGTGCAGGCCCTGCGCACCGGGGACTGCCGCATGGCTCTCGCCGGCGGCGCGATGGTCATGTGCTCGCCCGGCGTCTTCATCGGCTTCAGCCAGCAGGGCGGACTCTCCCCCTCGGGCCGCTGCAAGTCCTTCTCCGAGGACGCCGACGGCACCGGCTGGTCCGAGGGCGTCGGCGTGATCATGCTGGAGCGCCTCTCCGACGCACAGGCCAACGGCCACCAGGTCCTCGCCGTCATCCGCGGTACGGCCGCCAACCAGGACGGCGCCAGCAACGGGCTCTCCGCCCCCAGCGGCCCCGCCCAGCAGCGCGTCATCCGCGCGGCCCTCGCCGACGCCGGACTCGACCCCGCCGACGTCGACGCAGTCGAGGCCCACGGCACCGGCACCACCCTCGGCGACCCCATCGAGGCCGGAGCCCTGCTCGCCACCTACGGCCAGGCCCACACCGCCGACCAGCCCCTGTGGCTGGGCTCCCTCAAGTCCAACCTGGGCCACTCCCAGGCCGCCTCCGGCGTCGCCGGCGTCATCAAGACCGTCATGGCGCTGCGCCACGGCCTGCTGCCCAAGACCCTCCACGTCGCCGAGCCGTCCCGCGAGATCGACTGGTCCTCGGGCGCCGTGGAACTGCTGACCGAGGCCCGGCCGTGGCCCGAGACCGGCCGCCCGCGCCGCGCCGGCGTGTCCTCCTTCGGCGGCAGCGGCACCAACGTCCACGTCGTGCTGGAGCAGGCACCGCCCGCCGAGGAGCCCGCCCGCGTCCCCGCCGTCCCGGCCTTCCCGGCCGCCGCACTGCCCTGGATCCTCTCCGGACGCGGTACGGCCGCCCTGCACGCCCAGGCCGGCCGGCTGCGGGAGTTCGCCGCTGCCGAGGACGCCGGGGCGCCCCGCCCCGTGGACGTCGCCTGGTCGCTGGCCACCACCCGGGCCGCCCTCGAACGCCGTGCCGCCGTCCAGGCCGACGACCGCACCGGACTCCTCACCGCGCTCACCGCCCTGGCCGAGGGCACGCCCGCCGCCGGCGTCACCGAGGGCGCCGTCGTCAAGGGCACCGGCCGCCCGGTGTTCGTCTTCCCCGGCCAGGGCTCCCAGTGGGCCGGGATGGCGGTGGAGCTGTACGACTCCTCGCCGGTCTTCGCCGCCCGCCTCGACGACTGCGAGCGCGCCCTGGCCCCGCACACGGACTGGTCGCTGCTGGACGTGCTCCGCCAGAAGGACGGCGCCCCCGGCTTCGACCGCGTCGACGTCGTCCAGCCCGCCCTGTGGGCCGTGATGGTGTCCCTCGCCGAGCTGTGGAAGGCCGTCGGCGTCGTCCCGGCGGCGGTCGTCGGGCACTCGCAGGGCGAGATCGCCGCCGCGGCCGTCTCCGGCGCCCTGTCGCTGGAGGACGCGGCGAAGGTGTCGGCGCTGCGTGCCAAGGCGCTGCTCGCGCTGGCGGGCAAGGGCGGCATGGTGTCCGTCGCCGCCACCGCCGACGCGGTGGCGGAACGGATCGCCGCCTGGGCCGACCGGCTCGCGCTCGCCTCCGTCAACGGCCCGCAGTCGACGGTCGTCTCCGGTGATCCGCAGGCCCTGGACGAGCTGATGGCGGCCTGCGAGGCCGACGGCGTCCGCGCCCGCCGCATCAACGTGGACTACGCGTCCCACGGCCCCCAGGTCGAGTCCATCCGCGACGAGGTCATCGGCCTCCTGGCGGGCATCGAACCGCGCACCGCCGAGATCCCGTTCTTCTCCACCGTCACGGGGGAGTGGGCCGACGGCTCCGAGCTCGACGCCGAGTACTGGTACACCAACCTCCGCCGCACCGTCCGCTTCCAGGACGCCGTCAGCGCCCTGCTGGAGCGCGGACACAAGGTCTTCGTCGAGTCCAGCGCCCACCCGGTGCTGACCATCGGCGTCCAGGAGACCATCGAGGCCGCCGGCACCTCCGCCGTCACCCAGGGCACCCTGCGCCGCGACGAAGGCGGAGCCCAGCGCTTCCTCGCCTCCCTCGCCGAAGCCTGGACGCACGGCGCCCCCGTCGACTGGGACGCCGTCCACGCCGGCCAGGACGCCGCGCGCGTCGACCTGCCCACGTACGCCTTCCAGAACGAGCCCTTCTGGCCCGAACCGCTGCCGCCCTACTCCGGCGACGCCACCGGCTTCGGGCTCTCCGACGCCGGGCACCCGCTGCTCGGCGCGGCCGTCGGCCTCGCGGGCGGCGAAGGCCTGCTGTTCACCGGCCGGATCGCCCCCGACACCCAGTCCTGGCTCGCCGACCACGCGGTGTCCGGCACGCCGATCCTCCCCGGCACGGCCTTCGTCGAACTGGCCGTCCGCGCCGGCGACGAAGCCGGGTTCACCCTGCTGGACGAGCTCACCCTCGAAGCACCGCTGGTCCTCCCGGCCCGCGGCGGCGTCCACCTCCAGGTGCTGGTCGGCCCCGACGGCGCCGCCGGCACCCGCCCGGTCACCATCCACTCCCGCGCCGAGGACGCACCCGCCGACCTGCCCTGGACCCGCCACGCCAGCGGCGTCCTCGCCCGGGACGTCCGCGCCCCCGGCCACGACCTGACCGCCTGGCCGCCCGCCGGCGCCGAACCCGTCGACCTCGACGGCTTCTACGCCGCCGCGGCCGAGACCGGCTACCAGTTCGGCCCCGCCTTCCAGGGCCTGCGCGCCGCCTGGCGCCAGGAATCCACCGGGGACGTCTTCGCCGAGGTCGCGCTGCCCGACAGCCACCAGGGCGAAGCGGCCCGCTACCTCCTGCACCCCGCCCTGCTCGACGCCGCACTGCACGCCATGCGGCTCGGCGAGTTCATCGAACTGACCGGCCAGGCCCGGCTGCCCTTCGCCTGGAGCGGCGTCTCCCTCCACGCGGCCGGCGCCGGCACCCTGCGGGTCCGCGTCAGCGCGGCGGGCACCGACACCATCGCGGTGGACGTCGCCGACGCCGCCGGAGCACCGGTCGCCACCGTCGACGCGCTCGTCCTGCGCCCCGTCGACACGGCCACCCTGCGCCAGGGCGGCGACGGCGCCACCGACGGGCTGTTCCGCCTCGACTGGACGGAACTTCCCGCCGGGGCCGACGCCTCCGCCGCCGGGAACTGGGCCGTCCTCGGCTCCGACACAGCCGGCATCGCGGCCGCCCTGGAGGGCGCGGGCGCCGCCGTCGACCGGTACGAGGACCTCGCGGCCCTCGCCGCCGCCGACGGCACGGCCCTGCCGCAGACCGTGGTCCTGCCGTACGGGGACCCGGCCGCCGGCCCGGCCCCGGACGGCGCGCTCGACCGGGTCCACGCCGACGCGGCCGCCCTGCTCGCCACCGTGCAGGAGTGGGTGGCCGGGGAACGCTTCGCCGGATCCCGGCTGGTCGTCCTCACCCACGGCGCCGTCGCCACCCGCACCGGCGAGGACGCCACCGGCCTCGCGCACTCGCCCGCCTGGGGGCTGATCCGCTCCGCCCAGGCCGAGAACCCCGGCCGGCTCCTGATCGCCGACCTCGACACCACCGCGGAGTCCGCCGCCGCCCTGCGCGGCACCGTCGCCGCGGCCCTCGTCCACGACGAGCCGCAGACCGCGCTCCGCGCCGGCACCGCCCTGGCACCGCGCCTGGTCCGGGCCGGCTCGGGCACCGCCCTGCCGGTCCCGGACGCCGCCGCCTGGGCCCTGGACACCACCGCCGCCGGAACCCTCGACCACCTGGCCCTGCTGCCCCGGCCCGAGGCGGCCGGACCGCTGCCCGAGGGGGCGGTGCGCATCGCCGTGCACGCCGCCGGGCTCAACTTCCGTGACGTCCTGGTCTCCCTCGGGATGTACCCGGGCGGCGGCTTCATGGGCTGCGAGGCCGCCGGCGTGGTCGTCGAGACCGGCCCGGGCGTCACCCGCCTCGCCCCGGGCGACCGGGTGATGGGCATGGTGCCGTACGCCTTCGGCCCCCTCGCCGTCGCCGACGCGCAGATGGTGGCCCGCGTCCCCGCGGGCTGGTCCTTCGAGAAGGCCGCCTCCGTGCCCGCCGCGTTCCTCACCGCGTACTACGCGCTCGTGGACCTGGCCGGCCTGAAGGCGGGGGAGCGGGTGCTCGTGCACGCCGCCGCCGGCGGTGTCGGCTCGGCGGCCGTGCAGATCGCCCGCCACCTGGGCGCCGAGGTCTACGGCACGGCCAGCGAGGGCAAGTGGGACGCGCTGCGCGCGGCCGGACTCGACGACGCCCACATCGCCTCCTCCCGCGACGCCTCCTTCGAGGAGCGCTTCGCCGCCGCCACCGGCGGCGACGGCATGGACGTCGTCCTCGACTGCCTGGCCGGGGACCTCGTCGACGCCTCGCTGCGGCTCCTGCCGCGCGGCGGCCGCTTCGTCGAGCTCGGCGCCACCGACGTCCGCGACGCCGGACAGGTCGCCCAGGACCACCCGGGCGTCCACTACCGCCGCTTCGACCTGGCCGAGGCCGGTCCGCGGCGCACCGCCGCCATGCTCACCGAACTGGCGGGCCTGTTCGAGACGGACGGGCTGCGGCCGCTGCCCACCCGCACCTGGGACGTCCGGCGGGCGCCCGAGGCGTTCCGCTTCATGAGCCAGGCCAAGCACGTGGGCAAGATCGTGCTCACCGTCCCGCAGGCCTGGGACCCGGCCGGCACCGTCCTCGTCACCGGCGGCACCGGCACCCTCGGCGCGCTGCTCGCCAAGCACCTCGTCACCAACCACGGCGTACGGCACCTGCTGCTCGCCGGCCGGCGCGGCCCGGACGCCCCCGGCGCGGCCGAACTCGTCGCCGAGATCGCCGAGTCGGGCGCCACCGCCGAGGTCGTGGCCTGCGACGCCGCCGACCGCGACGCCCTGGCCGCGCTCCTCGCCGCCATCCCCGCCGACCGGCCGCTGACCGGCGTGGTCCACGCGGCCGGAGTCGTCGACGACGGCGTCTTCGCCTCGCTCACCCCGGCCCGCATGGAGCGCGCCATGCGGCCCAAGACGGACGCCGCGTGGAACCTCCACGAGCTCACCCGCGACCTGGACCTGAGCCGGTTCGTGCTCTACTCCTCGGCCGCGGGCGTGACCGGGAACTCCGGCCAGGCCAACTACGCCGCCGCCAACACCTACCTGGACGCCCTCGCCCACCACCGCCGGGCCCAGGGCCTGCCCGCCACCTCCCTCGCCTGGGGCATGTGGCACCAGACCAGCGAGCTCACGGCCGGCCTCGACGACACCGACCTGGCCCGGTTCAGCCGCGGCGGCGTCACCCCGCTCACCGCGGAGCAGGGCCTCGCCCTGTTCGACGCCGCCGTGGACCAGGACGAGGCGCTGAGCGTCCCCGTCCGGCTCGACCCGGCCGCGCTGCGCGACTCCGCCGGCGGGGCCGAACTGCCCGCGCTGTACCGCGCCCTCGTCCGCACCCCGGTGCGCCGGGCCGCGGGAACCGCCGCCGCAGCGGAACCGGACGGCTCCGCGCTCCTGCGCAAGCTCGCCGGGCTCTCTGCCGAGCGCCGCCGCGGCGTGCTGCTGGACCTCGTACGGACCAACGTGGCGGCCGTCCTCGGCCACTCCGGCACCGGATCCGTCGAGGCCGACCGTGCCTTCAAGGAGCTCGGCTTCGACTCGCTGACCGCCGTCGAACTCCGCAACCGGCTCGGCGCGGCCACCGGACTGCGGCTGCCCGCGACCATCGTCTTCGACCACCCCACCCCGGTCGAACTCGCGGACCACCTCCGGGACGAACTCGCCCCGGAGACCGCGGCGACGGACACCGCGGCCGGCCCGACGGGCGCGGACACGGCCGTCGACGAGGCGCACCTGCGGCGGGCCCTCGCCACCCTCCCGCTGGCCCGGCTGAGCGAAGCGGGCGTCCTCGACACGCTGCTGCGGCTGGCGGGCAGCCCGGCGGCCGAACCGCCCACGTCCGACCACACCGGGGCACGGGAGGACTCGATCGCCACGATGGACCTCGACGATCTCGTGTCCCTGGCCCTGGACGGCGACCACCACTGATACGCGAAGACGAGATCCGGAGATCACACCCATGAGCACCCCCTCGGAAAAGGTCGTCGAAGCGCTGCGGGCGTCGCTGACGGAGACGGAACGGCTGCGCCGGCAGAACCAGCACCTGGTGGACGCCGCGCACGAGCCCATCGCCGTCGTCGCCATGAGCTGCCGCTTCCCCGGCGGCATCGAATCCCCCGAAGACCTCTGGGAGTTCGTCGCCAAGGAGGGGGACGCCGTCTCCGGCTTCCCCGACAACCGCGGCTGGGACCTCGGCGACACGGGAACCGTCCGCGAAGCCGCGTTCGTCCCCGACGTCGACGAGTTCGACGCCGCGTTCTTCGGGATCTCGCCGCGCGAGGCCCTCGCCATGGACCCGCAGCAGCGGCTCCTGCTGGAGGCCTCCTGGGAGGCCCTGGAGCGGGCCGGCATCGACCCGGTCCGGCTCAAGGGCACCCAGACCGGCGTCTACATCGGCGCCTCCCAGCCCTCGTACGCCCAGAGCCTCGGCGACGAGGCCGAGGGCGCCGAGGGACACCTCGTCACCGGCTCCGTGGCCAGTGTGATCTCCGGCCGGCTGTCCTACACGTACGGCTTCGAGGGCCCCGCGGTCACCATCGACACCGCGTGCTCCTCCTCCCTGGTCGCCGTGCACCTCGCGGCCCAGGCGCTGCGCCAGGGCGAGTGCTCGCTCGCCCTGGCCGGCGGGGTCACCGTGATGGCGTCCCCCGGCCTGTTCGTGGGCTTCAGCGCCCAGGGCGTCATGGCCTTCAGCGGCCGCTGCAAGGCGTTCGCGGCCGGCGCCGACGGGACCTCCTTCTCCGAGGGCGTCGGCCTGGTCCTGCTGGAGAAGCTCTCCGACGCGCGCCGCAACGGCCACGAGGTGCTCGCCGTCATCCGGGGCTCCGCCATCAACCAGGACGGCGCCAGCAACGGCCTCACCGCCCCCAGCGGCAAGGCCCAGCAGCGCGTCATCCGGGCCGCCCTCGCCAACGCCCGCCTCACCGCCGACCAGGTCGACGCGGTCGAGGCCCACGGCACCGGCACCACCCTCGGCGACCCCATCGAGGCCAACGCCCTGCTCGCCACCTACGGGCGCGGCCGCCCCGACGGGCAGCCGCTGTGGCTCGGCTCCATCAAGTCCAACATCGGGCACACCCAGGCCGCGGCCGGCGTCGGCGGCGTCATCAAGACCGTCATGTCGCTGCGCCACGGCGTGCTCCCCAAGACCCTGCACGTGGACGCGCCCTCCCCGCACATCGACTGGGCCGCCGGCGACGTCGAACTCCTGCTGGAGTCCCGCCCCTGGCCCGAGACCGGCCACCCGCGGCGGGCCGCCGTGTCCTCCTTCGGCCTCAGCGGCACCAACGCGCACACCATCCTCGAAGCCGCCCCGGAAGCCCCCGAGGCCCCCGGAACCCCCGTGACCCCCGCCGCCCCGGCGATAGGCACCGGCGGGCCCCTCCCGTGGCCGCTGTCCGGCAAGGGGGCGGCGGCGCTGACCGCGCAGACCGCCCGCCTGCGGCAGTTCGTCCGCTCCGACGCGACGCTGCGGCCCGAGGACGTGGCGCTCTCCCTGGCCGCGACCCGGTCGGCGTTCGACCACCGGGCCGTGGCGTTCGGCTCCACCCGCGAGGAACTGCTCGCCGCCCTCGAAGCGCCCGCCGCGGCGGGTGTCGCGGACGCGGGCGGCAAGACGGTGTTCGTCTTCCCCGGGCAGGGTTCGCAGTGGGCCGGGATGGGTGTCGAACTCCTCGATTCCTCGCCGGTGTTCGCGGCCCGTTTCGCCGAGGTCGCGGCGGCGGTGGAGGCGCATGTCGACTGGTCGGTGGAGGAGGTGCTGCGCGGTGACGGGGAGGCCCTGACCCGGATCGAGGTCCTCCAGCCCGTCCTGTTCGCCGTGATGGTGTCCCTCGCCGAGCTGTGGCGTGCGGCGGGCGTGGAGCCCGACGCCGTCGTCGGCCACTCCCAGGGCGAGATCGCGGCGGCCGTCGTCTCCGGCGCGATCCCGCTGGAGGACGGCGCGAAGGTGGCCGTGCTCCGCTCGCAGCTCTTCGCCGACGAACTGGTCGGCAACGGCGCCGTCGCCTCCGTCTCCCTCTCCCGCGCCGAGGCCGAAACGCGCATAGCCCCGTACGGGGACGCGCTCTCGATCGCCGGGATCAACGGTCCGGGCTCGGTGACGGTGGCCGGTGAGGTGGCTCCGCTGGAGGAGCTCGTCGCCGCGCTGGAGGCCGACGGGGTCCGGGCGAAGATCGTGCCGTCCACGGTGGCCTCGCACTGCGCCCAGGTGGAGCCGCTGAAGGAGCGGATCCTGGACCTGCTGGGCTTCGTCGAGCCCCGGACCGGTGCGGTCCCGCT
>NZ_JBNNPF010000053.1:0-49985 GCF_050275515.1 Streptomyces sp. NPDC004126 | reverse complement strand
GCCCCCGCACCCCCGCGCCTCAAACGCCGGCGGGGCTATGGACAGCCCGTCCGGCGTTTGAGGACCGGGGTCTGGGGCGGAGCCCCAGGGAACGGGCGAAGGGCGGGTAGGGGACTCGCCCCGCGCAGCGGCGGCCGGGAGGGTGGACAGGTGGGACCTGAGCGGAGCGGAGCGGCGGCGGGCGTCGCGGATCGAGAGGGGGAGCGGGGCCCAGCCCGCGAGGCGGCCCAGGGAGACCACCGGGGGGTGGACCGGGGAGACGGCCATGATCTCGGACGGGGTGCCGAGGGCCGGGGGCTCGCCCGGGGACGGGAGGAGCAGGACGCGGTCGGCGTACTGGACCACCCGCTCCAGGCGGTGCTCCGCCATCAGCACCGTCGTGCCCAGGTCGTGGACCAGGCGTTGCAGCACCGCCAGGACTTCCTCCGCCGCCGCCGGGTCCAGCGCGGAGGTCGGCTCGTCCAGGACGAGCACCTTCGGGTGCGTCGTCAGGACCGAACCGATCGCCACCCGCTGCTGCTGTCCCCCGGAGAGGGTCGCGATCGGGCGGTCGCGGAGTTCGTTCAGGCCGAGCAGGTCCAGGGTCTCCTCCACCCGGCGCCGCATCACCGCGGGCGGCAGGCCCAGGGACTCCATCCCGTACGCCAGCTCGTCCTCCACCACGTCCGTGACGAAGTGGGCCAGGGGGTCCTGCCCGACCGTGCCCACCACGTCCGCCAGCTCTCGCGGCATGTGCGTACGGGTGTCCCGGCCCGCGACCGTCACCCGCCCGCGCAGCGTCCCGCCCGTGAAGTGCGGGACCAGCCCGGACACGGCCCCCAGCAGGGTCGACTTGCCGACCCCCGACGGGCCGACCAGCAACGTCAGCTCGCCCTCCGGGAGGGTGAAGTCCGCGTCGCGGAGGGACGGCCGCGCGGCGCCGTCGTACGTCACCGACACCTGCTCGAAGCGGATCAACGGGAGGACTCCTCGGAAGGTACGGGGGCCACGAAGGCCGGAAGCAGGCCGATCAGGACCGCCGCCGCGGGCCACAGCGGCAGCGCGGGCGGGACCAGCGGGACCACGCCCGGCAGCAGCCCTTCCGGGTCCACCGCCGCCGCGTGGACCAGCAGCGCGGCGACCGCCGCGCCCGAGCCGGCGACCAGCCAGGCCCGCACCCCCCACCGGTCCGGCCGGTACCGGGTGCGGATGCTGCGCCGCCCGCCGAGCCGCAGTCCCGCGAGGGCCAGCACGAGGCCGATGCCGAGCACGGGCAGCCCGTACCCGGCGCCCTCCGCCGCGAGCAGCCCGTACGTGCCCGCGCACATGCCGAGCAGCCCGCCCAGGGTGAGGGCGTTGGTGGTGCGCCGCACTGCCGGCGGGACCTGCGCGGTACGCCCGTAGCCGCGCGCGTCCATCGACGCGGCGATGGCGACGGAACGTTCCAGGGCCCCCTCCAGCACCGGCAGCCCGATCTGGAGGACGGCCTTCACCCCGCCCGTGGGGCGCCCGCGCAGCCGGCGGGCGGTCCGCAGCCGGGCCACGTCGGCGACCATGTTCGGCGCGAACGTCATGGCCACGACGACGGCCACGCCCGCCTCGTAGAGGGCCGCGGGCAGCGACTTCAGCAGCCGCGCCGGATTGGCCAGCGCGTTCGCCGCGCCCACGCAGATCAGCAGCGTCGCCAGCTTCGCGCCGTCGTAGAACGCGAAGACCAGCTGCTCGGCGGTGACCCGGCCGCCGAACCGGATGCCCTGAGCCCAGGAGGGCAGCGGGACCTCCGGGAGGGTGAAGAGGGTGTGCGTGCCGGGGATCGGGGAGCCCAGCAGCATGGAGAAGACCAGCCGCAGCCCGATCACGAACAGGCCGAGCTTGACGAACGCCCCGTAGGAACGCGCCCACGGCGCCTGCGTCCGGCGCGCCGCCACCACGTACCCGGCGACGCCGACGATCAGCCCGAGCAGCAGCGGGTTGGTGGTCCGGGACGCGGCGGTGGCCAGCCCGAGGGCCCACAGCCACCAGGCCCCCGCGTGCAGGGCGTTCCCACGCCGTGCCTCGGGGGCCCGCCAGGCCCGTTCCCTCGCGTACGCCGGTCCGTGCACCGCGCCGGGGGCGGGACGCGGCGTCATCGCCTGCGGCGGCGGGACTGCCAGACGGCGGCGGAGCCCAGGGCCAGGACCGCCGCGATGCCCAGGAACAGGCCGGCCGAGGGGCCGCTGCCCGAGGAGTCCGAGCCCGAGCCCGAGTCCGCCGAAGCCGAAGCCGAAGCCGAAGCCGAGGCCGCGGCGGGCGCCGACGGCTTCGGCTGGTCCGCGTCCTCGATGGGCTCGCCGCAGCCCGTCTTCGGGTAGCCGGAGATCCCGCACAGCAGCGCCGCGCCGTTGTAGCGCAGCGGCTTCGCCACCTCCGCCAGCGCCTCGGCCGCCGTGGCCGCGGGCGCCAGCTGCGCGCAGGCCGTGCGGGGGCCGCCCTGCGGCGGGGTCTCGCCGGCGGGGGCGTCCTCGGGCACGCCGAAGTCGATGACCAGCGCCACCCGCTTCTTCCCCTCCGCCGGGGCGGTGCCGCCGCAGACGGCCTCGAAGTCGGCGGCGGCGCGCGGCTGGGCCGCCTCGGCGGCGGCGTCCTTGCTCACGGAGAAGCGGAACCCGAGCGTGGCGCCGTCCGCGGGACGGGCCGTCGAAGGGCCCTGGGTGGCGTACGCCCAGCGGCCGCCCGCCCCGTCCCAGAACGACCAGTAGCGGTAGCCCGCCGCCAGGGCCGGGGACGCCGCGAACAGGGTCAGCAGCAGGCCCAGCACGGCCAGGACGCCGGTGAGCGCACCGGCCGTGCCGCGGCCGTGCGTGCGGGTGCGGCGCCGGGTCACTGCTGCTTCTTCCTGCGGCCGCTCAGCAGGATGCCGATGCCCATGCCGGCCGCGGCGCCCGCGCCGACGATCCACCAGATGTTCTGGTTGCCGGAGCCCGGCTTCTCCTTGCCCGCCACCTTCTGCGGTTCGGTGTCGGGCGCGGCCGGGGCCGGGCCCGTGGCGTTCAGCGCCGCCACCAGGTCCACGCCGCCGAAGGCCTTCGGGTCGGTGCCCGTCGCGTGGGCGGTCAGGACCAGGGTGGCCAGTGCGGCCGGGTTGCGGTTGGCCCACGCGGTGGAGTTCTTCTGCAGCCACTCCAGGGCGCCGGCCGCCGCCTGCCGGTGCCCGGCGGCGGCCAGGGCGATGACGGCGTCGGCGGTGTTGCCGGTGTCGGCGGTCGGCTGGTCGGAGCCCGGGGTGACGGCCGTCAGGTGGCCGTCCTTCTTCAGCGCCTCGGCCAGGTAGCCGGCCGCGCCCTGCGCCGCGCCCGCCGGGTCGGCCGTGCCGGCCGGGCAGGCCAGTGCGGCGGCCGGGGTGTCCGCGGCGGCCGGCTCGACGACGATGCCCTTGCCCAGGGCGGCCAGTGCGGCGGCGGCGGTGGCGTCGGCGTTCGCGGCGAGCTTGCCGTCGGCCGGCTGGTACCCGAAGGCGCCCCGGTCGGAGGCCGGCTCGGCGGAGCAGCCGAGCTGGAAGGAGAGCAGGCCCTCGTACGCGGACTTGCCCGCCTTCGACTTCACCTCGGCGGGCTTCTCGCCGGCCGCGGCGAGCGCGCTGATCACGATCGAGGTGGAGCTGCCCTCGCTGGGGGAGCCCGGCGCGTAGGCCCAGCCGCCGTCGTCGTTCTGTACCGACTTCAGCCAGTCCGTGGCCTTCTTGACCTGCGCGTCCTTGCCGCCGAGGGCCTTCATGGCCTGTACGGCGATCGCCGTCGCGTTGGTGTCGTACATCGTCTTGTCGTCGCAGGCCAGGGCCGCGTCCGCGCGGAACGAGGCGAAGCCGCCGCCCGCGCACTGCTGGCCGGTGAGCCAGTCCACGGCCTGCGGGGCGGGCTTCAGGCCCACCGTGCGCTGCGCGAGCAGCGCGAGGGACTGGCGCCACACCCCGTCGTACGTCGGGTCGGCCTTGCCGAACAGGCCCGACGGGACGACCGGCGGCGCGGAGGGCGACGGCGTGTCGGCGAGGGCGGCGGGGGCGGCGCCCACGCAGAGCACGGCGGAGGCGGCGAGCGCGGCTGCGCTGCGGCGGACGTTCATGGTGGGGCGGGTGCCTCTCGTACGGGGGGCGGGAGACAGGCACGCGCAGGCACCGGGCTCCGGCTCCGTTTACCTCGACGGTGCCGGCCGCCGGAGGTCCCGGCGGCACGAGCCGCGCACCTCCGGTACGGGGCATTCCGGCTGCCGCCCCGCGTGCTGCGGGCCGGTTCACGGCTGCGGGTCAGCGCCGGATTCGCACCGGCTTCCCCCCATACGGATGTGTGGACGACGGCCTCACTCTACCGGCCCGTAGCTCCCGGGCCCGGTGGCACGGGGGCCCGTACGGCCCGCCCCGGCCCGGGCCGGGGCGGGCTACAGGGCCCGGTACGCCACCGGGTCCGTGCCCGGGACCGCCTCCGCCCGGCCCTGCTTCACCAGCCGCCGCAGATGGGCCTCCGCTTCGGAGACGGCGATGTTCCGGGAGCCGTACGGGATCTGCTCCCAGGGCCGGTTCCACTCCATCCGCTCCGCGAGCCCCCAGGGGGTCAGGGGCTCGGCCAGCAGCCGCCACAGCCCGGTCAGCCGCTCCTCGTGGTGCTCCAGCAGTTCCCGTACGCGGGCGGGCGCGTCGGTGAAGGCGTACTGGTGGGCCGGGAGCACCTCGGCGGGCGCCAGGCGGCCGACGCGTTCGAGGGAGTCGAGGTAGTCGCCGAGCGGGTCGGTGGCCCGGGTGTCCTCCGGGGCCTCGTACAGGCCGATGTGCGGGGAGATCCCGGGCAGGAGGTGGTCGCCGGAGAAGAGCCGGCCGTTGCCGGGGAGGCCGGCGGGGTGCCGCTCCTCCAGGTGCAGGCAGACGTGGCCGGGGGTGTGCCCGGGGGTCCAGACCGCGCGCAGCCGCCGCCCGGCCAGGGGCAGTAGCTCGCCGGGGACGATCTCCCGGTCGGGCACGGCGGCGCTCAGCCCGGGCAGGGTGCGGACGCGGCCGCTCGCCCGGGCCGTGCGGAGCGGGGCGACGTGCTCCTCGGGCGCCCCGGCGGCGGCCAGTTTCTCGCTCATGTAGTCGAACCAGACGCCGGGCTCGGCGGAGCGGGTCCGCAGCACGACCTCGGTGTCGGCGGCGTGCATCGCGATCCACGCCCCCGACGCCTCCCGCACCTGCCCGGACAGGCCGTGGTGGTCGGGGTGGTGGTGCGTGATGACGACCCCGTGCACGTCGGCGACGGCGATCCCGAGCGCGCCGAGCCCGGCGCCGAGGGTGTCCCAGGAGGTGGGGTCGTCCCAGCCGGTGTCGATCAGGACGGGCCCGGCGTCGGTGTCGAGGACGTGCACGAGGGTGTGGCCGAGGGGGTTGTCGGGGATCGGGACCTGGATGGCGTGGACACCGCCACCGTGGTCGGTGACCTGTGGCACGGCCTCTGGCATGACCTCTGACATGGGTGCTCCCTGGCTGGTTCGATCCGCTCCGACGAGAACGCGTTTCAGTAGTAGCCCAAGTCGACCGTTTCCCAAAAGCCCTGACTGTTCATCGGATCGTCCGGAGTCCGCGTCCGGGCCGTGGACTCCTGGAACTAGAACTGGTATCAGTTCTGCGACATCGGTGAGATCGTGCGCAGCCCCTGGAGGCACCGGACATGACCGAGCTCGTGGAACACGGCCAACTGTTCATCGGCGGGGAATGGACCGATCCGCTGGGCACCGGCACCATCCGGATCGTCTCCCCCCACACCGAGCAGGTCATCGGCAGCGTCCCCCACGCCTCCGAGGCGGACGTCGACCGGGCCGTGGCCGTCGCCCGCAAGGCCTTCGACGAGGGGCCCTGGCCCCGCCTGTCCCTGGAGGAGCGGACCGCCGTCGTCTCCCGCATCAAGGACGCCATCGCCGTCCGGCACGAGGAGATCGCCCGCTCCATCAGCTCCCAGAACGGCTCCCCGTACTCCTGGAGCGTCCTCGCCCAGGCGCTCGGCGCGATGATGGTCTACGACTCCGCCATCAAGGTCGCCGCCGCATACCCCTACGAGGAGCGCCGCCAGGGCGCGCTCGGCCCGATCCTCGTACGCCGCGAACCCGTCGGGGTCGTCGCCGCCGTCATCCCCTGGAACGTCCCCCAGTTCGTGGCCGCGGCGAAGCTCGCGCCCGCGCTGCTCACCGGCTCCTCGGTGATCCTCAAGCCGTCGCCCGAGGCCCCGCTGGACTCCTTCATCCTGGCGGACATCGCACGGGAGGCCGGGCTGCCGGAGGGCGTGCTGTCGATCCTGCCCGCCGACCGGGAGGTCAGCGAGTACCTGGTCGGACACCCCGGCGTCGACAAGGTCGCCTTCACGGGCTCCGTCGCCGCCGGCAAGCGGGTCATGGAGGTCGCCGCCCGCAACCTGACCCGGGTCACCCTCGAACTCGGCGGCAAGTCCGCCGCCGTGATCCTCCCGGACGCGGACCTGGCGGCCACCGTGGCGGGCATCGTCCCCGCCGCCTGGATGAACAACGGCCAGGCGTGCGTGGCGCAGACCCGGATCCTCGCCCCGCGCAGCCGCTACGAGGAGGTCGCCGAAGCCCTCGCGGCGGCCGCCGGCGCCCTCGTGGTCGGCGACCCGCTGGACCCGGCGACGCAGCTCGGGCCGCTGGTCGCCAAGCGGCAGCAGCAGCGGTCGCTGGACTACATCCGGATCGGCCAGGAGGAGGGCGCGAAGGTCCTGGCGGGCGGCGGCCGCCCGGCCGGCCTGGAGCGGGGCTGGTACGTGGAACCCACCCTCTTCGGCGACGTCGACAACTCGATGCGGATCGCCCGCGAGGAGATCTTCGGCCCGGTCGTGTGCCTGATCCCGTACGGGGACGAGGCGGAGGCCGTACGGGTGGCCAACGACTCGGAGTTCGGCCTGAGCGGCAGCGTCTGGACGGCCGACGTGGAGCACGGCATCGACTTCGCCCGGCGCGTGCGCACCGGCACCTTCAACGTGAACACGTTCAGCCTGGACATGCTGGGCCCGTTCGGCGGCTACAAGAACAGCGGCGTGGGGCGGGAGTTCGGCCCGGAGGGCCTGAGCGAGTACCTGGAGCACAAGATGATCCACCTCCCGGCGGGTGCGTGATGGGTGAGTACGGGGAGCGTGGCGACCGCGGGGACCGCGGGGACCGCTGGCAGGTCGAAGTCGACCGGGGGGTCTGCATCGGCTCGGGCATGTGCGTGACCCACGCCCCCGACGCCTTCACCCTCGACTCGGCCCGCCAGTCCCACCCCCGGTCGGCGCAGACGGACGCCAACGAACCCACCCTGACGGCCGCCGAGGGCTGCCCGGTGGAGGCCATCCTCATCACCCTGTCGGCAACGGGGGAGGCGGTGTTCCCACCGGAGGAGTGAGGGGGGCGGGGCGGGGTTGGGGGGCGGGATCTCCTCGGGCGGTGGTGGGGGAGGGTTTGGGGGTTTCCCGTCAGTCCCATCGTCCTTCCGTGTCGGGCCGTCCTGTCAAGGGCGCTCCTTCGTCGCGTCGCTTCGCGATCGCCTTCGGCGACCCTTGACAGGCCGTCCCGCCCCGGAATGCCGAAAGACTGCCGGGAAACCCCCAAAAGGAACGGTCACAGGGGGAGAGGAGAGAGAAGCGGGCCCGTCGGAGACGAGACGAGGGGCCGGGGGCCGGCACGCCGAGCATCCGGGCCCGTCCAGCTCTCACCCAGGGCCGGGGGCCGCCCACCCGCCACGAGAGCCCGACCAGGGCGACCTGCGGAGCCTCCAGGCGCATCAGATCGCTACGCGCTCCTCATTTCTCAGCGTCCGACGACCGTCTGGGGCCGATACCCGCACCAGAGGACGACCAGAGCAGCCCGGGAAGCGCATGGGGCGCGTCAGATCGCTACGCGCTCCTGACGTCTCGGCGGCCGGCGGCCGTCTGGGGCTGGTTTCACGGGTGGAGGAGGGCTTCGAAAACTTCGCGGGCTGCTCTGTTCGACCTCTGGTGCAGGTATCAGCCCAAGATGGCCGTCGGGCGCTGAGAAATGAGGAGCGCGTAGCGATCTGACGCGCCTGTCGGCTCCCTGGGCTGGTCTCTTCGGCCTCTGGTGCCAGCATGAGCCTCAGGCGGTCGTCGGGCGCTGAGACGGGAGGAGCGCGTAGCGATCTGTCGCGCCCACTCGCTCCCTGGGCTGCTCTGTTCGGCCTTTCGTGCGGGTAGCCGCCTCCCCGGCCCGGAGTCATGACATCTAAGGGCCCGGATGCCCGGTGTGCCGGCGCCCGGCCCCTCGTCTCGTCGCTGACGGGCCCGCTCCTGGCCTCTCTCCCCCTGTGACCGTTCCTTTTGGGGGTTTCCCGGCAGTCTTTCGGCATTCCGGGGCGGGTCGGTCTGTCAAGGGTCGCCGGAGGCGATCGCGAAGCGACGCGACCGAAGGGAGCGCCCTTGACAGGGCGGCCCGACGCGGAAGGACGATGGGACTGACGGGAAACCCCCAAACCCTCCCTGGCTACCGCCCGAGGGGATCCCGCTCAGCCGACCCCCGCTCCGCCGAGATCAGGCCTTTCCGGGCCGACTCCCTCGCCCCGTCCCCGTCCCCGTCCCCGTCCCCGTCCCCGTCCCCGCAACCGTCCCCGCCCCCGTCAGGTCGATCAGTCGGCACACCGTTTCGATGTCGATTTTCACCTGGGCGATGGACGCCCGGCCCGAGAGCCAGGTGATCAGGGCCGAGTGCCAGGTGTGCTCGATGACCCGGACCGCCGAGAGCTGTTCCGCCGTCGGCGGGGCGTCGAGGCCCATGGCGTCCAGGATGATCGCGGTGGTCAGCCGCGAGACCGTGTCCACCTCGGGGGACACGCTGCGGTCCGCGAAGGTCAGGGCTCGGACCATGGCGTCCGCGAGGTGCGGCTCGCGCTGGAGGGCGCGGAAGGCGCGCATCAGGGTTTCCGCGACGCGGGCCGCCGGTTCCTCGCCCGCCGGGGGGCGCTTGCGCAGGGTCGTGTGCATGTGCTGGAGCTGGTCCTGCATGGTGGCGACCAGCAGGTGCACCTTGGACGGGAAGTAGCGGTACAGGGTGCCCAGCGCGACGTTCGACGACTCGGCGACCTCCCGCATCTGCACGGCGTCGAAGCCGCCCCGGCTGGCCAGCTGCGCGCTCGCGTGCAGGATCCGACGGCGGCGCGCCTCCTGGCGCTCCGTCAGGGGAGGCGTCACGGTCTTCGCTTCCGCTGTCATGTGTCCCGTTCCTGGCGTTCCGTTTCCTGGTGTTGCGTGTCGTTGCGGCGGCTGATTCCGGGATGGTCCGGGGGTCAGCATGTCAGGCGTCCGAGTCGTGGCGCGAATCACCTGCTCCGCCTCTTACGGTGTGGTTTCCGGCCGGTAGATTCAATGGTCTTCAGAGGATCAACTCTGAAACTTGTTCTACATTATCCGAGCGGTTACGCTCCGGCGAAAGTGCAGGGAGAAGGGGGCCGAGAGTGTCCGCAGAGGCCATGGTGGCGAGCCCTTTCGCGGGTTCCGCCACCGACGGCGACCGCCCGTTGCGCATCGCACTCCTCACCTATAAGGGGAACCCGTTCTGTGGCGGCCAGGGCGTCTACGTCCGCCACCTCTCGCGGGAGCTGGTGAAGCTCGGGCACTCCGTCGAGGTCATCGGCGCGCAGCCCTATCCGGTGCTGGACACCGGGGCCACGCTCACCGAGCTGCCGAGCCTGGACCTGTACCGCAGCCCCGATCCGTTCCGCACTCCCAAGCGCGACGAGTACCGGGACTGGATCGACGCCCTGGAAGTCGCGACGATGTGGACCGGCGGCTTTCCCGAGCCGCTGACGTTCTCGCTGCGCGCCCGGCGGCACCTCCTGGCCCGCGCGGGCGAGTTCGACGTCATCCATGACAACCAGACCCTCGGCTACGGCCTGTTGGGCGACCTCGGCGCGCCCCTGGTGACCACCATCCACCACCCCATCACCGTCGACCGCAAGCTGGACCTCGCCGCCGCGAAGGACCGCAAGAAGCGCGCCTCCGTGCGGCGCTGGTACGCGTTCACGCGCATGCAGGGCCGGGTGGCCCGCCGGCTGCCCTCCGTGCTGACGGTCTCCGGCTCCTCGCAGCAGGAGATCGCCGAACACCTCGGGGTGCGCGACGACCGCATCCACGTGGTGCACATCGGCGCGGACACCGACCTCTGGTCGCCGGACCCGTCCGTCGCGGAGGTCCCCGGGCGGATCGTGACGACCTCCAGCGCCGACGTCCCGCTCAAGGGGCTCGTCCACCTCGTCGAGGCCCTCGCCAAGCTCCGTACCGAGCGCCCCGACGCCCATCTCGTCGTCGTCGGCAAGCGTGCCGAGAGCGGGCCGGTGGCCCGCGCGATCGAGACGTACGGGCTCCAGGACGCGGTGCGGTTCGTCAAGGGCATCACCGACGCGGAGCTCGTGGACCTGGTGCGCAGTGCCCAGGTCTCCTGCGTGCCGTCCCTCTACGAGGGCTTCTCGCTGCCGGCGGCCGAGGCCATGGCCACCGGCACCCCGCTGGTCGCCACCACCGGCGGGGCCATCCCCGAGGTGTCCGGCCCCGACGGGGAGACCTGCCTGGCCGTGCCGCCCGGTGACGCGGGGGCGCTGGCCGGTGCGCTGGGCAGGCTGCTGGGCGACGCGGAGCTGCGCGCCCGTCTGGGGGCCGCCGGGCGGGAGCGGGTACTGACCCGGTTCACCTGGGCCAAGGCGGCCGAGGGCACCGCCGCGCACTACAGAGCCGCCATCGCGCAGGCCGCCGCCGCCCGGACCCGGTGAGCGGCGCGCCCCAGGGCCCCGCGAGCACCACATGACCCGTAACACCCGTATCACCCGCACCACCCTTCACCCCCGTGACCGCGAAGGCAGGACCCCGTGCTGACCGTCGATTTCTCCCGGTTCCCGCTCGCCGCAGGCGACCGCGTGCTCGATCTGGGCTGCGGCGCAGGCCGGCACGCCTTCGAGTGCTACCGGCGCGGCGCCCAGGTCGTCGCCGTCGACCGCAACGGCGAGGAGATCCGCGAGGTCGCCAAGTGGTTCGCCGCCATGAAGGAGGCCGGTGAGGCCCCGGCCGGCGCCACCGCCACCGCCATGGAGGGCGACGCGCTGGCCCTGCCCTTCCCGGACGAGTCCTTCGACGTCGTCATCATCTCCGAGGTGATGGAGCACATCCCCGACGACAAGGGCGTCCTCGCCGAGATGGTGCGCGTGCTCAAGCCCGGCGGCCGGATAGCGGTCACCGTCCCGCGCTACGGCCCGGAGAAGATCTGCTGGGCGCTGTCCGACGCCTACCACGAGGTCGAGGGCGGCCACATCCGCATCTACAAGGCGGACGAGCTCCTCGCCAAGATGGAGGCCGCGGGCCTCAAGCCGTACGGCACCCACCACGCGCACGGCCTGCACTCCCCGTACTGGTGGCTCAAGTGCGCCTTCGGCGTGGACAACGACAAGGCGCTGCCGGTCAAGGCGTACCACAAGCTCCTGGTCTGGGACATCATGAAGAAGCCCCTCGCGACCCGGCTCGCCGAGCAGGCCCTGAACCCGGTCATCGGCAAGAGCTTCGTGGCGTACGCGACCAAGCCCCACCTGCCCGTCGGCGCGGCCGGCTCCGCCCAGTGAGCTCGCCGGAGCGCACCGTACCCGAGCACCTCGTCCTGGACGGCGTGCTGACCGCGGAGGAGGCGGCGCGGACCGTCGCCGGGATCCTGGCCGTGCAGCGCGCGGACGGGGCCATACCGTGGTTCCGCGGCCACCACCTCGACCCGTGGGACCACACCGAGGCCGCGATGGCCCTGGACACGGCGGGCGAGCACGAGGCGGCCGAGCGGGCCTACGCATGGCTGGCCCGGCACCAGAACCAGGACGGCTCCTGGTACGCGGCGTACGCGGACCGGCCCGAGGGCGTGGACACGGCCGTGCCGCAGGACGCGGGCCTGGAGACGAACTTCGTCGCCTACATAGCCGTCGGCGTCTGGCACCACTACCTGGCCACCGGCGACGACACCTTCCTGGACCGGATGTGGCCGGTGGTCGTCGCGGCCGTCGAGTTCGTCCTCGCGCTCCAGCAGCCGGGCGGCGAGATCGGCTGGAAGCGGGAGGCGGACGGCACGCCCGTCACGGACGCCCTGCTCACCGGCTCCTCCTCCATCCACCAGGCGCTGCGCTGCGCGCTGGTCATCGCGGACCACCGCGGCGACCCGCAGCCGGACTGGGAGCTGGCGACGGGCGCGCTCGCGCACGCGATACGCCGGCACCCGGAGCGGTTCCTGGACAAGGACCGCTACTCGATGGACTGGTACTACCCGGTGCTGGGCGGGGCGCTGTCCGGGCCGGAGGCGAAGGCGCGCATCGAGGGGCGCTGGGACGAGTTCGTCGTCCCGGACCTGGGGGTGCGGTGCGTGCTGCCGAACCCGTGGGTGACGGGCGGGGAGTCCTGCGAGCTGGCGCTGACCCTGTGGGTGATGGGGGAGTCGGACCGGGCGCTGGAGGTGCTGCGCTCGATCGGGCACCTGCGCGCCGAGAACGGCATGTACTGGACGGGGTACGTCTTCGAGGACCGGGCGGTCTGGCCGGTGGAGCAGACGGCCTGGACGGCGGGTTCGCTGCTGCTCGCGGTGGCGGCGCTGGGCGGGGACGAGCCCACCGGGGAGGTCTTCGGCGGGCTGGCCCTGCCGGCGGGCCTGGAGCCGGACTGCTGCCGTTGAGCTGCCGCTCCTGAAGCCGGGGCGGTCCCGGGCTGCGGGCCGGGCTGAGCGCCCGGGCTGCGTGCCGGGCTGAGGGTCCGGGCTGCGGGCCCGGGAGCCCCGGGGCCGGTCCGCCCCACGGGCCGGGGGACCCCCCGAACGGGTTCCCCGGGTGGTGGTGGCCGGTGTCCGGGGTGAGGCTGCGGGGGACACCTCAGTCCCCGGAGGCAACCGTGGCCGTACCCGCAACCGTCCGTATCCGTCGAGCCCTCACCGCGGTGGTGCTGTCCACCGCGCTGCTGGCCGGTGCCACCGCGTGCGGCAGCGGTGGCGACCGGGGCCAGCGGGAGGAGATCTCCTCGGCCGCCGCAGCCGAGCTGGCGGTCCTGGCCGTGGCGGAGCCGGACGCGGCCGCGGCCGACGAGCTGGCCGCCGCGACGCCCTCGCCGACGACCCCGGCCGAGAAGCAGAAGTTCGCCAAGACGCGGTTCGTGGCCAACGCCGGGCTCGCGGCCGGGGCGACGTACCAGTGGATCGTGAAGCCGTACCGCGAGGGCAAGTTCAAGAAGGGCGCGAGCGGGCGTACGTTCGCGCTGATCAAGGCAGGTCTGGCGGGTGCGTTCGCGTACAACCGGCTGAAGGCGGCCGCGGAGAACGCCAAGGGCGACCCGCTGCTGTCGAAGGCGATGGGCCCGCTGACGGCGGGCATCGAGTCCCTCAAGGGGCTGGGCACCAAGCTCCGCAAGGGCGAGGCGGGCGACGCGGACATCGACGCCTTCAACAACGTCATCAACGGAGTCAAGGAAGCCGGCAAGAACGCGGGCGCCGTGGTCACCGACAAGGTGCCGAGCGCCTCGCAGCTGACCGGCTGATCCGCCGGCCTGTTTGAATGGCCGGTGTGATCGAGTTTCTGTTCCTCGCCCTCGCGGCCGCCGGCGTGGGCTGGCTGGTGCGCCGCAAGCAGCGTCAGCGGATCGAGGCCGGCAGCCCCGCCGGGATCCCGGGCATGGCCCGGACCCCGGCGGGCGAGGGCCGTTGGCGTTCCGGCCGGCTGTACGCGGACCAGGGCGCCGCCCGCTGGCAGCCCGGCCGGGGTCCGGCCGTGTCCCTGGCGGGTGCCCGGGCCACCGCGGTGCGGGTGCCCTCCGTGCGGGAGGGCATCTCCATCAACCCGGGCTCGCGGATCGTGGCCTGCGCCCTGGAGGGCGGCGGGACGATGGAGATCGCCGTGATGCCGCTGGACCTGCGCGGGCTCCTCGAAGCCGTACCGGAGGCCGGGGCGGCCTCCTAGACCGGGTCGGGCATGGGGAACCAGTCGGTCCAGCTGCCGTCGTGGTGGCGGGTCTTCACGAAGCGCCAGCCGTCGTTGCCCTCGACGGAGAGGCTGAACTGCCAGGGGTCGCCGGCGCTGAAGCGGTCGATGACGACGATGCTGCTCCTGGCGGTGCCGCCCATGGAGGACCAGTGGGTCCAGTCGCCGTCGGAGTCGGTCCAGCGCGTCCACACGGCGTTGTCCGTGCCGACCAGGAACTGCTGCTTCCCGCCGTCGGGCAGCTTGTGCTTGGTCACCCCGTACTGGCAGATGTAGACGGCGCCGCCGCCGGCCTTGCAGTGGTCGGCGGCGTCGGCCGGAGCGGTGGCCAGGGCCAGGCCCGCGACGGTGGCGGCCGCGAGGACGCCCGCCTTGATCCGGTTGGTGCTGATGGCTGTTCCCCTTTGTGGAGCTGTGCGTCGGTGGTCGTGCACCATGCTCCGCGGTGGCGCAAACGCTTCGCTAACGTCCGGCTGCTCAGCCGGCCAGCTCGGCCAGCACCCGCAGGGTGTGCGGGTCCGGGGCCGTGACCAGCAGGTCTGTGACGGGTCCCTTGCGCCACAGCTCCAGCCGCTCCGCGATCCGCTCGCGCGGGCCGACGAGGGAGATCTCGTCCGCGAACGCGTCCGGGACGGCGAGTACGGCCTCCTGCCTGCGCCCGGCCAGGAACAGTTCCTGGACGCGCCGGGCCTCGGCCTCGTAGCCCATGCGGCCCATCAGGTCGGCGTGGAAGTTGCGGGCCGCGTGGCCCATGCCGCCGATGTAGAAGCCGAGCATCGCCTTGACGGGGAGCAGCCCCTCGGCGACGTCGTCGCAGACCTGGGCGCGGGCCATCGGGGCGATCATGAACCCGTCGGGGAGGTCCGTCAGCGAGGCCTGGTAGACGTCGGTGCGGGTGGGCGACCAGTAGAGGGGGAGCCAGCCGTCCGCGATGCGGGTGGTCTGGGCGATGTTCTTCGGGCCCTCCGCGCCCAGCAGCAGCGGGAGGTCCGCGCGCAGCGGGTGGGTGATGGGCTTGAGGGGCTTGCCGATGCCGGTGCCGTCCCCGCCGCGGTAGGGGTGGCTGTGGAAGCGGCCGTCGAGGGTGACGGGGGCCTCGCGGCGCAGCACCTGGCGTACGACGTCCACGTACTCCCGGGTCGCGGTGAGCGGGCTCGCGGGGAAGGGGCGCCCGTACCAGCCCTCCACCACCTGGGGTCCGGAGAGGCCGAGGCCCAGCATCATGCGGCCGCCGGAGAGGTGGTCGAGGGTGAGGGCGTGCATGGCGGTGGCGGTCGGGGTGCGGGCGGCCATCTGGGCGATGGCGGTGCCGAGCCGGATGCGGGAGGTGTGCGCGGCGATCCAGGTGAGCGGGGTGAAGGCGTCGGAGCCCCAGGCCTCGGCGGTCCACACCGAGTGGTAGCCGAGGCGTTCGGCCTCGGTGGCGAGGTCGAGGTGGACGGGGCTGGGCCCGCGGCCCCAGTAGCCGAGTGCGAGTCCGAGGCGCATGTACGGTCCCCTCCGCGAGCCTGATCTGACGGTGCGTCAGCTGACGTCAGGCGACTGTAGGGCACGCGCGCCCCGCCGGGAAGTGCGGAGGCCCCCCGCCCGGGTCGGGGCGGGGGGCCGTGGGCCGCGTGGTACGGGGCCGGGTCAGCCGCGCTGGATGCCGGAGGTGTCGTTCAGGACGCCGCGGCGGCCGTCCTGGGTCTGCGCCACCAGCGCCGACGGGCCGCGCTGGTCGACGGCCAGGTACCAGGTGCCCGGCGCCAGCTCCGCGACCGGGGCGGGGGAGCCGTCCTCGCCGTAGAGGGGCCGGGCCACCGGCACCGCGAACCAGAACGGCGTGAAGTCCGCCGCCGGGGCCGGCGCCGCCTCCTGCGGGCCGGGCGCCGGGGTGCCGCCGTACGGCGGGGCAGGCTGCGGCGTGGTCCCGTAGCCCTGCGGCTGCTGCTGCCCCGGGTAGCCGTAGCCGGTGCCGGGCTGGCCGCCGTACGGCTGCGGGGCGGCGGGCCGCGGCTCGGGCACGAGCGGCCCGGCCAGCGCGGGGATCTTCGTACCGGCGACGGCGACGCCCGCCAGCGCGAGGTTGGCGAGGAAGGCGATGATGCTGCCCGCGCCCAGGTCCCACTTGGACGGGCAGGTGATCAGCGACCACAGCGAGGCCCAGGCCGCCGCCACGGCCAGTACGGTGCCCCACGCCGTCAGGGTCAGGTTCCCGAGCTTGCGGCCCTCGGGCTGGAAGCGGGCCCCGATCAGCAGCCCGGCGGCGATGAAGCCGGTCAGGAAGACAGTCGGCAGCGCCAGCCCGAAGAAGTCCGTGTCCCACGCACTCGGGAGGTCCAGGAGGGTGGCGGAGTAGAAATCGAGGAACGAGGCGATGAACAGCAGTACCGCTGCTCCGATCACCACGCCGTCACCTCGCGTGAGGGAGCGGATGTTCACGTCTGGGGGTGTCCTTCTCGGTCTTGGCTGGGGCGAGCGGGCGCCCCCATGGTACGGAGCTTCGCGCGACCGAGAGGAGCGGGGCGGCGAGCCGCCCCGGGACGACCGACCCGTGAACTACCCGCCCAGGAAGCCGGTGATGCCGTCCGCGATGCCCTGCGCCGCCTTCTGCCGCCACTCCGCGCTCATCAGCTGCGCCGCGTCCTTGTCGTCACGCATGTTGCCGCATTCGAGGAACACCTTCGGCCGGGTCGAGAGGTTGAGCCCGCCCAGGTCGTCGCGGACCACCAGCCCGGTGCCGCTGCCCAGGTAGTTGGCGGGGGAGGAGCCGGTGGTGCGGCCGAAGTTGCTCGCGATGCGTTCGCCGAGGTCCCGGGAGGGGCCCACGATCTTCGCGGTGTCCGCCGCACCGCCCTTGACCCGGGCCGGGAGGATGACGTGGAAGCCCCGGTTGCCGGCGGAGGCGCCGTCGGCGTGCACGGAGACCACGGCGTCGGCCGCGGCCTCGTTGCCGATCCGGGCCCGCTCGTTGATGCAGGGGCCCCACGGGCGGTCTCCCTCGTGGGTGAAGACCACCTTGGCGCCCTTGGCCTCCAGCAGGGCGCGCGCCCGGCGGGAGACGTCGAGGGAGAACTCCGCCTCCATGTAACCCGAGTTGGTGGTGGTGCCGGTGGTGTCGCACTCCTTGCGGTTGGTGCCGATGTCCACCAGCTTGTTGATCTCGGCGGAGTGCCGGAAGTTGCCCGTGTTGTGTCCGGGGTCGATGACCACGGTCCGGCCGGTGAGCCGGCCCTTCGCGGGCGCGGCGGCCCCGGAGGGGCTCTGGGCCGGGCTCGCGGCCGTGCCCGTGCCCGGGCCCGGCGTCGGGGAGGCGCTGGCCTTGGCGTCCGACCCCGCCGTGGTGTGCGAGGCGGCGAGCGGCACGCCCTCGGGCTGCCGCCCGCCGGAATCGGAGCCGGTCAGGACCTGGGTCAGCACCCAGCCCGCCAGACAGGTCGGGGCGAGCGCCGCCAGCGCCACCGTGAGGGCGGGCCGGCGCGCGAACCAGGGCCGGTCCGGGCTGATCGAGGACCGGGACTCGGGAAGCGGGGGGCTGTCGTCGTAGCGCACGTGGCGATGCTAGAACGCCCGCCCGGGCCCCGTACGGACCATGGGCCATCCGGGGGCGTGGTGTGATTGTCGTCTTATGACCCTGTCGAGGGGGCTTCGCGGCCGGCCTAGATGCCGGTGCCGGTGCGCCGGAGCACGCGCAGGGAGTCCGTCACCGAGACCTCCTCGAAGGCGCCGGAGGCCAGCGCGCGCAGGTAGACCCGGTACGGGGCCTGGCCGCCGTCGGCCGGGTCCGGGAACACGTCGTGGATCACGAGCGTGCCGCCCTCCGCGACGTGCGGGGCCCAGCCCTCGTAGTCGCCGGTGGCGTGCTCGTCGGTGTGGCCGCCGTCGATGAAGACGAAGCCGAGCTTGCCGCCCCAGGCCGCGGCGACCTGCGGGGACCGGCCGACGACCGCGATGACGTGCTCCTCCAGACCGGCCCGGTGCAGGGTGCGGCGGAACGTCGGCAGGGTGTCCATCAGCCCGACCTCCGGGTCCACGACGCTCGGGTCGTGGTACTCCCACCCGGGCTGCTGCTCCTCGCTGCCGCGGTGGTGGTCGACGGTGATCGCGGGCACGCCCGCCTCGCGGGCCGCGTCGGCCAGCAGGATGGTGGAGCGCCCGCAGTACGTGCCCACCTCCAGCAGCGGCAGCCCGAGGGCGGCGGCAGCGGCGGCCGCCTCGTACAGGGCGAGGCCCTCCCGCACGGGCATGAACCCCTTGGCGGCCTCGAAGGCGGCGAGGGTCTCCGGCTTGGGGGCGGCGGCTGCCATGGGTGTTCCTCCGGCGGTGAGCGGCTGTGGCGGCCCATGGTGCCCTACTGCCCGGTAGGGCACCATGCCGGGGTCGCTGCCGTTGCGCTGCCGCTTCAGGGGGAGGCGTTGGCGCAGATCGCCTGGACGGTGAAGTCCACCGGGGCGGCGGTCCCGTTGTAGATGGCACCGTGCCAGACGGTGTTGTCCCCGCCGGGCTCCGTGCCGTTGCGCAGGATGCCGAGTCCCGGGGCGTAGGTGGTGGGGTAGGTGCCCCCGCCGGTCACCTTCTTCCCGGGCGGGCACTTGGGGGCGAGCTCGCAGACCCCCTGTACGCCGCACTGGAAGGTCTCCGAGACCACCTCGTAGCCCGTGAGGCCGCCGCCCGATCCGCCGGAGGTGGACTGCGCGCTCTGGGAGCAGTTCACGTTCTGGGTGCCGGTGAAGGTGTTGCCCGCGCCCGCCTGGCCGGACGGGAGGCAGGCCGCGCCGATCGCCGGGTTGTTGAGGGCCGAGAGCAGGTCGTCGTCGGCGGTCGCCGTTCCGGCGGAGAGGACGACCGCCGCGGCGGCGGCCGTACAGAGGGTGGCGAGAGTGCGGGTGAGCTTCATCCGTGCGTCCCCTTTTCGGCTACTTGAGCAGGCCGCCGAGGGCGGTGGAGCTCGTCGGGGCCGGGGAGAGGCCGGTGACCAGGCCGACGACCTGGCGCTTCGCGTCCTGCACGGTCGGGGTGAGGAAGCGCAGGGAGAGCAGGTTGTCCAGGCTGAGGGGGCCGGCGGCCTGGCCGGCGGGGGCCGGGCGGGCGGCGGCGGAGGGGGCGGCCTGGGCGGCGGGGGCGGCCGCGAGACCGATGGTCAGGGCCAGGGCGGCGCCGGACACGGCGCGGGCGAGGTTGAGGTGAGCCATGCCCGCCCCAACGCCCGTCGTCCCGCCCGGTTGTGGGGTGTGGACCGGGCGGGTCCGGCTTTCGCCCGACTGGCGGTCGGGGTTGGGCCGTTCGGGTCGCTCAGTCCAGGTCGTACTCGAAGGTGTAGGGGACGGAGGGTTCGCCGTGCCGGGCCAGGAAGCTGCCGGTGCCCCGCAGACCGGTCAGCCCGCCGGTGCCGGAGCCGGGGACCACCTCGAAGGAGCAGCGGGTGGTGCCGTCCTCGTGGAAGGTGCCGCGCTCCTCGACGGCGAAGGCGCCCTCGCGGCCGTCGACGCTGCCGGTGAGCAGCTCCATGCCGGTGTAGGAGCCGGTCGTCGCCGTCAGGTACGTGATCGTGTACGCGCAGACGGTGCCGGCGGCCTCGATGCCGCCGGAGAAGGTGTTGGCGACCGTGGCCTGCGCCAGCCGGGGCAGCGCGTCGGCCGGGCCGGCGGGACGCTCCTCCCAGTCGGCGAAGGCGAAGTGGCCGGTGGCGGTGCGCGTGCTGGGCATGGGAGTCCTCTCGGCGGGTCGCGCGGGGCCTTCCCGCGTGCTGTGACCAGCCTGGATGCGGTACCTGACACCTCTTGTCAGGTACCGCGGCACAATGGGCCCATGCGTGCCGACCGGCTGCTCTCCCTGCTCCTGCTGCTCCAGAACCGCGGCCGGATGACCGCCCCGGAGCTGGCGGCGGAGCTGGAGGTGTCCGTCCGTACGGTGTACCGGGACGTCGAGGCGCTCGGCGCGGCCGGTGTGCCCGTGTGCGCCGACCGGGGGCCCGCGGGCGGGTACCGGCTGATGGATGGCTACCGGACGCGGCTGACCGGGCTCACCGACGCCGAGGCGGCCTCGCTGTTCCTGGCCGGGGCGCCGGGGCCCGCGCGGGAGCTGGGGCTGGGCGCGGTGCTGGCCACCGCGCAGCTGAAGCTCCAGGCCGCGCTGCCGGCCGGGCCGGCGGACCGGGCCCGGCTCGTGCGGGACCGCTTCCACCTGGACGCGCCCGCCTGGTTCCGGGACGCCGACCCGGTGCCGCACCTGGCCGCGGTGGCGGCGGCGGTGTGGGAGCAGCGGGCGGTGCGGGTGGAGTACCGGCGCTGGTCGGGCGAGGCCCGGCAGCGGGAGCTGCACCCGCTGGGCGTCGTCCTCAAGGGCGGCATCTGGTACCTGGTGGCGGCGCCGGCGGGGGAGGGCGTACGCACCTACCGGGTGTCGCGGCTGCTGTCGGTGCGGGAGACGGGGGAGGGCTTCGAGCGGCCGGCCGGGTTCGAGCTGGCGGCGTACTGGGCGGAGTCCTCCCGGCGCCTGGAGGCGGCGCTCCGGCAGGGGGTGGCGCGGCTGCGGGTCTCGCCGCGTGCGCAGCGGCTGCTGCCGGTGCAGTTCGGGGCGCCGGGGGTGCGGGCGCTGGAGGGTGCCGGGCCGGCGGACGGGGACGGCTGGGCGGAGGTGGAGCTGCCGGTGGAGTCGCAGGCCGTGGCGGTGGGGGACCTGCTCCGGCTGGGTGCGGAGGCGGAGGTGCTCGGCCCGCCGGAGCTGCGGGCGGCGGTGGCCGCGGCGGTGGCCGTCCTGGCGGGCCGCTATGCGGTGCCCGTACCGCCCGTACCGGCAGCGGGAGTTGACGGCTCTGTATGATCCCCTCCCGTACCTGGGGAGGGCGGGAGGCATGGAGCCGTTAGGGCCGTCGGGGCCGTCGCACGTGGGGCCGTTCCGTGTGCTGGGCGTGCTCGGCGAGGGCGGTATGGGCCGCGTGCTGCTGGGCGCCGCGCCGGACGGGCGGCTGGTCGCCGTCAAACAGGTCCTCGCGCGGTTCGCCGACGACGACGGGTTCCGGGCCCGGTTCCGGCGGGAGGTCGCGGCGTCCCGCAAGGTCTCGGGGGCCTACACGGCGGCCGTGATGGAGGCCGACGCGGACGCGCGGACCCCCTGGCTGGCCTCGGTGTTCGTCTCCGGACCCTCGCTGGGGGCGGCCGTCGCGGCGGTCGGGGCGCTGCCCGAGGAGACCGTACGCCGCCTCGCGGCCGGGCTGGCGTCGGCCCTCGCGGAGATCCACCGGGCGGGTCTGGTGCACCGGGACCTGAAGCCCGAGAACGTACTGCTCGCCGAGGACGGGGTCCGGGTGATCGACCTGGGCATCGCGCGGACGGCCGAGAGCGGGGCCGACACCCGGCTGACGCACACGGGGCTGGTGATCGGCTCGCCGCCGTTCATGTCGCCCGAGCAGGCCGAGGGGCGGGAACTGACCCCGGCGAGCGACGTGTTCTCGCTGGGTTCGGTGCTGTTCCTGGCCGCCACGGGACGCAACCCGTTCGCGGGGTCGTCGACCCTCATGACCCTGTACCACGTGGTGCACGCGGAGCCGGACCTGTCGGCCGTGCCGGCGGGGCTGCGGCTCGCGGTGGAGCGCTGCCTGGCCAAGGATCCGGCCGCCCGCCCGGCCCCGGCGGAGCTGCTGGGCCTCCTCGGGCCGGTGGTCCCGGCGGGGCGCCTGCCGTGGCCTCCGGCGGTGCACCGGATGATCGCCGAGCAGGGGGCCGCCATCGACCGCCTGCTCGGCGGCGCCGCCGGGACCCGGCCGGTCGAGCCGGAGGCGGCGGCGCCGGTCGCGGTCCCCGTGCCCGCCGAGCGGACGGCCCGGCGGCAGGACCCGGCCCCGGGCCGGGGGCGCGCGGCGACGCCGGACGTGGCGCGGGACCCGTACGCGGACCCGTACGCGGCCCCGGATTCGGCCGGCGGCCCGGACCCGGTCGGGGGCTCGACCGCGGACCCGGCCGGGGACCGCGACCCGGCCGGTGGCCCGGGCCCGGACCCGGACCCGGTCGGGGACGCGGCCACGGTCGTGGCCGTTCCCGGGCGGGCCGCCGGGGGAACCCGACCGGCGCTCGTCCCGCTTCCGGACGAACCGCCCGTCACCGTGGGCGCACTGGCTCCCGGGCCGGGCCGGCGGCCTTCGCGCCGGAGCGTGCTGCGCGTGGCCGGTCCGGTGGTGGGGGTCCTCGCCCTGGTGGCGGCCGGTGCCGGCGTATGGGCGTACGGGCAGCAGCCCGGCGGGTGGTGGGGCGAGGCGGTGCACACGAAGCTGGACCGCTGCGACGCCGCGGGCGCCAAGCTGCCGCTGCCGGCCGGGGTGGACCGGGCGCCGACGCTGGACACCGTCCTGCCGGCGCGCGGGGCCGGTCCCGTCACCTCGGTGCGCTGCTACTGGTTCGGCGAGGGGAAGCCCCGCGTGATCGCGGAGTGGGCTCTGAAGCTCGACGGCGAGGGCAGCCGCGACGGGCCCGAGGAGCAGCGGAAGCGGCTCGCCTCGGACCGGCGGACGGTGGAGGCGGCTGTGCGGTCGGTGGCGCAGACGGCGGTGGGGCTCGGCGACGAGACGCTGTGGAAGGACAGCTGCGAACTCGTGGTCCGTGACGGGAACCTCAGGCTCTCCGTGTGGAGCGGAAGCGGTGCGGACGAGGGTGCGCCGTCCGGGAGCGGGTCCGGCGGGAGCGGGTCGCCCGCCGAGCCGCCCGAGTGCCGGTCGGAGGTCGTGGCGATCGCCCGCGCCGCCCTCGCGGCCTTGCCGGCCGGCTGAGCGAGCGCGGCGGGCCGGCGCCGGCGCTCGCGCACGTACGCCGGGCGGTGCCGGCCCGCCGGAACGCGGGCGGAGCGGCCGCCCGCTCCGCCCGCCCGCCGGATCGCCCCGCCGCCCCGCCCGACCGCGTCGGCCCGCGGGCTCGTGCCGGTCCGGGGCGAGACGGTCGCCCGGGCCGCCCCTCCGGCTGGGCCCCCTTCACCCCCCGCCGGGAGGCGTCAGGCGGCGCGGGTTGCTCGTGCCGCAGGTCAGGCAGACCAGCCAGTCGCGGAGTTCGCCCGTGTCCGTCACCCAGGGCTCGCCCGCGGCGTTGGAGTCCTCCTCGCCGCAGAAGGGGCAGGTCCCCTCGTCGCCCTCCAGGCGCCGCATGGGGCGCAGCGGCCGGTCGGTGCCCCGGCGGTGGCCCAGCCAGCCGCATCCGGTGCACTGCCACCACTGTTCGGGCCGCGGTGACGGCGGTGCCCCGCCCCAGCGGTTGCGGCGGTACGTGACGTTCAGCGCCGTCAGCGCTCTCCCGCAGCGCGGGCAGTCCGGGCTCATGGCGACAGCCCACCGCAGCCCCGGCTCCCGCCGCAAGGGGAGTGCCGAGAAGAGGGTGTTTCTGACCTTCCGTCAGATTGAAACGTGTTCTAGTCTGCCGCGCATGGGCATCGGAATCACGCAAGAGCAGCGGGAGTTGGCCGACGCCGTGCGCGGCTGGGTGGCGCGGGCCGTACCGCCCGAGGAGGTGCGCAAACTGCTCGACGCCCCGCCGCAGGCGGGCACGCGGCCCGGCTACTGGGACGGGCTGGCCGCGTCCGGGCTGCTGGCGCCGCACCTGGAGGGCGGGACCCTGCTGGATCTGGCCGTCGTGGTGGAGGAGGCCGCCCGGGCGGCGCTGCCCGGGCCCTTCCTGCCGAGCGCGCTGGCCTCCGTACTCCTGGACCGGGCGGGTGCCGAGCCGCTCGACGCGCGCGTCGGGGCCGTCGCCCTCGGGGCGGGCGGTGTCCCCGCCGTCGCCGCCGAGGGCGGCGGCTGGCGGCTGGACGGGGTCGCGCCGCCCGTGCTCGGCGCCGGCGAGGCCGACCTCGTGCTGCTCGCCGCCGAGACGGACGGCGGGACCCGCTGGTACGCCGTGGACGCCGCCGCGCTGGAGATCCGCACCCACGAGAGCGCCGACCCCACCCGGCCCACCGCCGAGGTCCGCGCGCGGGCCGTCACCGTCCCGCCCGGCCGGCTGCTCGACCTGGACCCCGGCCTCGTCCTGGACCTGGCCCGCACCCTGTTCGCCGCCGACGCCTGCGGCACCGCCGCCTGGGCGCTCCACACCGCCGCCGAGTACGCGAAGACGCGCGAGCAGTTCGGCAGCCCCATCGGCCGCTTCCAGGGCGTCAAGCACCTGTGCGCCGACATGCTGGTCCGCCTCGAACAGGCCCGCGCCCTCGCCTGGGACGCCGCCAACAGCGCGGGCGAGACCGCCACCGCCACCGACGCCGCGCCCGCCGGTCGGGCCGCGCAGGCGCGTTCGCTCGCCGCCGCCCTCGCCGCCGCGACCGCCCTCGACGCCGCCTGGTCCTGCGCCAAGGACTGCATCCAGATCCTCGGCGGCATCGGCTTCACCTGGGAGCACGACGCCCACCTCTACCTGCGCCGCGCCCTCGTCGCCCGGCAGCTCCTCGGCCCCGGCGACGCCCACCGCATCCACGCCGTACGCCTCGCCGCCGCCGGCGCACGGCGCGAGCTGCGCCTCGAACTCCCGGCGGAGGCCGACGCCCACCGGGCCGCCGCCCGCGCCGCCATCGCCGCGGCGCGCGGCCTCGACCCGGCCGCCGCCCGCCGCGCACTGGCCCCCACCGGCTACGCGGCGCCCTACCTCCCGCCGCCGTACGGACTCGGCGCCGGACCCGTCGAACAGCTCGTCGTCCAGCAGGAGCTGAAGGAGGCCGGGGTCAGGATCGCCGACCTCGGCATCGCCACCTGGGTCGTGCCCTCGCTGCTCGCCTACGGCACCGACGAGCAGCGCGCCGCCCACCTCCTGCCGACCCTGCGCGGGGACACCACCTGGTGCCAGCTCTTCTCCGAGCCGGGCGCGGGATCCGACCTGGCCTCGCTGCGGACCCGCGCCGAGCGCACCCCCGACGGCTCCTGGAAGGTCAACGGGCAGAAGGTGTGGACGAGTTCCGCGCACACCGCCGACTTCGGGATCCTGCTGGCCCGCACGGACCCGGCCGCGCCCAAGCACAAGGGGCTCGGCTACTTCGTCGTCGACATGAAGAACACCCCGGGCATCGAGATCCGCCCGCTCAAGGAGATCACCGGCGAGGCCCTCTTCAACGAGGTCTGGTTCGAGGACGCCGTCCTCCCCGCCGACGCCCTGGTCGGAGCGGCCGACGGCGGCTGGAAGGTCGCCCGCAACACCCTCGGCAACGAGCGCGTCCACATGGCCGACCAGATGACCTTCGACATCGGCCTGGAGGCGCTGATCGCCCGTTCCGCCGGACTCGACGACTCCTACCGGGCCCGCATCGGCGCGCTCGCCGCCGAGGCGCACGCCCTCGCCTGCATCGGCCTGCGGACCACCCTCCAGCAGGTGTCCGGGCTGGAGCCGGGCGCGGGTGCGTCCGTACGCAAGCTCGTGCAGACCCCCCACCAGCAGCGGACCGCCGAGCTGGCCCTCGAACTGCTCGGCCCGGCGGGCGCGGTGCGCGAGGGGGCGGGGGAGCGGGCCGTGCACGGGACGCTCATGTCCCGCTGCCTGACCATCGCCGGGGGCACCACGCAGGTCCAGCTGAACGTCGTCGCCGAGCGGATCCTCGGCCTCCCCAGGGACTAGGAGTCAAGGGACATGAAGTCGTACATCGTGGGCGTCGGCATGACCAGGTTCGAGAAGCCGGAGTCACGGGACTGGCAGTACTGGGACATGGTCAAGGAGGCCGGCGGCGCCGCGCTCGCCGACGCGGGCGTGGACTACGGGCTCGTCGAGCAGGTCCCGGCCGGCTACTGCTTCCAGCCCTCCACCGCCGGGCAGCGGGCGGCGTACGAACTGGGCCTGACCGGCGTGCCCGTCTACAACGTCAACAACAACTGCGCGACGGGTTCGACGGCGCTGATGATGGCGCGGCAGTTCGTCCAGGGCGGTCTGGCCGACTGCGTGCTCGCCGTCGGCTTCGAGAAGATGAAGCGCGGCGCGCTGGGCGGCGGCGCGGACGGGGGTGACTTCAAGACGTCCCCGGTGGCCAGGCACTACGGGATCATGGCGGCCGCGCACGGCTTCGAGATGTCCCCGCCCACCGCGCAGATCTTCGGCAACGCGGCCCGCGAGCACATGGAGCGGTACGGGACCACGCCCGCCCAGCTGGCGGCGGTCGGCGCCAAGAACCACCGCCACTCCGCGAACAACCCGAACGCGCAGTTCCAGGACGTGTACACGGTCGAGGAGGTCCTCGCGGCCAAGACCATCCACGACCCGCTGACCAAGCTCCAGTGCTCGCCCACCTCCGACGGGGCCGCGGCGGCGGTCGTCGTCTCGGAGCGGTTCGTGGTGGCCCACGGACTGCACGACAAGGCCGTCGAGATCGTCGCGCAGGCGATGACCACGGACACCGCCGAGAGCTTCGGCGGCTCCTGCATCGACGTCGTCGGCAAGCCGATGACGGCCGCCGCCGGCCGCAAGGTGTACGAGGACTCCGGGCTCGGCATCGAGGACGTCGACGTCGTCGAGCTGCACGACTGCTTCTCCGTCAACGAACTGCTGACGTACGAGGCGCTCGGCATGTGCGCGGACGGGGCCTCCGGCAAGCTCGTGGAGAGCGGCGCGACGACGTACGGCGGGCGGTGGGTGGTCAACCCGTCGGGCGGCCTGATCTCCAAGGGCCACCCGCTCGGGGCGACGGGGCTCGCGCAGGCGGCGGAACTGGTGTGGCAGCTGCGCGGCGAGGCGGGCCCCCGCCAGGTCCCCGGCGCCCGGGTCGGGCTCGCGCACAACATCGGGCTGGGCGGCGCGGCGGTGGTGACCCTGCTGCGGAGGTAGCTCGCGCGGGGCCCCTACGCGGTCACCAGCCGCGGCATCAGGCGCAGGGCGTTCTCCCGGTTGACGGCCCGGCGCAGCGCGGGCGTCAGCGCCGGGTCGGCGGCCAGCGCGGGGACGGCGACGTCCGTGACCACGTCGGCGGGGCAGGCCGGCCAGTCGCTGCCGAACAGGATCCGGGCGGGGTCGACGGTGGCCAGCAGGGTGCCGGCCGGGGACATGGGGCCGGCGGTGTCGTAGTAGAAGCGGCGCAGGTGGTCCCGGACCACCGCTGGGTCGACCGGGGGGTCGAAGGAGCCCGCGAAGGCCTCCAGCCGGGTCGCGATGTGCGGGAGGAATCCGCCGCCGTGCGGCAGGATCACGGACAGGTTGGGGAAGCGGTCCAGGGTCCGGTTGCGGATCATGTTGGCGGCGGCGCGGGTGGTGTCGAGGAGGAAGTCGCACAGGAAGTTCGGCACCCCGGGCACGGTCACCCCGGGCGGCCCGCCGGCCCCTGGCCCGCCGGCCCCTGGCCTGCCGGCCGTAGGGGCGGCACCGGGCATGCCCGGCCGTCCGGAAGCGTACGGTCCCTCCGGCCCCGTCGCCCCTGGCCCGCCGTCCGCGGGCTGCGGGCTCCCGGCCGTGCCCGGCCGGCCGGGGTGTCCGGGCGCCGCGTGCCCGCCGGCCCCCGCCGGGCCCGGCGGCGGGTGGGGAAGGTTGTGGGGGTGGGTGTCCACCACCGCGGAGCGGTCGTCCAGTTCGGCGAAGATCCCGTCGTACACGGGGTCGCCCAGGTACACCCCGCCGTAGTTGGCGGTGACGTTCACCCCGACCGCGCCCAGCTCGTCCAGCCCGTGGCGCAGCGCCCAGGAGGACACCTCCAGGTCGTCCAGGAACAGCGGGACGTGGAAGAAGAACCGCCCCGGGTGCGCCTCGGCGGCCTCCACCGCCGCCCGCAGCGTCACCGTGACGGCCTCCCGCAGCTGCGCGGAGCTCTCGTACCGCGCGGGCAGCATCGGCTTGAGCACGGCCGTGGCGATCCCGGCCCGGTCCATCAGCGCGAGCGCGGACTCCGCGTCCCAGTGGGCCCACGGCGGCAGCGCCCGGGGGTTCACCAGCCCCCGCGCCTCACCCCACTCCCGCCACTGGGGCGCGCAGAAGTGGTGGTGGACGTCGATCACCGCCCGGCTGCCGTCGTCCTCGTGTTCCGGGGCCGTGGAACCGGTCAGTGACGCACCGCTGGCGGCGAAACCGCCGGCACCGTATTCCGGCATGCGCGCATTCCCTCTCTTCGGGCCGCGGAACGTGTCTCGGAACGTGTCGCGGAACGGGATCAGCGCACACCTTAGGGCGGGCCCGCCCCGGCGCCGCCCGGACATTCCCGAGGGGGAGGATTCGGCTCCGAACGGGTCAACGCGGTTTTGCCTTCATTCGGCCGAGGGAAAGGAGCCGACTGTCAATTCCGGGTTACCCGAGAGGTATGGGCGCGTGACGACTGAACCGACGGTGGCAGTGGGGGACGGACCCGCCCTCGAAGAAGCGGTGGAGGCGGTGACGAAGGGCACGCCCGAATACCGGCAGTGCCCCTATCCGGTCTACCGGTCGCTGCGCGAACAGGCCCCGATCGCCCGGCTGACCCCCGGCCACGGGGTCGACACGTACCTCGTCACCCGGTACGAGGACGCCCACGCGGTCCTCGCCGACCACCGCATCGGCAAGGACATGCACGAGGCCATCGACACGTACCACGCCCTCTTCGGGGACGCGTGCGAGGCGCTCGACGACAACCTCCTCTTCGCGGACCCGCCCCGGCACACCCGGCTGCGCCACATCGCCAAGACGGCCTTCACCCCGCGCCACGTCAAGGACCTGCGCCCGCACATCCAGGAGCTGGTGGACGGGCTGCTGGACCGGTGCCCGACCGACCAGCCCGTCGACCTGATGTCCGCCTTCGCCCTGCCGCTGCCCGTCATGGTCATCTGCGAGCTGCTCGGCATCGTCGGCGACGAGCGCGTCGAGGTGCTGAACTGGTTCGCCCAGGTCACCCGCTCCCGCTTCAGCCGGGACCTCAAGCACGAGCTGGTCGAGGCCGAGCACTGGCTGCGCGACTACTTCACGGACCTGATCCACCGCACCCGCGAGAACCCCACCGACGACTTCCTGAGCGTGCTGGCGGAAACCCCGCACGACGAGGAACCGCTGACGGACGACGAGCTCGTCTCGATGATCTGGGTGCTGCTCTTCGCCGGCCACAAGACGACCACCCTCCAGATCGGCAACTGCGTCTACAGCCTGCTGACCAATCCGGAGCAGCTGGAGGCCGTCCAGGCGAACCGGGAACTCCTGCCGCAGGCGATCGAGGAAATGGTCCGTTTCGAGGGATCGGTGGAAACCTCCACCTTCCGTTACGCGCTGGAGGACGTGGAAATCGGCGGGACGCTCATTCCGCGGGGCGCGGTCGTGCAGATCGCCCTCGCCTCGGCGAACCGCGACCCGGAGAAGTTCCCCGAGCCCGACCGGCTCGACGTCACCCGCGAGGGGCTCCAGGGCAACCACCTCGGCTTCGGCTTCGGGGCGCACTACTGCCTGGGCGCGCCGCTGGCCCGCCTGGAGCTGGAGATCTGCCTGACGTCGCTGCTGGACCGCTTCCCGGACATGGTGCTGGCGATGCCGTCGGCGCACGGCGGCGACTGGCTGAAGGGGCCGTTCCCCGCCTTCCGGGGCCTGGAGCGGCTGCCGGTGGCGCTGGACCCGTCGCGGACGGTCGACGACTGGACCAAGCCCGCGGGCTGAACCCCCGCAGGGGCGTCCCGAGGCCCTCCGCCGGACCGGCGGAGGGCCTCGAGGGTGTCCGCGGACCCTCTACGGACCCTCTACGGACCCTCTGCGGATCCCGTGAGCGCGGGGTCGATCACCGTCTCGCCCATGGAGGCGCGGCGCAGGCAGTCGGCGAGGTCCTCGACGGGGCCGTCCCGCAGGACCAGTCCGGCCGCGCCCGCCGCCAGGGCCGCCTCCGGCAGGCCGGGGCGGGCCGAGCGGGCGGTGACCAGGACCCGGCATTCGGGGTCCTCGGCCAGCAGGGCGGTCACCGCGGCGACCTCCTCCACCAGCGCCACCTCGGGCCGGGCCACGGGGGAGTCGACCACCTCGATGTCCGGCTGGAGGCCGAGCAGCAGCGCGAGTGCCGGGTCCGGTGGTTCCAGCAGGACGCGCAGCGAGCGGGCGGGCCGGTGCGTCACGGGCATTTCGTCCACCGGCGAAGCGTAACCGCCGGTGTCCGGCGCGGCGGGCAACACGCCTCGGCCAAAGGTCATCTGACGTGAAGTCAGGAGTCTTCCCAAGTGCTGGGGCGTGCGTTATACATGCCTTCAGCCGACGCTAGAACGCGTTCTAGAACGCGTCCGGCGTCCGGCTCCGCATACGACCTCGGTGCGGCCGACGGTGCGGACGGCCGCGCCGGGGTCTTCCAAGGAACCGAAGGAGCAGCATCCTCATGCCGATCGATGCCGCGAGGGCCCTGGCCGCCGAACCCCGACAGGGGAACATCGGCTGGGACCACAAGGACATCCAGCTCTACCACCTCGGCCTCGGAGCGGGCACGTCGCTGAACGGGCAGAGCCTCGCCACGGACCCCGACGAGCTCCGCTACACCCTGGAGTCCAAGCTCCACGTCCTGCCGAGCTTCGCGACCGTCGCCGGAGCCGGGATGGCCATGCTCGGCGGCCTCGCCGCCCCCGGCATCGAGGTCAACCTCGCCAACGTCCTGCACGGCGGCCAGTCCATCGAGCTGCACCGGCCCATCCCCGTCAAGGGGAGCGCCACCTCCTCCGCCAAGGTCGCCGCCCTCTACGACAAGGGCAAGGCGGCGGTGATCGTGCTGCGCACCGAGGTCGCGGACGCCGACGGGCCGCTCTGGACCAGCGACGCGCAGATCTTCGTACGCGGTGAGGGCGGCTTCGGCGGCGAGCGCGGCCCCTCCGTCAAGGAGGAACTGCCCGGCCGCGCCCCCGACCGCACCGAGGAGCGGGCCATCCGCGAGGAGCAGGCGCTGCTCTACCGCCTCTCCGGGGACTGGAACCCCCTCCACGCCGACCCGGAGTTCGCCAAACTGGCCGGCTTCGACAAGCCGATCCTGCACGGCCTGTGCTCGTACGGGATGACCCTCAAGGCCGTCGTCGACACCGTCCTCGACGGGGACGTGTCCCGGGTCCGCGGCTACCGCACGCGCTTCGCCGGGATCGTCTTCCCGGGGGAGACGCTGCGCATCCGGATGTGGCGCGAGGAGGGCCGCGTCCTGGTCTCGGTGACCGCCGTCGAACGCGACGACGCACCGGTCCTCGCCGACACCGTCGTCGAACACTCGTAGCACCTCGTAGTACTTCGTAGCACCCACTAAGGAGCCGCACCGTGCGCGCAGCACTGCAGAGCGAGATAGGCCAGGACAAGCTCGAAGTCGTCGACGACATGGAGGCCGTGGGCTTCGGCCCCGGCAAGGTCAGGATCCGCATCAAGGCCACCGGCCTGTGCCACTCGGACCTCTCCGCGATGAGCGGCGTACTGCCGCAGCCCGCCCCCTTCATACCCGGCCACGAGGGCTCCGGCGTGATCACGGACGTCGGCGACGGGGTCACCTCCCACCGGATCGGCGACCGCGTCCTCGTCTGCTGGCTGCCGCCCTGCGGCCACTGTCCCGCCTGCAAGCGCGGCCAGGGCCACCTGTGCCTGGAGGCCTTCGGGAACGTCGCCACCCCCAACTTCAAGCGCTCCGCCGGCGACGTGTTCGGCTTCGCCGGCACCGGCACCTTCGCGGAGGAGATGGTCGTCCCGGCCGCCTGCGCCGTCCCGATCCCCGACGACCTGCCCTTCGACATCGCCGCCCTCATCGGCTGCGGCGTCACCACCGGACTCGGAGCGGCCATCAACACCGCGAAGGTGGAGGCCGGCTCCTCGGTCGCCGTCATCGGCTGCGGCGGCGTCGGCATCTCCGTCATCCAGGGCGCCAAGGTCCAGGGCGCGGCCCAGATCATCGCCGTCGACCCGGTCGCCTCGCGGCGCGAGGCCGCCCTGCGGTTCGGCGCCACCGAGGCCGTCTCCCCGGAGGAGTTCGCCGACGCCAAGAACCGGATCACCGCCGGCGAGGGCTTCGACTACGTCTTCGAGGTCGTCGGCAAGTCCGCGACCGCGCAGAAGGCGTACGAGATGACCCGCCGCGGCGGCTCCGTCGTCGTGGTCGGCGCGGGCGCCCTCGACGACAACTTCCAGGTCAACATGTTCTCCCTGTTCTTCGACGAGAAGAAGATCCTGCCCTCGATGTACGGCGGCGGCGACGTCCTGCGCTCCTACGAGCGCACCATCGCGCTGTGGCGGGCCGGCCGGATCGACCTGGAGAACCTGATCACCCACCGGGTGAACCTGGCCGAGATCAACGACGCCCTGGACCAGATGCGCACCGGCGTGGCCCTGCGCACCTGCATCGAACTCTGAGACCGCTGCTCACCGACCGCTGCTCACCGCTGAGAGGAACGCCACGGATGTCACTCCCACTTGAGGGGCTCTCCGCCATCGTCACCGGCGCCGGCCGCGGCCTCGGCCGGGCCGAGGCCCTCGAACTCGCCCGGCTCGGCGCGAGCGTCGTCGTCAACGACTTCGGGCAGAGCGGCCGCGACGGCTCGGGCGAGGCCTCGGCCGCCCCGGCGGAGCAGGTGGCCGAGGAGATCCGCGCGGCGGGCGGCCGGGCGGTGGCCCACCTGGGCGACGTGGCCGACTTCGAGCAGGCCCGGGAGCTGGTCGAGCTCGCCGTCTCCTCCTTCGGCAAGCTCGACGTCCTCGTCAACAACGCGGGCATCCTGCGCGACCGGATGGTCTTCTCCATGACGGAGGACGAGTGGGACTCGGTCATCCGGGTCCACCTCAAGGGCCACTTCAACACCACCCACTTCGCCGCCGCGCACTGGCGGGAGCGCTCGAAGGCGGCCGGCGGCCCGGTGTACGGGCGGATCGTCAACACCTCCTCGGAGGCCTTCCTCGGCGGTTCGGCCGGCCAGCCCAACTACGCGGCCGCCAAGGGCGGCATCGTCGGCCTGACCACCTCGACCGCCCTGGCCCTGGCCAAGTACGGGGTGACGGCCAACGCGATCTGCCCGCGCGCCCGCACCCGGATGACCGAGGACGTCTTCGCCGGCTTCCAGGTCCCGGAGGAGGGCGAGCTCGACGCCCTCGCCCCCGAGCACGTCTCCCCGCTGGTCGGCTACCTGGCCTCGCCGGCCTCCGCCAAGGCCAACGGGCAGCTCTTCGTCGTGCACGGCGGGATCGTCGTCGTGATGGAACGCCCCCGGGTGGCGGCGAAGTTCGACACGGCCAAGGAGGTCTTCTCCTACGAGGAGCTCGACGCCCTCCTCACCCCGCACTACGACTCCCGCCCGGCGAACGAGACCTTCGCGGCGGCCGAGGTCCTGGGCCTCAAGCACGGCTGAGCCGGTGCGCGTAGGCGGCCCGGGGCGGGGACCCCCGGGCCGCCTACGCGTTCCCGTCCGGGGTCAGTCCAGGAAGGCGAGCGCCGCGCGCAGGTCGTCCGGCCCGCGGTAGTGGACGCCGGTCATCCCGAAGGCGACGGCCGCCTCCACGTTCTCCTGCCGGTCGTCCACGAACAGGCACCGCTGCGGGGCGGCGCCCGCCCGCTCGGCGGCGATGGCGTAGATCTCCGGGTCCGGCTTGGCCACGCCCTCCCGGGCGCTGCTGACCACGTGGTCCGCGAGGTCGGTCAGCCCCATCGCCGCCAGGTCCTCGTCCAGGTCCAGCGCGGCGTTGGTCACCAGCACCAGCGACAGCCCGGCCGCCCGCGCCCCGCGCAGTACGGACACCACCGCCTGGTCGGCCGCGAACGGGGACCGGGTCATCGCCTCGGCCAGCTCCCACGCCCGTGGCTCGTAGAAGTCCTCCCGCAGCTGCTCGGCTATGGACTGCGCCCACTGGTCCCGGGTGATCCGCCCGAGCAGCAGCGGCCGGTCCAGTTCGGGCGAGAACGCCAGCCTCGCGACGGTGCCCACGTGGAGGCCCGCCGTGCGTTCCAGTTCGGTCAGCGCGCTGGTGTCGTAGAAGCGGATGACGTTGTCGAGGTCGCACAGCAGCGCGTCGAAGGGCCTGCCGGTGCCGGGGGCTTCGGGGTTCGTCATCCCCTTTTCCTATCAGGGGCCCCGTAGGCGACCCCGTACGGGTCTCAGCCCAGCGGAGCCTGCTGCAGCGGCACCGGCCGCGGGGCCGGCGGCGGGGGCGGGTCCACGCGCACCGGCGGCGGCGGGGCGGCGGGCTGGCTCAGGCTGACGACGCCGCACGGCACCCCGGGGGTGGCGTACGGCAGGCGGAGCCGCCCGTCCGGGGTCCACAGCCCGCTCCCGAGCCAGCCCTCCGGGGCGCCGAGCCGGAAGACGTACCGGTCGGCGGGACGCCACAGCGCGAGCCCGCCGTCGCCGACCCGGAGCGCCACCCCGCAGGTCTCCGGCATCAGGACCTGGCCCGGCTGCACCGCGAAGGGGTGGGCGTCCTCCAGCCGCAGGCACTCCGGGAAGCGGACCGGGCGCTCGCTGCCCAGCACCCCCCAGCCGAGCCGGGACTCGCCCGGGGCGTCCGAGCGGATCAGCAGCAGCCCGCTGTCAGGGGCCGCCAGCAGCAGCCGGTCGTCGCTGTCCTCCGCGATCTGGAGCAGCGGGCTGACCACCCCGCCCCGCCCCAGGTCCACGGCGACGGCCTTGGTGCGGCCCTCCGCCTCGCGGTCCAGTGCCAGCAGCCGGCCCGTACGGTCCAGCCAGACCCCGCCCGAGCAGCGGCCCGGGACCACCGCGACCCGCTCGGGCCCGCCGGAGCCCCCGGCCACCCGCCAGACGGTGCTCTCCCCGTCCCCCACCGCCAGGGCGAAGGCCCCGCACCCGTCCGGGGACGGCGGCAGCAGGCGGACCCGCAGCCCCTCCTCGGCGTCGACCGAGCCGAGCCGGAACTCCCCGGTGCGGGGGCCGGAGGCGGCGCCCGAGGGGTAGAGGAGGGAGAAGTCGTGCCGGTCGGCGACCCGGCGGTGGATCAGCACCTGCCCGTCGGCCAGCGCCAGCACCTCGCTGTCGGCCTCCTCCGGCTGCGCGAGCGGCAGCGGCACCGCGTACGGCTCGGGCCCGCCCAGCGTCCAGCGCTCGGGATAGCGGGCCTCGCCCTCGCCGGCCAGCCGGGCCGCGTACGCCCCGTCGGCGGACACCGCCAGGGCGGGGGCCGGGGCCGCCGGGGCCGGGGCCGCGGGGGCCGCTGCGGCCGGGGCCTCCGGCTCCCCGGGGACCTCAGGGGCCTCGGCGGCCTCGGGGTCCGGGAGCGCGGTGGTCGTCGTGATCTCGGTGGCACAGACAGTCATCCGGGCCGTCACCTCCGGGGAGGAAGCTAGTTTTCGCACTTCCAGCCGAACAACACGACCCAGCCCGCTTCACACGTACGGGTGGCCGACCATCGATTCGTCAGTGGCGGGGGAGGCGGTTGTGCTGGCGCCCCGGTCAGGGGACCGGCGGTCGCCACGGACGGTAGCCTTGGCCCGTGCCCCGTCTCTCTGAAGTCATCGCCGCGCTGGACGCTCTGTGGCCCCCCTCGCGGGCCGAGGAGTGGGACGCCGTCGGCACCGTCTGCGGCGACCCCGATGCCGAGGTCACCCGGGTGCTGTTCGCCGTGGACCCCGTACAGGAGATCGTCGACGAGGCGGTGAAGCTCGGCGCCGACCTGGTCGTCACCCACCACCCCCTCTACCTGCGCGGCACCACCACCGTCGCCGCGGGCACCTTCAAGGGCCGTGTCGTGCACACCCTGATCAGGAACGACATCGCCCTGCACGTGGCCCACACCAACGCCGACACCGCCGACCCCGGGGTCTCCGACGCCCTCGCCGGCGCCCTCGACCTGCGCGTCACCGGCCCCCTCGTGCCCGACCCGACCGACCCGGCGGGCCGCCGGGGCCTGGGCCGGATCTGCGAGCTCGACCACCCCGAGACCCTGCGCGAGTTCGCCGCCCGCGCCGCCGCCCGGCTGCCGCGCACCGCGCAGGGCATCCGCGCCGCCGGCGACCCGGACGCGCTGATCCGCACCGTCGCCGTCAGCGGCGGCTCCGGCGACAGCCTCTTCGCGCAGGTCCGCGCCGCCGGCGTGGACGCCTTCCTCACCGCCGACCTGCGCCACCACCCGGTGTCCGAGGCCCGCGAGCAGAGCCCGCTCGCCCTCGTCGACGCCGCGCACTGGGCCACCGAGTGGCCCTGGTGCGAGCAGGCCGCCGCGCAGCTCGACGCGATCTCCGAGCGCCACGGCTGGGGTCTGCGGACCCACGTCTCGCGCACGGTCACCGACCCCTGGACGGCGCACGCGCCGTCCGCCACACCCCCTTCTAGTGCCTCTGGAGCCCCCAACTGAACGCCGAGCCCGCCGACCAGATCCGACTCCTCGACGTCCAGGCCCTGGACGTCCGGCTGTCTCAGCTCGCCCACAAGCGCAAGTCGCTGCCCGAGCACGCCGAGGTCGACTCGCTGACCAAGGACCTCAGCCAGCAGCGCGACCTCCTCGTCGCCGCCCAGACGCAGGCCAGCGACGCCGCCCGCGAGCAGACCAAGGCCGAGCAGGACGTCGACCAGGTGCGCCAGCGTGCGGCCCGCGACCAGCAGCGGCTCGACTCCGGCGTGGGCATCTCGGCCCGGGACCTGGCGAACCTGCAGAGCGAGGTCGCCTCGCTCGCCAAGCGCCAGGCCGACCTGGAGGACGTCGTCCTGGAGGTCATGGAGCGGCTGGAGGGCGCCCAGGAGCGCGTCACCGAGATCACCGGGCGGGTCTCCGCGCTGGAGGCCAAGCTGACGGACGCCACCGCGCGCCGCGACGCCGCCACCGGCGAGCTCGACACCGAGGCCGCGAAGGTCACCAAGGACCGCGAGGTCATCGTGGCCTCCATGCCGTCCGACCTGATGGCGCTGTACGAGAAGATCCGCGTCAAGCAGGGCGGGGTCGGCGCCGCGCGCCTGTACCAGCGCCGCTGCGAGGGCTGCCGGCTGGAGCTCGACATGGCCGAGATCAACGAGATCAAGGCCGCGGCCCGCGACCAGGTCGTCCGCCACGAGAACTGCGGCCGCATCCTGGTCCGTGCGGCGGACTCGGGCATCTGATGCCGCGCTTCGTCGTGGAGGCGGACGGCGGCTCCCGGGGCAACCCGGGCCCCGCCGGCTACGGGGCGGTCGTCCTCGACCCGGCTACCGGTGAGACGCTGGCCGAGCGCGCCGAGTTCATCGGCGTCGCGACGAACAACGTCGCCGAGTACAAGGGCCTGATCGCGGGCCTGAAGGCGGCGGCCGAGCTGGCGCCCGACGCCATGGTCCGGGTCCGGATGGACTCGAAGCTCGTCGTGGAGCAGATGTCGGGCCGCTGGAAGATCAAGCACCCCGACATGAAGCCGCTCGCGGCCGAGGCGGCGAAGATCCTCCCGCGCGGGCAGGTCACGTACGAGTGGATCCCGCGCGAGCGGAACAAGCACGCGGACCGGCTCGCGAACGAGGCGATGGACGCGGGCAAGCGCGGCAAGCAGTGGGAGCCGTCCGCCTCCACGGCCGACCTCGCCCCCGCCCCGTCCGGGCCCCCCGGTGACGCGGCGAAGGGCGCGGCCGCGGTGCGTGCCGCCCTGGCCTCCGGCGGCGGTACGCGGACCCGTGCGGCCGAGGCCGTCACCGGCTCCCACGGCGCGGGCGCCGTCGACGGTCACGTCGCCGACGTGCGCGCCGCGCGCAGCGCGGCCGCCCCGGACGCGGCCGTCCTCTTCGGTGAAGCCGAAGCCCTGTCCTCCGCCCGCGTCCCGGCCCCGGCCGGTGCGCCCGCGACCGGCGCCGACGGGGCTCCGGCCGCCGCCGGGACCGGATGGGGCGGGTCCGACATGGGGACGCCGGCCACCTTCGTGCTGCTGCGGCACGGCGAGACCGCTCTCACCCCGCAGAAGCGCTTCTCCGGCAGCGGCGGCACCGACCCGGAGCTGTCCCCGGCCGGCCGCCGCCAGGCCGCGGCCGTCGCCGAGGCGCTGGCCGCGCGGGGCACCGTACAGGCCGTCGTCAGCTCCCCGCTGCGCCGCTGCCGGGAGACCGCGCAGGCCGTGGCGGACCGGCTCGGGCTGCCCGTCGCGGTCGAAGAGGGGCTGCGCGAGACGGACTTCGGAGCCTGGGAGGGGCTGACCTTCGCCGAGGTGCGGGAGCGCTTCCCGGACGACCTCCAGGCGTGGCTGGACTCCGCGCGTGCCGCCCCGACGGGCGGCGGCGAGAGCTTCACCGCCGTCACCCGGCGGGTGTCGGCGGCGCGCGACCGGCTGCTGGCCGCGCACGCGGGCCGCACGGTGCTGCTGGTCACGCACGTGACGCCGGTCAAGACGCTGGTCCGCCTCGCGCTGGGCGCGCCGCCGGAGTCCCTGTTCCGGATGGAGCTGTCCGCGGCTTCCCTGTCGGCGGTGGCCTACTACGCCGACGGCAACGCCTCGGTCCGGCTCCTGAACGACACCTCGCACCTGCGCTGACGGCCCCGCCGCGCGCACCCGCAGGCCCCCGCCCGACCACGGGCGGGGGCCTGCGTGCCGTCCGTGCCGTCCGCGCCGTCAGTCCCCGCAGCTGCCGGCGGTGCCCCAGCGCAGGAACTCGCCGCCGCCGGAGGCGTCTTCGGCGAAGACCGCGTACCGGGTGTAGGGCCAGCCGGCCGACCTCGCGGACTCGGAGGTGAGGTCCGCGCAGGCCCGCCGGGCGGCCCTGAGGGCCCACTCCTCGCGGGTGGTCCGGTCCCACAGGGGCTTGACCGCCCAGACGTACATGACCCGGCCGGCCGGGTCGAAGCCGACGGCCAGGTTCTCGTGGCCGAGCCGGCCGCCGCCGGCGGCGGAACCGCCGGCGTTCCACTCGTTGATGATCGACGTGGCGGTCCGGTCGGCGACGCGGATCTCGTCCGCGTCGCTGGACGGGATCTTCGCGACGGCCAGTCCCCCCGCGGCCGGGTACCAGTCGGAGGCCTGCCCGCCCGGCCGGCCGGCGGCGCGGCCGGTGTCCCCGCCGGTGCCTGCGCCGCTGCTCCCGGCGGTGCCCCGGTCGGTGAGGGAGGCCGAGCAGGTGGTGTTCGTACGGAAGTCGTCCGACCAGACGATGCCGGGGCCCGCCGCGCGCCCGGTGTCGACGATCACGAAGGTGCCGTACGGGAGGTCGGGGTAGGCGCTGCGCAGGTGGCGCAGGCCCAGGCACACGGTCCGGGCGACCTCGCGGAGCGCACCCCCGTCGAGCGCCGGGCCGGTGGAGGTGACGTAGACCTCTCCCCGGGGCTGGTGGAAGGTCAGGGCGAAGTCCTGGCCGGGACCGCCGCCGGTGTCGAGCCAGGCTCCGGTGCCGATGGACGGGTGGGCGTCGTGCTCGGCGGGCGTCAGCGCCGCGCGGGCCTGCCGCCAGGTCGTGAGGGTCGGCCCGCCGTCGGCGGTGGCGCCCTTGGGGTCGGCGGACGGGCCGGGGGCGGTCGGGGTGCCGGTGGTGCGGGACGCGTTGCCCGGGGTGGCCACGGCCGGGGCGGCGGCGGCCCGGCCGTCGTCGCGGGAGGCGGCGGGCAGTGCGAGGAGCCCGCCGACGGCCCCGCCGAGGACGGCCGCGCCCACGGTGACGGCGAGCAGCAGGCGCCCCCGGCCGGCGGCGGGCGGGGAGGGCCAGGCGGGGTCGTCGACGGCGGGCAGGTGCCACTGGGCGGCGATCGGGTCGCCGGCCAGGGTGGGCGCGACGGGTGCGAGGCCGGCGGCGAGGAGCTGGGTGGCCTCCGCGGCGAGCAGGGCCGAGCAGCGGCCGGCGGCCCGCTCGGCGGTCGGCCGGGCCGCGGGGTCCTTGGCGAGGGCCGCCTCGACCACCTCGCGGAGCGGGGCGGGCAGTCCGGCGAGATCGGGGTCCCCGGACATCACGCGGAACGCGACCACGTCGGGGGCGCCGGTGCCGAAGGGGAGGCGGCCGGTGGCGGCGTGGGCGACGAGGGCGCCCCAGGCGAAGAGGTCCCCGGCCGGGCCGGTCGTGCCGGAGCGGTAGTGCTCGGGGCTGATCCAGCCCGGCGTGCCGGTCATGACGCCGGTCCGGGTGACGGAGGTGCCGTCGGCGGCGTGGGCGATGCCGAAGTCCAGCATCCGGGGGCCGGCCGGGCTCAGGATGACGTTCTGCGGTTTCACGTCCCGGTGGACCACCCCGGCGCGGTGGATGGCGGAGAGGGCCTGGGCGGTCCCGGCGGCGAAGGCGTACAGGCTGCCGCCGGTGAGCGGGCCGTGGGCGGCGAGGTGCCGGTCCAGGGTCGGGCCGGGCACGTACTGCGCCGCCAGCCAGGGCCGTTCGGCCTCGGTGTCGGCCGCCAGGACGGGCACCAGGCAGGGGCCCTGGACGCGGGCGGACAGCGCGACCTCGCGGCGGAACCGGGCCCGGAACTCCGGGTCCTGGGCCTGGGCCAGGTGAACGGACTTGACCGCGACCCGCGTTCCCCGGGGGTCGAGGGCGGCGTGGACGGTGCCCATGCCGCCGGTGCCGAGGCGCCCGATGATCCGGTAGGGGCCGATCCTCTTCGGGTCGCCGGGGTGGGCGGGACGGACCCGCCCGCCGGGGGCGGTGCTTCTCAAGGGGGCTTCTCTCTTCAGCGCGGCTGATTCGGAGGAGACCGTCTCATTTTTGGAACTCCCTATGTCACGCTTTGGCGTTTTATTTAAGCTGGGCGGCGCTCATGTTCCGCGTTCACGGCGCTCCTTCCGAGGGTGTTCGGCATCCGGCCCTGAGCCAGACGGCAACCACCCAGCGGAGGAGTCCCCATGACCACCCCTTACCCCGGCCAGCAGCCGCAGCAGCCTGACGGCCAGCAGCCGCCGCCGTACGGCCAGCAGCTGCAGCCGCCGTACGGCCAGCAGCCCTACGGTCAGCAGCCGCCGCCCCCGCCCTACGGTCAGCAGCCCCCGCCGCCCTACGGCTACCCGGCCCCGCCGCCGCCCCCGCAGAAGAGCAACGCCGGCAAGATCATCGGCTTCGGCTGCGGCGGCATCGTCCTCCTGGCGCTGGTCCTCTTCGCCTGCGGCGCGGTGGTCACCGGCGCCTCCAAGAGCAGCGCCAAGAAGGACACCCCGATCACGGTGCCCTCCGCGCCCGGGGCGTCGGCCCCCAACGCGGCGCCGATGCAGCCCGCGCCCGGCACCTCCGAGGCGCCGGCCGGGACGGCCGACAAGAACGCCGACGTGGTCCTCACGGCCTCGCCCACGGCGTTCAGGCCCAGCGTCCTCGCCCAGGGCAGCGACTACACCTCCGTGCGGGTGACCATCGTCAACAACGCCGCCAAGCAAGTCGACGTCAACGTCTTCTACTTCGAGGTGACGGCCGAGGACGGCACGCGCAAGCAGATCGAACTGGCGGCGTCCGAGGACCAGATCGACACCGTCAAGCTCGCCAAGGGCGAGAAGGCCACCGGCACCATCACGGTCAAGGGCAAGATCACCGCGAAGACGGTCACCTTCCGGAACGGCTTCGTCGGCAAGACGTACACCGCCCCGGTGAAGTAGCCGCACCCCCCCACCGGGCCCCGCTCCGGCGGGGCCCGGGCGTGAGCGGGCGGATCAGATCCCGCTGGTGTCGATCTCGACGTTGAACGGCTCGGGCAGGGTGATCGTCGTCCCGAACGGGTGGGGGCCGTCCTCCTGCGCGTACCCCTCGTGGACCGGGTCGGAGAACAGGGTCCACGTGCCGTCGATCCGGTCGATCAGGAGGTACAGCGGTACGCCGAACTGGCCGTACCGCCTCCGCTTCTTGACCCGGTCGTCGGCCGCGTTCGACTCCGACGTCACCTCCACCACGAGCAGCGCCTCGTCCACGGGCAGCGACTTGGCGCCCCTGGCGATCTCCTGCGGGATGATCGCGATGTCGGGCAGGTACCAGTTCTCGGTACCCGGCAGGTCCAGGTTCCCCGACCCCTTGACGCAGCGCAGCTCTCGGGCCCTGCGGGCGAGCGCGTCGCGGACGATGTCCACGGCGTTCTCGTGGTCCCAGGTGGGAGCCGTGATCTCGAATTCCCCCTCGATGAGCTGCGCGCGCACGCCGCTCTCGTTCAGTCTCTGGACGGCATACTTCAGCGATGCCTCCCGGTCGACGGGGAGGTACTCGCGGTGCCGGTTCCGGGCGGACATCGTGGGTGCTCCCAGGGTCTATTCGGCGGGTACCGGTCGAGGGGGTGTACGCCCGGTCAGGGCCGCTCTGCATCGGTGGGCCGCACCCGGCGCCCAGTGGCGCAGCGTGGTCACAGCCTGGTGGCCCAGGGCCACCAGCACAGTGGCCACAACCACGCAGGCCGCCGGCAGCAGCCAGGTGATCGCGTCGAAAATCACGGACGATCCTCTCGTCACGGCCACCGTGCCCGGAGCCACCGACAGCGGCTCCGGGTTCACGTGGGCCCGCGGGTTCGGGCCGCGAGTGCGGGCCCGGCCCGGGGAAGAGGAGGAGAACGACAGACGAGTCGGCCTGTACGCCGGGTTCTGTCACCCGGAGACCTCGCGGTCGCCGGGGAGACGGCCATCCATCTAGGACCGGCGTTGCCGCCGGCCTCGTGCGGTCTACCCGCGAACATCGGGCGGGCAGCCCTCAAGCGTTCGCGCAGACCCGTCCGGGGACGGATCCTCTTGACCTTGCTCCAGGTGGGGTTTACCTAGCCGCCTGAGTCACCTCAGGCGCTGGTGGTCTCTTACACCACCGTTTCACCCTTACCGGCGGCCGAAGCCCCCGGCGGTCTGTTTTCTGTGGCACTGTCCCGCGGGTCACCCCGGGTGGGCGTTACCCACCACCCTGCCCTGTGGAGCCCGGACGTTCCTCGGCGGGATCCGGGGACCCCGACGCGGCCGCCCGGCCGACTCGTCTGTCGTGCCGACCATGCTACCGGCTGTCCGTGGCGGCTTGACCTTGACGCAGCGGCAGGGTTTCTACTGAGGGGCATGCGGATCGGAGAGATCGCCGCGCTGGTCGGGCTCAGCACCCGGGCGGTCCGGCACTACCACCATGTCGGGCTGCTCCCGGAGCCGGAGCGGCGCCCCAACGGGTATCGGGCCTACACCGTGCGCGACGCCGTGCTGCTGGCCCGGGTGCGCCGGCTGACCGAGCTCGGGCTCAGCCTGGACGAGGTGCGGGACGTCCTCGCCGACGACGCGGGCCGCGAGCTGGCCGACGTACTCCGGGAACTGGACGCCGACCTGGCACGGCAGGAGGCCGAGCTGGCCGAGCGCCGGCGCCGGCTGGCCGTGCTGCTCGCCGCCGGGCCCGGGGAGGGCGAGCCGGTCTCCCCGGCGCTCGCCGCGCTGCTGGCGAAGGCCCCGGCGACGGACTCCCCGGCCGCCGCGAAGGACCGCGAGCACCTGACCCTGCTCGACGCCACCGGCGGCGTGGGGGAGGAGGTCTACGCCGTGCTCGGCCCGCTGGCCGCCGACCCCGCCGTGCTCGCGCTGTACGAGCGGCTCGACGAACTGGCCGACGCCCCCGCCGACGACCCCCGGATCGGACCGCTCGCCGAGGCCATGGTCGCCGCCGTCCCGGACGCGGTCTTCGACGCGATCCCGTCCGACGGGCCGGTCGTCACCGGGTTCGAGGAGGCGCTGCTCGCCGAGTACGCCCCCGCGCAGGCCGAAGTCGTACGCCTGGTCATGCGGGCCTTCACCGACAGGGGGCGGCGGTGAGCGCCGTCCGCGCCGCGCGGATCGCGGCCTGCGCCGTCATACCCGGCGAGCTGGCCCTCGTCCTGTGCCTCGCGGCCGGGGTGCGCCCTCCCGGGTGGGTGACGGCCGCCGCCGAGGCGCTGGTGGCCGGGGTACTGCTGCTGGAGGCCTGGGTGCTGTGCTCGCTGCGGCGGCGCACCGGCTCCTGGCGGCGGGCCGTACGGGCCGCCGTGCCCGAGCCGGTGCTGCGGCTGCTGCTGCACGAGCTGCGGGCCACCGCCTCCCTCGGCCGGTGGATCGTGCGCCGCAGGCACGGCGTGGGCCCCGGCGACCTCGCCGCCGGGTACACCGGACCGCAGACGGCCATGATGTACGGGCTGCTCTTCGTGTCGGTGGTCGAGACCGTCGGGCTGGCCGTGCTCATCCCCTGGCCCGCCGTGCACCGCGTGGTGCTGGTCCTCGACGTGTACGGGGTGCTGCTGGTCCTCGCCCTGCACGCGGCCTGCGTGACCCGGCCGCACGTGCTGCGGGCCGACGGGTCGCTGCGGATCCGCTACGGGGCCCTGTTCGACCTCACCGTCCCGCCGGACGCGGTGGCCTCGGCCCGGGTGGACCGCCGCTACCCCGAGGGGCGGCTCGTCACCGTCTCCGAGGACGGGGTGCTCGACCTGATCGTGGGCAGCCAGACGACCGTCACCCTGGAGCTGAACCGCCCGCTGGACTTCCGCCGGCCGCTCGGCGCCCGCGCCAGGGCCCGTACGATCCGCTTCCACGCCGACGACCCCCGCGCGCTGGTGACCGCACTGCGGCAACCCGCACCCCCGTGACGGGCTGCCGCACTGCGTGGGGACTCTCCGGGGGGAGGAGGAGTCGTACGCCGAGCGTGGCACCCCGGCAGCGGGCCCGTCTTGTAAAAAACGGCCCGGACCGCTTCAGGCCGACGGCGGCGGGAGCAGCACGCTCGTGATCCGGCCCGGCACCCGGTCCAGCGCCGAGCCCGGCGGGAGGCCGCCGCGCAGAGTTGCGAACCGGCCGGGCGGCAGGCCCGTCATGGCCTTCACCTCCCGGCCCAGGTGCGCCTGGTCGTGGTAGCCGCACGCGGCCGCCACCTCGGCCGGGGGCGTGCCGGCCGCGAGCCGGCGCAGCGCGTGCTGGAGCCGGAACAGCCGGGCCACGGCCTTGGGCGGCAGCCCCACCTCCTCGCGGAACCGGGCCCGCAGCCGGCGCGCGCTCCAGCCGGCCTCCGCGCCCGCCCGGGCCGGCGCACCCGGGCCGGTGTCCGCCCACAGCCGGGCGAGCGCGCCGCGCACCTCGGGGGAGGCGGCCGGGCCCCGGTCCAGGCGGGCCGCGAAGACGGAGTCGAGCAGCTCGAAGCGGGCCTCCCAGCCGTCCGCCTCCCGGAGCCGCTCGGCCAGCCGCGGCCCGCCCGGGCCGAGCACCTCGGCGAGGTCCACCGGCCCCTGCCCGAAGTGCGCCATCGGCACGCCGAAGAGCCGGTGGGCGCCGAGCGGGCTCATGTTGACCTCCAGCCCGTGCACCGCGCCCGCGTGCACCCCGAGGACCGGGCCGGTGCGGGGGCCGCCGATCAGGGCGCGGGAGGCGGCGGCGGGCCGCAGCCGTGCGGTGGCGAGCTCCGCGCCCCGGGTCACCCACAGGCCGTCGTCGAAGGTGAAGACCAGGGTGACGAAGCCGGTGGGCAGCTCCAGGCGCCGTCGGGGCGCGGTGAAACGGGTGTCGAAGCCGGTGTAGTTGACGATGTGCGGCCGCAGCACGGCGGCGGGCCGGCGCACCGGCGGGGCCGGCGGCGCCTCGGCCCGGGACGCGAGCAGCCCGGCGGGACGGGGCCCGGCGGGACGGGGCGCGGCGGGACGGGGCGCGGCGGTACGGGGCGCGGCGGTACGGGGCCCGGCCGGACGTTCGGCGGCTCCCAACTCCGGGCCTCCCGGGGCGCTCGCGCGGCCGGGGGCGCCGCGGGGTGCGCCGATGATGGCAGAGCCGCCGACCGGGGGCCATAGCCCGCGGTGGTCTACGCCGGGGCGAAGAGGATCTTCGCGGTGCCCGGATCGGCCTGGGTCAGCCGGACCCGGATCCGTTCCCCGAGCGGCAGCCGCCCGGCCCGCGACTCGACCCGCCCCACCACGGCCGGTTCCTCCAGGTGGACCGTCCCGACCTCCGGCTCCTGCTCCTTCACGTCGATGACCGTCGCCTCGAAGGTCTCCCCGACACGGTCCTTGAGCAGTGCCGCCTCCACCAGGTCCACGCACTCCCGCTCGACCGAGTTCGCCAGCCGGGTGCCCTCCGCCATCTCGTGCGGCAGCGCCTCCAGCGCCTCGACCGCCCACGCCGGGGGCTCCGCCCCCGCCACCGCCGCCACGCACAGCTCGCCGGCGTAGCGGTCGGCGAGCCGGCGCAGCGGGGCGGTGCAGTGCGCGTACGGGGCGGCGACCGCCGCGTGCAGGGCCGGGTCCGGGGTCCGGCCGCCGGTGAAGACCGTGTAGCCGGCGCCGCGCAGCAGGGCCGTGCACTCCTGGAGGAAGGCGGCGTGCGCCGGTACGCGCGGATCGAGGGAGCGGACCAGCGCCGCGTACGGGACGTGGTGCGGCCAGTCGATCCGCAGCGCCTTCGCCGCCCGGCGCAGCCGCCCGACCGCTCCGTCGGGGGCGGCGGGGAGGGTGCGCAGGATCCCGGTGCCGGAGGCGAGCATCAGCTGGGCGGCGGCCATGCCGGTCATCAGCGAGACCTGGGCGTTCCAGCCGTCGGCCGGGAGCGGGGCCCGGTAGGCCAGGCTGTACGAGCCGCCGTGCTCGACGACCTCCTGCTCGGGGACGTTCAGGGAGACGCCGCCGCGCTCGGTCTCCAGTGCCTCGCGCAGGGTCCCGATGTCCTTCAGCAGCGCCAGGGAGGGTTCGGCGGTGCCGGTGTCGATGGCCTTCTGCACGCCGTCGTAGTCGAGTTTGGCCCGGCTGCGCACGAGGGCGCGGCGGACGTCGGTGGTCTCGACCCGGCCGTCGGAGTCCAGGTCCAGCCGCCACACGAGGGCCGGACGGGTGCGGTCGGGCAGCAGGCTGGCCGCGTCCTCGGAGAGCACGGCCGGGTGCAGGGGGACCTTGCCGTCGGGGAAGTAGAGGGTGGTCACCCGGCGGTGGGCCTCGGCGTCGAGGGCGCCGCCGGGGCTGACGAAGGCGGCGACGTCGGCGATGGCGTAGTGCACGCGGTACCCGCCGGTGGACCGTTTCGCCAGGTGCATGGCCTGGTCGAGGTCCACGGAGGCGGGCGGGTCGATCGTGAAGAAGGGGAGGCCGGTCAGGTCCTCGGACGGCAGCCGGGGAGCGGCGGCCGCCCGCTCGGCCTCGGCGAGCACCTCGGCCGGGAAGGTCCCGGGCACGCCCAGTCGCGTCCGCAGGTCGTCGAGCGCGGTGCGCAGGACCGCCCCGTCCGCCCCGTCCGCTCCGGCCATGTGCATGTGACGGCGTGGCATGGACCGAGCGTAGGCCGAGTGCGGCGGTTCCGCGCGGGCCGCGGAACCCGCCGCGCGCGTAACGCGGCGCGGAAAAGGGCCCTCACGACGGCGTGAAACCGGCTGGAATGTGGGGCGCGGCCGGGGCGCAATGTGGTGAGCGGTTTACCGGTCCGGGGGGAAGGGCCGGCCCATTGGCGGAACCAATCACATCCACACCCACATCCACATCCATTCGAATTCGATTCGAACTCGGCAAAAACGGGGCGGGCATGCTGTTGCGCATTCATTTCACGGGAGCCGATCTGGTCCGCACGAGCGTGGCCAGCCGGCCGGATCCGCTTTGGGAGACGGTATTGAGCCTGCGCGCGTTACAGCGCCGTCCGCAGAGCCCGGCGGCCGAATGCTGGGCCCGCGACGTCCTGGCCCGGCAGGCCGGGAACCTGCGGACGCTGCTCCCGCTCGTCCGCCCGCACGGCTACTTCCCCGACTTCCTGACCCCGCCCGACGGGACGCTCGGGATCGAGCCCGCCCTCGACTCCCTCGGCGCCACACCCGCCCGCCACCTCCGCGGTGACCTGGCCGTCCTCGGGGCGGACGGCACCCTCCCCGGCTGGACGGGCGACCTCGCCGCCGGCCGCCCCGACGCCGTACGGGACCTCACCCGGGCCCTGCGCGGCTACCACGAGGCGGCCCTGGCGCCCCTGGAGCAGGCGATGCGGTCCACGGTGGGGGCGGAGTACGCCGCGCAGGCGAAAGTCGCGGCCGAATCGGGAATGGAAGGCGTCCTGTCGGGCCTCGGACCGGGCATGCGGTGGAAACCGCCCGTGCTCGAAGTGCAGTACTCGGTGAATCAGGAACTCCACCTGAACGGGCGGGGGCTGCTCCTCGTCCCGACGATGTTCCGCACCCGCACTCCGGTATCCCTCCTGGACCCGGAACTGCCGCCCGTGCTCACTTATCCGGTGCGCCGCCCGGAATACCCCGACGCCCGCGCGGGAGAAAGACTCGGTCCCCTGATGGGCCGCACCCGCACGGCGATCCTGAGGTCCACTTCGCAGACCCCGCACAGCACGTCGGAACTCGCCCGTCTGGTGGGCATGTCGCAGGCGTCGGTCAGCCACCACACCACCGTGCTGCGCGCGGCGGGCCTGATCAGCTCGACCCGGCACCGGAACACGGTCCTGCACAGGGCGACTCCGCTGGGAAGTCTTCTACTGCGCGGATGAGGCCGCGTCCACGTCTTTCGAAGAGGTTCGAAAGACGTGGACGGGGCGCGGCGGCGCGTCGGAGAGTCGCTCCGTCCGCAGCACCTCCGCGACACGAGAGGCTCGATCATGCAACGAGGCAGGACCGCAGCAGCAGCGCTGGCACTGGCCGTGACGTCCCTGCTGGGCTTCGCCGGCACGTCGTCCGCCGACGCCACCGGTGCCACGGGTGCGACCAGTGACCACCTCAACCGGGGCTCCACCCTGTGGGCGGGCAGCCAGATCGAGAGCAGCACCCGGTACGGATACGCCCGGCTCGTGATGCAGACCGACGGCAACCTGGTGCTGTACGGCAACAACCGGGGGGTCTGCTGGGCGTCCCACACCTACGGCCTCGGCGGGAACCGGGCCGTCTACCAGGGAGACGGCAACTTCGTGATCTACACCGGATCCGGCCGCGCCGTGTGGGCCAGCAACACCCTGGGCACGGGCGGGACCAACGTCAACGTCAACTACAACGGCCAGGTGTGGGTCGGCGTCACCCAGCTCACCGGCGACTGCGGCTGATCCCCTTCCCCACCCCCCACCGGCGGCCACGGCCCGCCCACGGCCCCACCGGCCGAGGGCGGGGCCGTGGCCGCGGCCGTTCGCCCGTGACCGGTCCGCGGCGGGCCGTCTACCCTGGCCCGGGGGCCGCATCCCCTGCGCCGCGTCGTCTGAAGGAGAACCACCGTGCTCGTGCTGCTGCCGCCCTCCGAGGGAAAGGCCGCCGGCGGCTCCGGCGCACCGCTCGACCCCGCGTCCCTGTCGCTGCCGGGCCTGGCCCCCGCGCGGGCGGCCGTCCTGGAGGAGCTCGTCGAGCTGTGCGCGGGGGACGAGCCGAAGGCGCGCGAGGTGCTCGGGCTCAGCGAGGGCCTGCGCGGTGAGGTCGCGAAGAACGCCGGCCTGCGCTCGGCGCCGGCCCTCCCGGCCGGGGAGATCTACACCGGCGTGCTCTACGACGCCCTGGACCTGGCGGGGCTGCCCGGGCCCGCGCGGGAGCTGGCCGAGCGGACGCTGCTGGTGTTCTCCGGGCTGTGGGGCGCGGTGCGGGTGACGGACCGGATCCCCTCCTACCGCTGCTCGATGGGCGTCAAGCTGCCGGGGCTGGGCGCGCTGGGCGCGTACTGGCGCACGCCGATGGCCGAGGTGCTGCCGCAGGCGGCGGGGGACGGGCTGGTGCTGGACCTGCGCTCGTCGGCGTACGCGTCGGCGTGGAAGCCGAAGGGGGAGACGGCGGGCCGCACCGCCACGGTGCGGGTGCTGCACTCGCAGGTGGTGGACGGGGTGGAGAAGCGGTCGGTGGTGAGCCACTTCAACAAGGCCACCAAGGGCCGCCTGGTGCGGGACCTGCTGCTCGCCGGAGCCGTGCCGGGGTCTCCGGCGGAGCTGGTGACGGCCCTGCGGGACCTGGGCTACGTGGTCGAGGCCGAGGCCCCGGCGAAGCCGGCGAAGGCCTGGTCCCTGGACGTGGTGGTCACCCAGATCCACTGATTCCTTCTTGACGCGCCGCACCCCTTCTCGACGCGCCGCTCGCGCAGCTCGGCCGCGGGCGGCCTCCCCGGCTTCGCGCCGCTGCGCCGGACTCCGTCCGTCGGGGGCAGGGCGGGGCCGGTTCGGGTGGCCGGTGCCGGTGCCGGTGGGTCGGGTGCGGGTGGGTGTGCCGCTGCGCGGGCTGGGTCCCCTACCCTCCCCCAGACTCCGTCCGGGGGGACCCCCACTTCCACCGTTCCCAGGGGATCCGCCCCTGACCCCGATACCGGACGCTCCGCGCCCGGTGCGCTCAAACGCCGCGCGGGCTGGAATTTCGCTGCGCGAAATCCAGCCCCGCCGGCGTTTGAGGCGCGGGGGTCTGGGGGCGGTGCCCCCAGGAGGGGGTCCGGGCGGA
>NZ_JBNNPF010000052.1:0-50247 GCF_050275515.1 Streptomyces sp. NPDC004126 | reverse complement strand
GAGACCGCTGCCGGCGGAGCGGGCGCGGGCGGCGTCGGCCTTGTAGAACCGGTCCCCGGGACCTCATGGGTCCCGGGGCCGCCCCTCGGTACTGCCTACGCGCCTACGCGCCTACGCGCTTACGCGCCCTTCGACAGGTCCGGGCCGGAGCCCGTGGCCTCGATCGGGGGGATGTCGGGCAGGGCCGACTTCTCCTCGCCGCGGAAGGTGAACTTGGCGTCCTCGCCCTCACCCTCCACGCCGACGACCACGATGTGGCCGGGGCGCAGCTCGCCGAAGAGGATCTTCTCGGAGAGCAGGTCCTCGATGTCGCGCTGGATGGTCCGGCGCAGCGGGCGGGCACCCATGATCGGGTCGTAGCCGCGCTTGGCCAGGAGCTGCTTCGCGTCACCGCTGAGCTCGATGCCCATGTCGCGGTCCTTGAGGCGCTCGTCCACCTTGGCGATCATCAGGTCGACGATCTGGATGATGTCTTCCTGGCTGAGCTGGTGGAAGACGACCGTGTCGTCGACACGGTTGAGGAACTCGGGCCGGAAGTGCTGCTTGAGCTCTTCGTTGACCTTCGCCTTCATCCGGTCGTAACCGGTCTTGACGTCGCCCTGGGCGGCGAAGCCCAGGTTGAAGCCCTTGGAGATGTCCCGCGTACCCAGGTTGGTCGTCATGATGATGACCGTGTTCTTGAAGTCCACGACCCGGCCCTGGGAGTCGGTCAGGCGACCGTCCTCCAGGATCTGGAGAAGGGAATTGAAGATATCCGGGTGCGCCTTCTCGACCTCGTCGAAGAGGACGACGGAGAACGGCTTCCGGCGGACCTTCTCGGTCAGCTGGCCGCCCTCTTCGTAGCCCACGTAGCCGGGGGGCGAACCGAAGAGGCGGGAAACCGTGTGCTTCTCGCTGAACTCCGACATGTCGAGGGAGATCAGGGCGTCCTCGTCGCCGAAGAGGAATTCGGCGAGCGTCTTGGAGAGCTCGGTCTTACCGACACCGGACGGACCGGCGAAGATGAACGAGCCACCGGGGCGCTTCGGGTCCTTCAGGCCGGCCCGCGTACGGCGGATCGCCTGCGAAAGGGCCTTGATGGCGTCCTTCTGACCGATGACGCGCTTGTGGAGCTCGTCCTCCATGCGCAGCAGGCGCGAGGACTCCTCCTCGGTCAGCTTGAAGACGGGAATGCCGGTCGCGGTCGCGAGGACCTCGGCGATGAGCTCGCCGTCGACCTCGGCGACGACGTCCATGTCGCCGGCCTTCCATTCCTTCTCGCGCTTGGACTTCGCGGCGAGCAGCTGCTTCTCCGAATCACGGAGCGAAGCCGCCTTCTCGAAGTCCTGGGAGTCGATGGCCGACTCCTTGTCGCGGCGGACGGCCGCGATCTTCTCGTCGAACTCGCGGAGGTCCGGCGGCGCGGTCATCCGGCGGATGCGCATCCGGGAGCCGGCCTCGTCGATCAGGTCGATCGCCTTGTCCGGGAGGAAGCGGTCCGAGATGTACCGGTCGGCCAGGGTCGCGGCCTGGACGAGGGCCTCGTCCGTGATCGAGACGCGGTGGTGGGCCTCGTACCGGTCACGGAGACCCTTGAGGATCTCGATGGTGTGCGGCAGCGACGGCTCCGCGACCTGGATGGGCTGGAAGCGGCGCTCCAGGGCCGCGTCCTTCTCCAGGTGCTTGCGGTACTCGTCCAGCGTGGTGGCACCGATGGTCTGGAGCTCGCCACGGGCCAGCATGGGCTTCAGGATCGAAGCGGCGTCGATCGCACCCTCTGCGGCACCCGCACCGACCAGCGTGTGGAGCTCGTCGATGAACAGGATGATGTCGCCGCGGGTGCGGATCTCCTTGAGGACCTTCTTCAGGCGCTCCTCGAAGTCACCGCGGTAGCGGGAACCGGCGACCAGGGCACCCAGGTCGAGCGTGTAGAGGTGCTTGTCCTTGAGGGTCTCGGGGACCTCGCCCTTGACGATCGCCTGCGCCAGGCCCTCGACGACGGCGGTCTTGCCGACGCCGGGCTCGCCGATGAGGACCGGGTTGTTCTTGGTCCGGCGGGACAGGACCTGCATGACCCGCTCGATCTCCTTCTCGCGCCCGATGACCGGGTCGAGCTTGGATTCGCGGGCAGCCTGGGTGAGGTTGCGGCCGAACTGGTCGAGGACCAGCGAGGTCGAGGGGGTACCCTCGGCCGGGCCGCCTGCGGTGGCCGACTCCTTGCCGCCCCCGGTGTAGCCGGAGAGCAGCTGGATGACCTGCTGCCGGACCCTGTTCAGATCGGCGCCCAGCTTCACGAGGACCTGGGCGGCGACGCCCTCGCCCTCGCGGATCAGGCCGAGCAGGATGTGCTCGGTGCCGATGTAGTTGTGGCCGAGCTGGAGGGCCTCTCGGAGCGACAGCTCCAGGACCTTCTTCGCCCGCGGCGTGAAGGGGATGTGGCCGGACGGGGCCTGCTGGCCCTGACCGATGATCTCCTCAACCTGCTGGCGAACAGCCTCGAGCGAAATCCCGAGGCTCTCCAGGGCCTTAGCGGCGACACCCTCACCCTCGTGGATCAAGCCCAGGAGGATGTGCTCGGTGCCGATGTAGTTGTGGTTGAGCATCCGGGCTTCTTCCTGAGCCAGGACGACAACCCGCCGCGCGCGGTCGGTGAACCTCTCGAACATCGTTTATCGCTCCTCAGAGCGGTCGGGCAGTTCGGGGTCGGTCCCCGCCCTGTCCTTCCGCATGCTAGTCCCGCGGGACGGGACAGCTCATTCCAACTGCCGACATCCGTCCACGGCTCACCCCCACGTCGGTGAGGAAAACCGGCTGTAAGAGCCGACTACTGCTCCAACTCGATGGTGCGAGACGATGTTCCCGCAGGCCAGGCAGATACCCGTCACAGGTGTACGCCGATGGCGAACGGAACACGCTCAAATCAGCGTGTCGCCCCGATCCACTAGGAATGTCTTACCCGTAAGGACTGACACTCCATGCCGGTACGCATGGTTCCCTCCGCTACGGGCGAACACGCTTGTGTCCCGAATGTGGGACTCCGCTCGACCGATGTTTACGCTCCGCATTGGTACGGGCGCGTCGCGTAACCCGTCGGCCGCCGCCGGAGTTGCTCCGGTCATGTCCTTCAGCGCCGTGAGCGTCCCCTCGCCCCGCGTCCCGTCCGAGGACGACACCCGTACCTGGTACGAGCGGGTGCTCGGCTGGGCCTGCGCCGGGGGGGCGCCCCCGCGGCTGGTCACCGGGGTCCGGTTCGACGTGCTGGAGCTGCCCTCGGACGCCGGGGCCGCGGTGCTCCGCCGGCCCGGCTTCACCGCCACCGGTCCGGTGGCCGTGATGGGGCGCCGGATGCGGTTCCTGATCGCCCCGGGCGGCGCCGAGGAGCTGGAGGGGCTGCTCGACTGGCTGGAATGGGGCGGGGTGGCGCTGGACCTGACCGCCGTGGGCGCGGGGGGCGGGATCACCGCCCCCGTGCCGCCCGGACGGGCACCGGGAGAAAGCCCTCGGGGGGCCGCCGTGTGGCTGCGGCCCCCCGAGCTGGGGTGCGAGGCGTCGCTGCCCGCCCTGCCCGGTCCGGGGCGGGGCGCCGGACCCGGGCTCTGTGCGGAGCCGGCCGGGCCCGATCTCGTACGCCTGGTGGCCGCGGCGGCGACGGAATGCCACCGCGCCCGCCTGGGGCGGCGTACGCCTCAGCCCTTGGCGTTCTCGTAGGCCTCGCGGATCTCGGCGGGGACCCGGCCGCGGTCGTTGACGCTGAGGCCCTGGGCCTTGGCCCACGCGCGGATCTCGGCGGTGTCCGGGCTGCCCGGGGCGGCGGCGGCGCGGCCCTTGGCGCGGCCGGTGGAAGCACGCCCGCCGGTACGGCGGCCCGCCTTCACGAAGTCCTCCAGCGCACCGCGGAGCTTTTCAGCGTTGGCGGTGGTGAGGTCGATCTCGTAGGTCTTGCCGTCAAGAGCGAACGTCACGGTCTCGTCCGCCGTGCCACCGTCGAGGTCGTCGACAAGAAGGACCTGAACCTTCTGTGCCACCGGATTTCCTTTCATCGAAAATGCAGTACGCGGAAAGGAAACCGCTTTTGCCTGGAAAACACAAACCCCCGTCGAGAGGTTCAGGACCTCAACAGGGCGGGAAACGTGCGCGATTCGGACATAGGCCTCAGGCGGACGGGGGCCCGTAATAGCCGCCACGCTCGATCAGAGGTGCAGCAGCATCCGGCTGTTGCCCAAGGTGTTCGGCTTCACTCGTTCGAGACCGAGGAACTCGGCGACTCCCTCGTCATAGGAACGCAGGAGCTCCATGTAGACATCGGTCTCCACCGGGGTCTCGCCGATCTCGACGAAGCCGTGCTTCGCGAAGAAGTCCACTTCGAAGGTCAGGCAGAATACCCGGCTGACCCCGACCCGGCGGGCGGTCTCCAACAACTTGGCGAGCACCAGGTGCCCGACACCGGCGCCCTTCAAGTCGCGGTCGACGGCGAGCGTGCGCACTTCGGCGAGGTCTTCCCACATGACGTGGAGGGCTCCGCAGCCCACCACCTGCCCGTCGGAGTCGCGTTCCGCGACCCAGAACTCCTGGATGTCCTCGTAAAGGACGACGGGGGCTTTGTCGAGGAGGATCCGCTGCTGCACGTACTGGTCGAGCAGGCGGCGCAGCGCCGGAACATCACTGGTGCGCGCGCGGCGGATCGTCACTGTTTTGGCGTCGGCTGTGGTGGAAAGCTCTCCCATACCCGGACGCTATCGCCCCGGGTCGCTCCCGTGCGCGCCGGAGTCCCCTTCCGGCGCGGCCGCGGAGGGGTGCTCGCCGGCCGGGCCGGTCCCCGTTCCCGGTTCGGATCCGGTTTCGGGTTCGGATCCGGTTTCGGGTCCGGTTTCGGGTCCGGGTTCGTCGTGCTGGACGATGCGGACGGCGTCGCGGAGGGCCTCGCGCTGTTCGGGGGACATCATGCCGAAGAAGGCGACGAGGGCGGCCGCCGGGCTGTCGCTGGTGGACCAGGCCTCGTTCATCAGTGCGGCCGAGTAGGCGGCGCGGGTGGAGACCGCCGTATATCGATAGGCGCGGCCTTCGGCTTCCCGCCGGACCCAGCCCTTCTGATGGAGATTGTCCATAACGGTCATGACCGTGGTGTACGCGATGGACCGTTCCTGCTGGAGGTCTTCCAGGACTTCCCGAACGGTGACCGGGCGGTTCCACTGCCACACCCGCGTCATCACTGCGTCTTCGAGTTCTCCCAAGGGGCGAGGCACAGCAGCACAATAGTGCCGATTGCGGCGAATTGCCCGACTATTCGCCGCAACGCGCGGTGGAAAACCCCGGCCGCGGTCGCCGGGGTTACTTCACTTCTGCGACTGCTGCCCGGCCTCGGCACGGGCGAGCGCGGCATCGACGACCGCGTCTTCCTTGGCCTTGTTGGCCCCGCCCTGGGTCTTCACGATCGTCACGACGAGTGCGATGAAGAACGCGGCCATCACGAAGGGGGGCACGAGCGCGGAGACGTAGTCCATGCCCCCAGCGTAGCTACACCGCCGCGCGCCCGGCCGCCGGGGGCGGGGTGGGCTTGCGGCGCGGCGGGAAGACCTCGCCCGGGGTGGGCACCGGCCGGGCCGGGGGCTCCTTCGCCGGGACGGGCTTCGGCGGCGGCGAGGGCGGCTGCTCCTTGCCGCCGGCCAGGGCCAGCAGCCGGGTGCGCGGCGCGGGGGCCGCGGGCGCGGTCCCGGTGGCGAGCCGGCGGCGTACGGAGCGTCCGGCGACGGCCTGGGCCCGTTCCAGGACGGCGGCGGCGACCGGGTTGGCCCGCAGGGCGCGCAGGGCGGCCAGGTCGTCGGCCAGGGGCTCGTACCCGGCGGCCAGGGCGTCCTGGAGGAGCTCCAGGTAGCCGGACAGGCTCCCGGGGAGGGCTCCTCTGTAGCGGGCGAGGTCGTCGAGCAGGAAGGCTCTGAGCCGGCCCGCCTCCAGGACGGCGTCGTCCACCGACGCCGCGAGGCGCAGGCAGTCCTGGACCTCGGAGGCGGTCAGGGGGGCCGTGGAGGACTGGAGGGCGTGGGCGAGGGAACGCCTGAGCACGTGAAGCTCGGCGGCGCTGAACGCCATGCCGCCGCGGGATCCGTAGGGCGTGGGCATGGGGCGAAGATACGCGCTAATCGGACAAAATCCCCTGAGGGTGCGGGATTGCGGCGCGGCGGGGGTCCACGCCGCCCCTCCGGGCGGTCCGGCTCGCCTCAGCCGGTCTCTTTGACGGACTTCACGAATTCCGCCCAGGCGGCGTGGGTGGTCGCCATCACCAGGTGCGCCGGGTCGGCCCGGTCGGCCACGCGCACCAGGGTGCCGGGTGCGGCCGCCACGTACACGCAGGCGTCGCCCGCGCCGCAGTAGGACGATTTGCGCCAGTCGGGTCGAGCGTTCGCGGTCATGGTGTCTCCTCCGCAGTGGACGAGGTCGCGGTGCTTCTCGGGCGTGACGCTATCTCCACGAGAGGCACACTCCGGCCAGTTCCGTAAAAAACCCGGTCGTCGGAAAGTACGGCCGTTCACAATACGCGCCGTTGGTCACTCCACCGGGAAGGCGTACGCGATCTCGTAGCGCGAGTCGGGGATGACCAGGTCGGCGGTCTCCACGGGGCGGCCGTCGGAGTCGAGGTACGTGCGCTCGATCGCGGTGATCATGGCGCCGAGGCTGATCCCGAGGAGGTTGGCCTGGTTCTGGTTGGCCCGGGCGGGGCGCGGCACCTCCACCACGGAGGTGACGGTGATGCCGATGGACCGCATGCGCGCCACCACCCCGGCGCCGCGCAGTTCGCCCACTTCCGGGAGCACGACCGGGGTCCCGGAGGTGATGGCCAGCGGCTCCCAGGACTCGGACAGCTCGGCCGGGCTGCCGTCGGCCATGAACTCGTAGCGGGTCATCACGCAGGGGGAGCCGGGTTCGATGGCCAGCCGGGCGGCGATCCGCTCCGGCGCCGGGACCTGCGGGAGGGTCCTGAACTCCCAGGACGCGGCGATGCCGTGCGCGGCGGCCTCGGAGCGGAAGGTGTTGCCGGAGCCGGGGACGCGGCGGCGGGTGCGGAGCATCCGCATGCGCCGGCGCGGGGTGCGCACGTAGGTGCCGGAACCGGCGCGGCCTTCGAGGAACCCCTCGATGATCAGCTGCTCCATGGCCCGCTGGGTGACGCCCTGCCCGACGGAGTACTCCTCCGCGAACCGGGCGCGCGAGGGGAGCCTGTCGCCTATTGCCCACTCACCCGCCTCGATGCGGGTCCTGAGTGATGCGACCACCTGCAAGTACGGTGATTTACGGGGCATTTGGGCCGTCCTGTGCCGTCTCGGCTGTGCCGCTTCGCGGGGGTGTGCGTCCGACGCCGACAAGCTAACGGATCAGGTTCAAGCTGAGGATTCCGCATGACGGTCAGCTACCGCCCGGTAGGGCCCCGCCGTACGCGGGACCCCACCGGCGGCCGGATCACTCGAAGCTGGGCGCGTTGCGCTCGTACACGAGCCGCAGCCCGATCAGCGTCAGCCACGGTTCGTGCTCGTCGATCACCGTGGTCTCCCCGAGGATGACCGGGGCCAGCCCGCCCGTGGCGATGACGCGGACGTCGTCCGGATCGCCGTCCGGACCCACCAGGTCCCGGGCGATGCGGTGCACGATCCCGTCGACCTGGCCCGCGAACCCGTAGACCACGCCCGACTGCATCGCCTCGACCGTGGACTTGCCGATCACGTTGCGCGGCCGGGCCAGCTCGATCTTGCGCAGCAGGGCGCCGCGCATCCCGAGCGCCTCCATCGAGATCTCGATGCCCGGGGAGATCACCCCGCCCACGTACTCGCCGCGCGCGGAGACCGCGTCGAAGGTCGTCGCCGTACCGAGGTCGACGACGATCGCCGGGCCCCCGTACAGCTCGACGGCGGCCGCCGCGTTGACGATGCGGTCCGCGCCGACCTCCTTCGGGTTGTCCATCAGGATCGGCACGCCCGTCTTCACGCCGGGCTCCACCACGATCGCCGGCACGTCGCCGTAGTAGCGGCGCGTGACCTCGCGCAGCTCGTGCAGCACCGACGGGACCGTCGAGCAGATCGCGATGCCGTGGATCCCGTCGCCCAGCTCGCTGCCGAGCATCGGGTGCATCCCCATCAGGCCCTGCATCAGGACGGCCAGCTCGTCCGCCGTGCGCCGCGGGTCCGTCGAGACGCGCCAGTGCTCGACGATCTCCTCGCCGTCGAACAGACCCAGGACCGTGTGGGTGTTGCCCACGTCGATGGTGAGCAGCATCTGCTTACACCGCCTCGCGCAGGTCGAGGCCGATGTCCAGGATCGGCGAGGAGTGCGTCAGCGCGCCCACCGCCAGGTAGTCCACACCGGTCTCCGCGTAGGCGCGGGCCGTCTCCAGAGACAGCCGGCCCGAGGACTCCAGGACCGCGCGGCCCGCGACGATCGTCACGGCCTCCTCCGTCTCCGGGACGGTGAAGTTGTCCAGCAGGATCAGGTCGGCGCCCGCGTCCACGACCTCGCGGACCTGGTGCATCGTGTCGACCTCGACCTCGACCGGCACGTCCGGGAAGGCCTCGCGAACGGCCTTGAAGGCCTGCGCGACGCCGCCCGCGGCGACCACGTGGTTGTCCTTGACCAGCGCCGCGTCCGACAGCGACATGCGGTGGTTGACGCCGCCGCCGCAGCGGACCGCGTACTTCTCCAGCGAACGCAGGCCCGGGGTCGTCTTGCGGGTGTCGCGGACCTTGGCCTTCGTGCCCTCCAGGACGTCCGCCCAGCGGCGGGTGGCCGTCGCGATGCCGGACAGCCGGCACAGGATGTTCAGGGCGCTGCGCTCGGCGGTCAGCAGGTCGCGGGTGCGCGAGCGCACCGACAGCAGCAGCTGCCCGGCCTCGACCTTGTCGCCGTCCTCGGCGTGCCGCTCGACCTCGAAGGCCTCCGTGCAGACCACGGAGAACACGGCCTCGGCGATCCGCAGACCCGCCACGACACCGGCCTCGCGGGCCACGAAGTCCGCGATGGCCTCGGCCTCTTCGGAGACGGTCGCGACGGTCGTGACGTCGACGCCGCCGTCCAGGTCCTCGGACAGCGCCATGTGCGCGATGTCCTCGACCTCGATCGGGTCCAGGCCCGCGTCGGCCAGCAGCTGGGCGAGCGCCGGGTCGAGGCCGCTCTCCTCGCCGTCGCCGCAGCCGCAGTCGTCGCCGCAGCCGCCTTCGTTCTGCTCGATCAGGGGGAGTTCGGGGGTGCTCACGGTCACTTCTCCAGGCTGAGGGGGTGGTGGACGGACGGGAAGTCCGCGGAGTCGGTGGGGGTGACGACCAGCGCCCGCCGCTCGGTGCGCGACAGCCGCACCACGAGGTGGCGGCGCCACTCGGCGTCGTCCCGGTCGGGGTGGTCCTCGCGCCAGTGGCAGCCGCGGGTCTCGGCGCGCCGCTGGGCGGCGGCCACCAGGACGCGGGCCACGCACAGCAGGTTGGTCGCCTCCCAGGTCTCCACGCCCGGCACGGCGGTCTTGCCCTGGCTCTCCAGCTCGCCCAGGGCCGTCGTGTACAGGGTCTCCAGCGCCTCGGCGGCCCCGGCCAGGGACCCGGCGGAGCGGAGCACGCCCGCGCCCTCCGTCATGATGCGCTGGACCTCGTACCGGGCCTCGGCCGGCTGGAGCGGACCGGTGGCGGGCACGGGTATGCCCGGGCCGCTGCCCACGGGCGGGTTCGCGGTGATGTCCTCGGCGATCCGCTCGGCGAAGACCAGGCCCTCCAGCAGGGAGTTGGAGGCCAGCCGGTTCGCGCCGTGCACGCCCGTGCAGGCCACTTCGCCGCACGCGTACAGACCCGGCACGGTCGTACGGCCGTGCAGGTCGGTGCGTACGCCGCCCGAGGCGTAGTGCGCGGCCGGGGCGACCGGGATCGGCTCGGTCACCGGGTCGATGCCGTGGGAGCGGCAGGCCGCCAGGATCGTGGGGAACCGGTTCTCCCACATCTGCGCGCCGAAGTGCCGCGCGTCCAGGTACATGTGCCCGGCGCCCTGCTCCTGCATGCGGCGCATGATGCCCTTGGCGACGATGTCCCGCGGCGCCAGCTCGGCCAGCTCGTGCTGCCCCACCATGAAGCGGACCCCGTCCGCGTCGACCAGGTACGCGCCCTCGCCGCGGACCGCCTCGGACACCAGCGGCTGCTGGCCCTCGGCGTCCGGGCCCAGGAACAGGACCGTCGGGTGGAACTGGACGAACTCCAGGTCGGAGACCTCCGCGCCGGCGCGCAGCGCCAGCGCCACCCCGTCGCCCGTGGAGACCGCCGGGTTGGTCGTCGCGGAGAACACCTGGCCCATGCCGCCGGTCGCCAGGATCACGGCGGGCGCGTGGACGGCGCCGACGCCGTCGTGCTGGCCCTCGCCCATCACGTGCAGGGTCACGCCGGCCGTACGGCCCTCCGCGTCCTGGAGGAGGTCCAGGACCAGCGCGTTCTCCACGGTGCGGATGCCCGCCGCGTGCACGGCCTCGACCAGGGCGCGGGAGATCTCCGCGCCGGTCGCGTCACCGCCCGCGTGCGCGATGCGGCGGCGGTGGTGGCCGCCCTCGCGGGTCAGCTCTATCTCGCCGGTCTCGGCGGAGGTGTCGAAGACGGCGCCCGCGGCGATCAGCCGGCGCACCGCGTCAGGGCCCTCGGTGACCAGCAGCCGCACGGCCGCCTCGTCGCACAGGCCCGCGCCCGCGACCAGCGTGTCGTCCAGGTGCTGCTCGGGGGTGTCGCCCTCGCCGAGGGCGGCCGCGATGCCGCCCTGCGCCCAGCGGGTGGAGCCGTCGTCGAGGCGTGCCTTGGTGACCACGACCGTACGGCGGCCCGCGGCGGCGCAGCGCAGCGCGGCCGTCAGGCCCGCGACGCCGGAACCGACGACCACGACGTCCGCGTCGAGGGCCCAGCCGGGGGCGGGGGCGTGCAGCCGTATGCCCGTACCGGCGGCGCCGGGGGTGCCTGGGTTGCCTGTGGTGCTCACGCGTGTGCTCCGAACTCCAATGGGATGTTGTCGATCAGCCGGGTCGCGCCGACCTTCGCCGCGACGGCCAGCACGGCCCGTCCGGTGAAGTCGGGGCCGACGTCGGTGAAGTCCTTCGGGTCCACCAGGGCCAGGTAGTCCAGGACCAGCGGCGGCTCGTGCCGGCCCGCCTCCTCCAGCACGTGCCGCGCGGCGGCCCGTACGGCGTCCGGCAGGCCGGTGACGCCGCCGGCCGCGGCCGACACGGCGTGCGCGTCGGCGGAGGCGCGGATCTCGCCGAGCCGGGCCAGGGCGGTGGCGCGCTCGTCGCTGGCCGGGGCCGCCTCGGCGCGGGCGCACAGCGCGGCCTGCGCGGCGAGCCGGTCGCGGCCGGCGAACAGGGCGCGGGACAGGGCCAGGGCGGTACGGCGCTCGACCGGGCCGAGGTAGCGGTTGCGGGAGGACAGGGCGAGCCCGTCGTCCTCCCGGACCGTGGGCACGCCGGCCACCTCGACGGGGAAGTTCAGGTCGGTCACCATGCGCCGGATCAGCGCCAGTTGCTGGGCGTCCTTCTGGCCGAACAGGGCCAGGTCGGGGCGGGTGAGGTGGAGCAGCTTGGCGACGACGGTCAGCATGCCGTCGAAGTGGCCGGGGCGGGTGGCGCCTTCGAGCCGCTCGCCCATCGGCCCGGCCGTGATCCGCACCTGCGGGTCGCCGCCCGGGTACACCTCGTCCACGGACGGCGCGAACACGGCGTCGGCGCCCGCCCCTTCGGAGATCCGCAGGTCGGCGTCGAGGGTGCGCGGGTAGCGGTCGAGGTCCTCGTTCGCCCCGAACTGGAGGGGGTTGACGAAGACGGTCACCACCACCTGGCCGTCCGGTCCCACCTCCTCGCGGGCCGTGCGGATGAGCGTGGCGTGGCCCTCGTGCAGGGCGCCCATCGTCATCACGACGGCCCGGCGGCCGGTGCGCGGGAGCTTGTGGAGCTCTTCGGCGGTGTTCAGCAACTGGAGCGGGCCGGTCATCGCTCGGAATCCTTCGGGTCGGCGGGGTCCGCGAGCACGCCGAGGAGGTCCTCGGCCAGTTCGGGCTTGAGCAGGCCGTGCGCGAGGGCGCGGTCCGCGGTCGTACGGGCCATCGCCAGGTACCCGGCGACGGTGGCGGGAGCGTGCTTGCGCAGCTCCGAGACGTGCGCGGCGACGGTGCCCGCGTCACCGCGGGCCACGGGCCCGGTGAGGGCGGCGTCGCCGGAGCGCAGGGCGTTGTCCAGGGCGGCGCCGAGGAGGGGGCCGAGCATCCGGTCGGGGTGCTCGACGCCGGCGGTGCGCAGCAGCTCCATGGCCTGGGCGACCAGGGTGACCAGGTGGTTCGCTCCCAGGGCGAGGGCCGCGTGGTAGAGCGGGCGGCTCTCCTCCGCGATCCACTCGGGCTCCCCGCCCATCTCGATGACCAGGGCCTCGGCGGCGAGCCGCAGCTCGTCCGGGGCGGTCACGCCGAAGGAGCAGCCTGCCAGGCGCTGCACGTCCACCTCGGTGCCGGTGAAGGTCATCGCCGGGTGCAGCGCCAGCGGCAGCGCGCCCGCGCGCCGCGCGGGGTCCAGCACGGCCGTCCCGTAGCGCCCCGAGGTGTGCACGAGGAGCTGCCCGGGGCGGACGGCGCCGGTTTCGGCGAGGCCCTCCACCAGGCCCGGCAGGGCGTCGTCGGGGACGGTGAGGAGCACCAGCTCGGCCCGCTCCAGCACCTGCGCCGGCGACAGCAGCGGCACGTCCGGCAGCATCCGCTCGGCCCGGCGCCGGGAGGCGTCGGAGACCCCGGACACGGCGACGGGACGGTGCCCGGCCTGCTGGAGCGCACGGGCCAGCGCGGGGCCGACACGGCCCGCGCCGACGACTCCGACGGTGAGCCGGGCGGGGCGCGGTTCCTGGGATGAGTTCACGCGGTGAGGGCCTTCCGTTCCAGTCCGCGAGGGGTACCGGACGATACGTCGCCATGCTAGGCCCTTTCGACGGCCTGGTGCCGGTCAGGCCCGCCGGGGGCCGGAAGGGTGCGTCCGAGCCTGAATTCGGGGGCGGCGGCCGGTGGCCGTCCGCGATGATCTGGGCCATGAGCGATGACGCGGAGCAGACGAAGCGGCTGGTGGCGGCCTGGAAGGGCGCCCGCCGGGCCCTCACCGGCGGCGGACGGGAGGAGACGGTCCGGGAGCTGCTCGCCGGGCTCGCCGACGCCCCGTACGACCTGGACGCCCCGGCGGACGTCTACGGCGACGGGGTCGTCGCCGACCTGGAGCGGCGGGTCGCCGGGCTGCTCGGCACCGAGGACGCGGCGTTCTTCCCCTCGGGGACGATGGCCCAGCAGGTCGCGCTGCGCTGCTGGGCGGGGCGCACCGGCAACCAGGTCGTGGCCCTGCACCCCGTGAGCCACCCCGAGCAGTGGGAGGGCGGCGCCCTGACGGCACTGGCCGGGCTGCGGACCACCCACCCGGTGACGGAGCCGCGCCAGCCGACCCCGCAGGAGGTCCGGGAGCACCCCGAGCCCTTCGGCACGCTGATGCTGGAGCTGCCGCTGCGCGACGCCGGGTTCCTGCTGCCCTCGTGGGAGGAGCTGGAGGGGCTGGTGGACGCCGCCCGGGAGCGGGACGCGGTCGTCCACTTCGACGGGGCCCGGCTGTGGGAGACCACGGTCCACTTCGGCAGGCCGCTGCCGGAGATCGCGCGGCTCGCGGACTCGGTGTACGTCTCCTTCTACAAGTCGCTGCGCGGGCTGAGCGGGGCCTGCCTGGCCGGACCCCGGGACTTCGTGGAGGAGACCCGGGTGTGGCGCCACCGGTACGGGGGCCAGATCTTCCGCCAGTTCCCCCAGGTCCTGGCGGCCCTGGCCGGGCTGGAGCGGGAGCTGCCGCTGCTGCCGGCGTACGTGGAGCAGGCCCGGGTCGTCGCGGCCGCGCTGCGGGAGGCCTTCGCGGAGGCGGGCGTGCCGTGGTCCCGGGTCCACCCGGAGGTGCCGCACACGCACCAGTTCCAGGTGTGGCTCCCGTACGAGGCCGACCGCCTCACGGAGGCGGGCGCCCGCCAGGCGGAGGAGACGGGCACGGCCCTCTTCCGCCGCTGGACGGCGGACGGCCCGCCGGGCCTGTCGGTGACCGAGCTGGAAATCACGCGGCCGGGCCTGACGTGGACGGCGGAGGAGGTCCGGGAGGCAGTGGCGGGGTTCCTGGCGCGGGTTTAGGGGGCCGGCGGAGCGGTGGGCGGGGGCGTCCCGGGCGGCGGCAGCACGACTTGAACACGTTCAAAGCCTGTGCCAGGCTGCGCACACGTCCTCCGGGTCGCACGTGCGACCCGCAGAAACCGTTGGGGGTGGAGCGTGTCGCGTTCCTGCCGGATCCCGCTGGTCCTCCTGACCATGGCTCTCGCACTCACGGCCTGCGGCAGGATCTGGAACCGGCCGCCGCCCGAGGGCGAAGCCGTCGCACTGCCCCGGGCCGAACTCGCGGCCACCTGGACCGACGCCTACGGCGGCACCCTGACGCTGGAGTCGGACGGGACCTTCACCGCCAACCAGGTGTGCGGCGACTGGATGGGCGCCTCGGACTGGAACTGGGACGGCCCCCGGTCGGGATCCGGCACCTGGAGGAGCGGGACGGGGCCGGTCGGGTCGGCCGTCCACCGGACCTTCGACGCCAAGGGCCCCAAGGGCGACGAGGTGCAGGACTCCCTCGGCGTGTGGCGCCACGGAAACACGCTGATGCTCTGGACCCGCGTGGGCGATGAGGACAACGACGATCCCCACTGCATTCTGACCAGACGTCCTTAGCCGCGCCCCGGTGCGGCCGGCGCCCGGCCCCGCTCCCTCCCCCCTCAGCACGCCCCGCCGCGGTGGAGGCGGCGGGTCAGGGCGTGGAACCAGGGGTGGGTGGACGGGCGGCCGTCCAGGACCGCGGCGAACTGGGCCGAGGTGCGCAGGGCGCGGAGGGTGGCCACGTCGTCGCGGCCCGGGGGCGGGGGTGTGGGGGTGCCGTGCTGGGCCGCGCGGTAGGTGTCGATGAGGTACTGCTCGATCGCTGTCATGCATCCACCCTCACTCCGTTGGGCGCGGCACGCTCGCCGATTGACGCTCCCCGTCAATCGACGCCCTTCACCTGCGGCGATGCCCCGGCAGAGACTTCACGGCCCCTCGTACGGGCGTGCGCCCGCCCGTACCCTCGCGACGTGCCCTGCCCTGCCCGCGGCGCGCGCGGGAGGCCACAATGGGGCGATGAGCGTCACCATCGACATCGCCGGGCTCCCCTCGGAGCGGATCGGTTTCGCGCCGTCGCCGCTCGCCGAGCTCTGCATGACCCTGCACGCGCTCTCGCAGCCGTCCCATCACCCGGGGCTCCAGTCCTGGACGAGGGCCACCACAGCTTCGCTCGACCCCTGCCTCGCCGACCGGCTCCTAGAGGCCGATTTCATGTGGCGCAGTTCGTTCTCGGACATCTTCATGGCCTTCGCCGGCATCCCCGGCGGTACCGGCCGCCCCGGGGCGACGCTGGCCGAGGAGCTGGACGTGCTCGACCGGCTGGACGACGAGCGGTTCGTGATGGCGGCCCTGGAGCACTGCTGGCTGGCGCTGTACAACGAGGGCGGCGGCCCGCACCCGTTGAAGGACGCGGGGGCGCGGGCGAAGGCGCTGGAGACGGCGGCGGCGCGCGGGCCGCGGCAGTTGGAGTTCTCGATCCGGCTGCTGGACGACCCGGCCGGGGTGCGGGTGTGGATGCGGCGGCTGCTGGAGGACTGCGACGAGGCCTTCTTCGCGCAGACCTGGCGGCGGATCGAGCCCCGGCAGACGGCGGACGCCCGGCACAAGACGGAGGTGCTGCGCCACAAGGGGCTGCCGGCGGTGCTGCGGGAGGTGTCGTCGGCGCTGAGCGTCGACGAGGCGCTGACGGTGATCACCGCCGACAAGATGGTCAACGGCCAGACCACGGCGACGGATCCGCTGGTCGGGCCGGGGCTGCTCTTCGTGCCGACGAACTTCGGCTGGCCGCACCTGCTGGTGCTGCACGCCCCGGGCTGGCGGCCGGTGGTGCACTACCCGCTGGACTCGCCCGAACTGGCCTCCGAGCCGGGCTCGGTGGAGCTGCTGCAGCGCCGGATGGAGGCGTTGGCGCACCCCATGCGGATGATGCTGTGCCGCAGTCTGGCGCGCGCCCCGTACACGACGAGCGAGCTGGCGCGGGTCTACGGGATCTCCGCGCCGGAGGTGTCCCGGCACCTGGCGGTGCTGAAGCGGGCGGGTCTGATGCACACCCGGCGCCAGGGGCGTTATGTACAGCACCAGTTGGATCTGTCCGTGGTCGCACGAATAGGTGGCGATTTCATCGAGGGAATCCTGCGCTGAGCGGATCTGCCCGACGATCGGACGGTGGCCGGATTTCGCCCCTCGGCAGAGGTACCGATATCCGGATTTCACAAACCGGAAGCAGTGAAAACTCTGGCGAGGGCCGCCTCTTGGTGTCTAACGTGCGTCCACCACGCCTCCCCCACAGACGCTTCCTGCTGTGAAAGGACCTTCATGCCCTCTCGCCGTATAGCCACAGCCACCGCCGTCCTGGCGGCCGCCGCCCTCGTCTCCCCGCTGCTCCTCGCCGGTCCGGCCGGTGCGACGAGCCCGCAGAGCGACGCCGCCCGGGGTGACGCGCTGGCCAGGAAGCTGGTCAAGGACTCGACGGGCAAGGGCGCCAACAACCACCTGAAGGTCTTCCAGTCGATCGCCGACTACAACAACGGCAACCGGGTGGCCGGCTCGAAGGGCCACGCCCAGTCGGCCCAGTACGTCGAGGCCGTGCTGAAGGGCGCCGGGTACCAGGTCTCGCGCCACGAGTTCGACTTCGTGTACGTCGAGACGATCTCCGAGAAGCTGAAGGTCAACGGCGCCACCGGCCGCGACGTGCCGCTCAAGCTGATGACGTACACGGCCAGCGGCCCGGAGGGCGGCATCACCGCGCCCGTCGCCGTCGCCCCCGTCGACGCCGACGGCACCAACGGCTGCGAGGCCACGGACTTCGCGGCCGGCGCCTTCACCGGCAAGATCGCGCTGATCAAGCGCGGCGGCTGCACCTTCGCCGCGAAGCAGGCGAACGCGGCGGCGGCCGGCGCGGTCGGCGCGGTCATCTACAACAACACCGCGGGCGCCCTCAACGGCACCCTCGGCGACGCGAACGCCGGCAAGGTCCCCACCGGCGGCATCTCCCAGGAGGACGGCGAGAAGCTCGCCGCCGAGGCGGCCGCCGGTCCCGTCTCGCTCACCCTGGACGTCCGCGAGCTGCGCGAGAACCGCAAGACGTTCAACGTCGTCGCGGAGACCAAGGGCGGCGACCCGGAGAACACCGTCTTCCTCGGCGCGCACCTGGACTCGGTCGCGGCCGGCCCGGGCATCAACGACAACGGCTCCGGCTCGGCGGGCATCCTCCAGGTCGCGCAGCGCCTCGCGAGCGAGCAGAAGAAGATCAAGAACAAGGTGAAGTTCGCCTGGTGGTCGGCGGAGGAGTTCGGTCTCCTCGGCTCCGAGGCGTACGTGGCCTCGCTGACGCCCGAGCAGAAGAAGCAGATCAAGCTCTACCTGAACTTCGACATGATCGCCTCGCCGAACTCCGCGTACTTCGTCTACGACGGCGACGACTCGGACAAGGTCGGCTCGGGCCCCGGCCCGGAGGGCTCGGCGCAGCTGGAGAAGCAGATCACCGACTTCCTCGACGCGCAGAAGATCCCGCACGAGGGCAGTGACTTCACCGGCCGCTCGGACTACGGCCCGTTCATCGAGGCCGGCATCCCCTCGGGCGGTACGGACACGGGCGCCGAGGGCATCAAGACCCCGGCGCAGGCCGCGAAGTTCGGCGGTCAGGCGGGCGTCGCCTACGACCCGAACTACCACGGCAAGGGCGACGACATCAACAACATCGACCAGAAGGCGCTCGACATCAACGTCGACGTCATCGCGAACGCGGTCGGCCACTACGCCTGGGACCTGGCGCCGCTGACGCAGCCGGTCACCCCGAAGCCGTCGACCGGCTCCGGCAACGGCGGCGGTCTGCGCCCGGGCCACGACCACGACGTCACCGAGTAAGCAGCAGCAGGACACACCAGGGGCCGGCCTCCCGCGCGGGGGCCGGCCCTCGGCCGTGTTCCGGAGGGCGGCCGGCTACCCCGGCCAGACCCCGATCCCGACCGGCTGGACCAGCCAGCCGAAGTCGCCCAGGCCCCCGCGCGCGGTGAGCTCCGCCGCCTCGCCCGCCGCCGACAGGGCGCGGACGTAGCCGGCCGGGTCGGTGGAGGCCAGGGCCAGCGGCGGCCGGCCGCCCGAGACGCCGAGGGCCGCCAGGGCCGCGCGCTGGGTGAACAGGGCGGCGCCCGGTCCCGCGCAGGCGTCGAGCGCGACGTGCGCCGTGACATCACAGCCGCCGTCCGGGACGGGAGCGGTCTCGCGGCCGCCGCGGAAGCCGGTGAGGGTGCCGTACGGGGGGCGTGCGTCGCGGGTGTGCGCGTAGTCCACGGCCACCGCGAGGCCCCGGTCCAGGGTGGCGACGGCCGCCGCCCAGGCCTCGTCGCGGGCCCGGCCGATCTCCGCCCGGCCGCCGTCCGGCCCGGCCGCGCCGGGCCACCACCGCTCCAGCCACTCCCGGTCGGCGTCCTCCAGGGGCCCGCCGGGGGTCTCCGCGCCGTCGGGGGCGACCAGCACGTACCGGCCGTCCTCCGCGATCTCCAGCGGTACGTTGTCCAGCCATTCGTTCGCGAACAGCAGCCCCGTCACCCCCTCGGGCGGCCCGTCCACCCAGCGGATGCGGGGGTCCAGCCCCTCGGGCTCGGCCGCGCGCTCGACCGCGTACGGGCACACCCGCGCCGCCGTCTCCGCGGGCAGGGCGGCGAGGACGCCGGCCAGCAGTTCGCCCCGCCCGGCCCCCATGTCGACCAGGTCGAGCCGCGCGGGCCGGCCCAGCTCCGCGTCCACCCACTCCAGCAGCCGGGCCACGGCCCCCGCGTACAGGACGGAGGCGTGCACGGAGGTCCGGAAGTGCCCCGCGGGCCCCGGCCCGCCCGGGCGCACGTAGAAACCGCCGGGCCCGTACAGCGCGGCCTCCATCGCGGCCCGCCACCGGACCGGCCCCCTGACCTCACCCTCAGCGCTCATCACCCACAGGTTAAGGCGACCCTCCACCTTGGGGAGTACTCACCCGTCGCAGGGATCGCACCTGTGGTTGACTCCAGCACCTATTTCCTTTCCCTACTCTGGGTTACGTGCAGCGCCTCTACGACTTCATCCGCAGACACCCGACGGGCGTCGACAGCTTCTGGGCTGTCCTCTTCTTCGGGATCTCGATGATGAACGTGGCCGGGGCCGAGGGGCAGAGCACCGCCCTGCGGCTGGCCACCGTGCCCGTCGTCGGCGCGCTGACGGCCGCCCTGGCCCTGCGCCGCCGGTGGACCGTGCCGATGTTCTGGCTGTCGGTGGGCGCCGGCCTCTACCAGCTGGCCATCGGGCAGGAAATACAGTTCTGCGACGTCGCGCTGCTGGTCGTGCTGTTCACGGTGGCCGCCGCCGACGTGCCGCGCTGGGTCTCGCGCGCCGCACTGGCCTCCGGTCTACTGGCCTCACCGGTGTACTTCCTGCGCTTCGGCGTGGACGAGACGTCCAGCGGTACGGAGCAGGCCCTCTCCGTCCTCTTCATGATGGTGCCCTTCGCCCTCGCCTGGGTGATGGGCGACTCGCTGCGCACCCGCCGCGCCTATTACGCGCAGCTGGTGGAGCGCAACCAGCGGCTGGAGAAGGAGCGCGAGGCACAGGCCAAGGTCGCGGTGGCCGCCGAGCGGGCCCGGATCGCCCGCGAGCTGCACGACGTCGTCGCGCACAACGTCTCGGTGATGGTGGTCCAGGCCGACGGAGCCGCGTACGTCATGGACGTGGCGCCCGACCAGGCCAAGGAGGCCCTCCAGACCATCTCCGGCACCGGCCGGCAGGCACTGGCCGAGATGCGCCGACTGCTGGGCGTGCTGCGCACGGGCGAGCCGCAGGAGTCCGAGGACTACGTGCCGCAGCCCGACGTGGAGCAGATCGAGGTGCTGGTCGAGCAGGTGCGGGCGGCCGGGCTGACGGTCGACTTCGAGGTGGAGGGCGCACCGCGCAGGCTGCCCAGCGGGGTGGAGCTGACGGCGTACCGGATCGTGCAGGAGGCGCTGACGAACACGCGCAAGCACGGGGGCCCCGACGCCAGGGCGAGCGTGCGGCTGGTCTACTTCGACGACGGGCTGGGCCTGCTGGTCGAGGACGACGGGCGGGGCGCGGCGCACGAACTGTACGAGGACGGCGGCGCGGACGGCGCCGGACACGGTCTGATCGGCATGCGGGAGCGCATCGGTATGGTCGGTGGAACCCTGGACGCGGGTCCGCGCCCCGGCGGGGGCTTCCGGATCAGTGCCCTGCTCCCGCTCAAGAAGAGTTAGCCCCGCACGGGACCGCTTTAGACGTCGTACGTCGTTAGAAGAGGCAGAGGTAGTCACGGATGTCCATCCGAGTGATGCTGGTCGACGACCAGGTGCTGCTGCGCACCGGCTTCCGCATGGTGCTGGCCGCGCAGCCGGACATGGAGGTCGTCGCCGAGGCGGGCAACGGCCTGGAGGCGCTGGAGGTGCTGCGGGCCACGACGGTCGACGTCGTCCTGATGGACGTGCGCATGCCCAAGCTGGACGGGGTGGAGGCGACGCGGCGCATCTGTGAGCCGGAGCAGCACCCGAAGGTGATCATCCTGACCACCTTCGACCTGGACGAGTACGCGTTCTCGGGCCTGAAGGCGGGCGCGAGCGGCTTCATGCTGAAGGACGTGCCGCCGGCGGAGCTGCTGGCCGCGATCCGGTCGGTGCACAGCGGGGACGCGGTGGTGGCGCCCTCGACGACGCGGCGGCTGCTGGACCGGTTCGCGCCGATGCTGCCGACGACGGCGGCGGAGCCGGAGAACAAGGAGATCGAGCGGCTGACGGACCGCGAGCGCGAGGTCATGCTGCTGGTGGCGCAGGGCCTGTCGAACGGGGAGATCGCGGCCCGGCTGGTGCTGTCGGAGGCGACGGTCAAGACGCACGTGGGCCGCATCCTGACGAAGCTGGACCTGCGCGACCGGGTGCAGGTGGTGGTGCTGGCGTACGAGACGGGGCTGGTGCGCGCCGGGGGCGGCGGGGCGGGGTAGTCCCGCCGCCCCCTCGGGGGGGGGTCAGGCGCGCTGGGTGAACTCGCAGGTCGACGGGACGACGAAGTCGATGAGTGCCGAGTCGGCCAGCAGCAGGTCGAAGTCACCGGGGTTCTCGCCGCAGTCGATCCGGTCCAGGCCGCCGTTGCGGCTGATGATGGTGTCGTTGCCGGTCCTGCCCTCGAAGGTGGTCGTGCTGCCGGGCGAGACGCTCCAGCCGTCGGAGTCCATGAGCCGGTCGGGGCCGAAGCCGCCGATGAGGCGGTCCTGGCCCTCTCCGCCGATGAGGTCGCTGGGAATGGAGGTTTCGTTGGTGGCCTGGTCGTCCCGGTCGCCCAGTGAGGCCAGGATGCGGGTCAAGCCGGTCGGCGAGCCGCAGCGGACGGTGTTGGGGTTGCCGAACTGGACGCAACCGGGTCCCGGGATCAGGACGCTGGTGGTGTCCTGCACTTGGAAGAATCCGCCACTCGTGCTGAAGGTGACGGTGTTGGTCTCCCCCGGCTGGGCGGTGAAGAGGATCTGGCCGCCGTTGCGCGTCACCAGCGCGGGGTCGGCGGAGGCCGGGCCCGCGAGGGCCATCGTGAGGGCCAGGGCGGCCAGGGCGGGGGCGGCGACGCGTGCGGTGCGGGAGAGCTTCATGGGTGTGCTGTCCTTCGGTTGCGAGACGCGGACCGGGTCGAGGGTCCGTCCGGACCTGCACTACCCGGAGCAACCGTCAGATTCATATTGTCGGCCCGGAGTTACCCCGGCTGCCGTACGCAACCCCACGTCCGGCCCGCCGCCACCCTGACGACGGCGCCCGCCTACGGCAGCGGCGGCACCGCCGTCCGCAGGTGCGCCAGCAGCACCGACAGGGACTCCCACGCCGCCGGGTCGCCGCCGTCGCCCAGCGGGTAGTGCAGCCCGGGCCTGCGCTGCGGTCCCACCTGGACGGGCTTGACCTCCAGCGGGGGCCGCCGCGCCTGGGTCAGCGTCGCCTCGGCCACGCCGGCGCCGCCCAGGGTGAAGGACACCGGTACCGCCGGGGCGGACACCCGCGGGGTCAGGCTCAGGTCCCGCCGGCCGGGCCCGAGCGCGGCCAGCATGCTGATCAGGCCGTGCCCGGCGACGAGTTCCTCCGCCAGCCGGGCGAGCGCGTCGAGCGGCACCTCCTCGGAGGGCCCGTACCCGAGGGACAGGGTGACGTCCTCCTCGACCCCGGCGGCCGTGCGGAGCACGCGTACGGTGGCCAGCGCGGGCCGCTCCGGCGACCCGACGGCGGTGACCAGCGTCGGCTCGGGCGCCCGGCCCCGGGCCAGGTCGGAGAGCTGGCGCGGCGACCACGGCAGGTTCACCGGCTCGGCGGTGCCCCAGCCGGCGGGCGGGCCCCCGGTCAGGGTGCGCCAGGCGGCCTCCAGCGAGCGGCCGACCAGCAGCCCTTCCTCGGCGGGGTGTTCGGTGCGGAACTGCACGGTCAGCCGGCGTTCGCCCGACGCCTCGGCCCGCCGGAACGCGGCGGCGGGCCGCGGGTCGCCCGCCTCGTCGCGGACCGGGGCGAAGGTGCCGTCCTGCCAGGCCAGCACCGCGCCGGACAGGCCGTCGTAGTAGCCGGAGGCGGGGTCCTGGACCACCCACCGGTTCGGCGCGCCGGCGAGCGCGGTGCGCAGCGGCAGGCTGAGCCGGCAGTGGTCGGGGGTGACGATGTGCAGGGCCGCGCCGAATTCGGCGGTGGTGCGCAGGACGTCCGACAGCCAGGTGGTCAGCCCGATCACGGGCCGGTCGGCGAGGACGACGGCGGTGGACTCGGTGACCACGTCCACGGTCGGGAGGGCTCCGACGGGCGCGGGTGCCGCCGAGGCCTCGGAGGTCACCGGCACCACCCCGACGTGCCCGGCGCCCTCGGGCCAGACCGCGCCGCCGAGGACCTCGGCGAGGCGTCCGGCGACTGCCCCGGCGAGGGGGGCCGCCTCGGGTACGGCGGTGGAGGCGCGGGTCTCCGTCCACCAGACGGGGGTGGCGGAGGGCGTCCCGAGGAGGCGTTCCACCTCGCCGGGGACCTGGACGAGTACGGGTGCCTCGACGGAGACGAGCGGCCGGCCGGCCGCGCCGAGCAGCTGGATGACGGCGCCGTCCCCGACGGCCTGGGCGTCGAGGTCCGCGCCGCCCGCCGTCAGGGCCACCATCAGGGCGGTGGTGTCGGGCATCTTGGCGGTGAGGGCGATGACGTCCTTGGTCACGGTGTCAGGGCGCTTCCTGGGTCGGGGAGTCGGCGAGGGCGGTCTGCACGATCTGGTGCGGGCGTCCGCGCCGGACCAGCGTGCCGCGGCCGGGCGGCTGGGCGCTCGCGTACAGCTGCGGGAACAGCTGGCCCTCCGAGCGTTCGCCGTTCATCACGAGGGCGGTGGTGCCGGACTCGCGCAGGGTGGTCAGCAGCGGCTCGTACAGGGCCCGCGAGGAGCCGGCGACGCGCCGGGCGATCACGAAGTGCAGGCCGATGTCCTGGGCGGACGGCAGGTAGGGGACGAACGCCTGGAGGGGCTGCTGTCCGGCGGTGGTGAGGATGTCGTAGTCGTCGACGAGGACCACGATGCGCGGTCCGGCGAAGCCGGGGCCCTCGCCCGGTTCGGCGTCGGGGTCGATGCCGTCCTCGGGGAGCCGCTTGTCGAGTTCCTTGGCGATGCCGGCCGAGAGGGCGGCGCCGATCTTCGCGTTGTGGGCGTAGCCGCCCCGGTAGGGCTCGGGGACCACGCCGCGCAGCCCGCGCCTCGGGTCGTAGACGGCGAAGACCAGTTCCTCCTCGCCGTAGCGGGCGATGAGCTGGCGGGCGACGAGGGCGAGCAGGTTGGTCTTGCCGCACTCGTTGTCGCCGAGGATCAGCAGGTGCTGGTCCTGGCCGAAGAGGTCGAGGAGCACCGGGGCGAGGACGTCCTGGTCGACGCCGACGGGGATCCGGTACGGCTCCTCGTCGACGCCGGGCAGCCGGGCGGACGGCAGCCGTGCGGGCAGGACCCGTACGGGGGAGGCGATTTCGCCGTGCCAGGTGGCGCGGACGGTTCCGGCGGCCTCTTCCAGGGCGGCGGCCAGGTCGGTGTTCCCGGCCCGGGAGTCAATGCGCGGCAGGGCGGTCTGGGCGAACAGCTTGCCGTCGGTGAGGACGCGGCCCGGGGTGTCCGGGGAGATCGTCTCGGACAGTTTGCGGTCGATGGCCGAGTCGGAGGGGTCGCCCAGGCGCAGTTCGACGCGGCCGCCGAAGAGGGACTGGTTGGCGATGCGGACGTCGTTCCAGCGGAGCATGCCGGCGACGACGTGGATGCCGTAGCCGCCGCCCCGCTTGAGGAGGTCGGTGACGGAGTCGTCGAGTTCGGAGAACTCCTCGCGCAGGGCCCCGTAGCCGTCGACGAGCAGGACGATGTCGGTGGACGCCAGCTCGGGCAGCCGGCCCCGGGAGCGCAGCTGCCGCAGCTGGTCGACGGAGTCGATGGAGTGCTCGCGGAACAGTTCCTCGCGGGTGGCGAGCATGGCCCGTACCTCGGCGACCGTGCGGGCGGCCCGTTCCCGGTCGGCGCGGCCGGCGATCCCGCCGACGTGCGGGAGCCCGGCGAGCGCGGCGAGGCCGCCCCCGGCGAGGTCGAGGCCGTAGACGGCGACCTCCTGCGGGGTGTGGGTCAGCGCGAGCGACAGGGCGAGGGTGCGCAGCAGGGTGGTCTTGCCGGACTGGGGGCCGCCGGTGACGGCGGTGTGCCCGCCGGCGACGGTGAGGTCCAGCTCCCAGGGGCCGCGCCACTGGCGGGCGGGGTCGTCGAGGACGCCGAGCGGCACCTTGAGCGGGGCGCGCTCCGCGGTTCCGAGGCGCAGTCCGTGTCCGGTGACGGACAGCGGTCCGGCGGCGGCGTCCAGGGGGGTCGCGTCGGGCAGCGGCGGCAGCCAGATGCGACGGACGGGCGGGGCGGCGTCGGCGAGCTGGTCGACGATGACGGAGAGCACGCTGGGCCCGGTCTCGCGGGCGGTGGCGGTGGGCTTCTCCTCGGCGGGCTCGGCCGGGCCGGTGCTGTCCTGGAGGGTGTTGAAGGTGGGGTAGGGCAGGGCGAGGGGGCCGCGCTCGGTGTCGTCGAGGGCGGCGGCCGGGCCCCGGTAGCGGCCGGAGACGTAGCCGGCCTTGAAGCGGGTGTAGGTGGAGGTGTCCACCTTGAGGTAGCCGAAGCCGGGCAGCGGCGGCAGCTGGAAGGCGTCGGTGGTGTCGAGGACGGTCCGGGACTCGTCGGCGGAGAAGGTGCGCAGGCCCAGCCGGTACGACAGGTAGGTGTCCAGGCCCTTGAGCTTGCCGCCCTCGATGCGCTGGCTGGAGAGCAGCAGGTGCACGCCGATGGAGCGGCCGATGCGGCCGATGGACAGGAACAGGTCGATGAAGTCGGGCTTGGCGGTCAGGAGTTCGCCGAACTCGTCGATGACGACGAACAGGTGCGGCAGCGGCTCCAGTTCGGGCTTCTCGGCGCGCAGCACCGCGTAGTGCCCGATGTCGGCGACGTGCCCGGCGTCCTTGAGGACCTGCTGGCGGCGCTTGACCTCGCCGGCGAGGCTGGTGTGGACGCGTTCGACGAGCCCGGCCTGGTTCTCCAGGTTGGTGATGACGCCGGCGACGTGCGGGAGCTTCTCGAAGGGGGCGAAAGTCGCGCCGCCCTTGTAGTCGACGAGGACCATCGCGAGGTCCTCGGGCGAGTGGGTGGCGACGAGGGCGAGGACGAGCGTACGGAGCAGCTCGCTCTTGCCGGAGCCGGTCGCGCCGACGCAGAGGCCGTGCGGGCCCATGCCGAGCTGCGAGGACTCCTTGAGGTCGAGGAGCACCGGGCCGTGCCGGTCGTCGATGCCGATGGGGACGCGCAGGAAGTCCCGTTCGCCGCGCGGCGCCCACATCCGCTTGACGTCGAGGGCGGCGGGGTCGGCGATGCCGAGCAGGCCCATGAAGTCGACCGGCCCGGAGACGGGGGTGCCCTCGGCGACGGACTCGGCGGACAGCCGCAGCGGGGCGAGCATGCGGGCCAGGCCCTCGGCGGTGGCCGGGCCGAGGGCGTCGCTGATGCCCTCGGCGGCGGGGGCCTCGGGGGTGCGCAGGTCCCGGACAGTGACGTGGCTGCCGTCCACGGTGATCCGTATGGTCACCTCGTCGGGCTCGTGGACCTGCTCGGCGAGCAGGTGCAGCACGGTGGTGTTCATGTCGGCCAGGCCCACGGCGGTGTCGGGGCGGGGCAGTTCGACGGCGTTCTCGCCGTACTCGTCGCTGACGACGAGGAGCCGGCCGGCCAGGCGCAGGGCGCGCTTGTCGGACAGGCCGCGGCGCACCTCGGCCGCGTACGAGGCCCTGCGGCGCAGGTCGGGTGCGAGGACCCCGGAGGCGAGCTGGGGCAGGCTGGGCGCGATCCGCCGGGCGGCGACGGGCCCGTCCTGTTCCTGCTGGTCGAGGACGTGGGGCAGCCACTTGGCCCACTCCCAGTCGCCGAGCCGGTCCCCGGGCACGCCGAGGGCGACGGCCACGTCGTCGGGGGCGTGCAGGACGGCGGTGTGGGTGAGCAGGGCGCGGGCGACGCGCAGCACGCCCTCGCGGTCGCCGACGATGCTGACGTTGCCGGCCCGGTCGAGGGGGACGGTCAGCGGGAAGTCGCTGGCCCGGCCGAAGCGGGCCATGAGGGCGCCCGCCTCGTTGAGCATGAACCGGTCGGGCGGGGTGAGGACGCCGCCGGCGCCCGCCGCGAGGGAGAGCTCCTGCACGGCGACGGCGCCGGTGCCCAGGCGCGGGCGCAGGAAGTCGGGGTCGGTGCGGCGCCGCTCCCACAGCCGCGCGGGGTCGCGCACGAGGTCGTACAGGGCCTCCGGCGGCGGGTTGAGGCGGCGGGCCTCGTCGCGCAGCGCCTTCTCGCGGGCGCCGAGCTCCTCGCGCTGCTCCTCCAGGTATTCGAGGTAGCGCTCGCGCTGGGCGCGGCGGGTGCGCTGGGCCTTGCCGCGCTGGGACCAGAACAGGGCGACGGCGCCGATCAGCGCGAAGACGAGCACGATCGCGCCGACGGCGGCGAACTGGCTGTTGCGGATGACGGTCATCATCACGACCGAGCCCATCACGCCCGCCATCGGCAGCAGGGCGGTGGCGGGGCTGCCGATCTTGCCCTCGGGCAGGTTGGGCGGGGCCTCGACGGAGTGGGGCCGGCCGGGGGCGGGGGGCATCGTGCCCCGGGCCGGGCGGTGGATCAGCTGCTGGGTCACCGGGCGGCACCGGAAGCCGGGAGGGCCACGGCCCGCTGGAGCACGTCGGCGGCGAGCCGCACGGCCGCCTCCCGGGTCTGGAAGGCGAGGAGTTCGGACTTGACGGCGCCGCCGGAGGCGAGGTGGCGGTCGTAGGGCAGGACGACGACGCCCACGCCGGTGGCGCGCAGCTTCTCGACGGCCTTGCCGAGGTCGACGGCGGGGTGCGGGGCCTGGACGGTGAGGACGACGACGGTCCGCGGCAGCACGGGCACCGGGAGGGAGCCGAGCCAGTCGAGGACCGCGTGGGTGGAGACGAGCCCCTCGGCGGTGGCGGGCGCGGTGAGCACGCGGGCGTGCGCGGTGTCGAGGGCGGTGCGGGCGACCTCGCCGGGGAGGGTCTCGCAGTCGACGACGGTGACGCCGAAGTAGCGGCGCAGGGCGACCATCACGGTCCGGTAGGTGGCGACGTCGACCTGGGCGCCGATGCGGCCCTGACTGCCGGGCAGCAGCCAGCCGCCGTCGGGGAGCGGGACGAGGTAGCCGGTGATGTCGGTGAGCTGCATGGAGGGGCGGACGATCTGCGCGAGGTCCGCGCAGGTCCAGCGCAGGGACGGGACGCCGAGCCGGACCGGGAGGGTGCCGAGGGCGGCGTCGGCCTCCAGGGTGAGCACCGGGTCGTGGCGGAAGTGGTTGTAGGTGCGGCTGAGGAGGGCGGTGACGGTGGTCTTGCCGGAGCCGCCGCGGATGCTGGTGACGACGATCTGGCGGCCGGTGGTGACGGGCTGCTGGACCTGGGTGGCGAGTTCCGTCTCGGCGGCGACGGCCTTGGCGACCGAGGAGCCGAGCGCTCCGCGCAGGGTGCGCAGGGTCCGGCGGGCCAGCGGGTCGCCGTGGCGGGGCCGGCCGGCGGGGGCGTCCGCGCCGGGGACCGGGACGGTCTCGGGCGCGCGGGCCTGCCGGGCCTGCGGCGCCTGCGGGGCGTACTGCCGTGCGTACGCCTGCTGCGGGGCCGCCTGCTGTTGCGCGGGCGCCTGCTGCTGCGGGAGGGGGGCGTGCGGCTGCACCGGCAGGGGGCCGGCCTGGGGAGCCTCGGAGGCCTGGAGGCCCTGGGCTGCCGAGGGACCCTGCGGTGCCTGGGCGGCCTGGGCGGCCTGCGGAGCCGGGGCGGCTTGGGGGGTGCCGGTCAGATCGCCGAGGACGCCGGCCTGCCAGTCGTCACGCCGCTGGTTCATGCTCATGTCTGACATGTCTGAGTAGCAACCCTTACGCGAAGGTGCCGAGCAGCCGCCCGTACACGCCGAACACCCCGATGAGCAGCGGGAACAGCACGATGACGCCGATCGACTCGGCGGTGTCCCCGACCCGCCGCAGCCGGACCCGCACGTGCTCGGGCGGCTGGACGGCGAGGACGCCGAGCGCCGCCAGGGCCAGCACCAGCAGCACCGCCAGCGGCCCGGCCGCACCGGCCCGGCCGGCCCACACCAGCAGCGCCGCCACGGTGACCGCGGCCCCGGCCAGCAGCAGCGCGACCACCTCCGCGACGAGCGGGAACGCCCGCGCGCGCAGCCACAGCACGACGGCGACCGCCGAGGCGAGGGACACCGTCCACACGTCGGGCTCCCGCAGCGCGACCACACCGGCCGCGCCCGCCGAGACGGCGGTGGCGAGGGTGGCCAGCGCCATGCCCCGGTGGGTGGCACCGAGGGCGGTGGCGACCTTGTACCGGCTGACCGAGACCCCGCGGGCCCGCTGGTCGTCCAGGCCGGTCAGCCCGGCCGCGGCCAGCGCGAGGCGCGGCAGCAGCCCGAGCAGGACCACCGAGAACACGGCGAGCACGGCCCCGGTACGGGCGCCCGCCTGGCCCTGCGCCAGCGCGGTCGCCTCCCACGCCACGGTCAGGCCCAGCACGGCGGCGGCGCCCACGAGCCCGCCCCGCCCGAGCGGCGTGAACCACCCCAGCAGCGCGAGCCCGACGGCCAGCGCACCCGCGACGGCGGCGAGCCGGCCCATGGCGCCCCAGTGCTGCGCGTCGCCCAGGGTCCACGCCCCGAGCACCCCGACCGCGGCGGCGCAGGCCAGCAGCGCGGCCGCCAGCCCCGACCGCTTCAGCCGGCCCGCCAGCGCCCCGACGGCCCCCGCGACGGCGGCGGTCCCGAGGAGCACCCCGGCCACGGCGCCGGGCGCGAACTCCCGCCGGGCGAACCAGCCGGCGACCAGCACCCAGAGCACGAGCCCCGCCCCGGCGGTGACCCGCCGCGCGGAGGGACGCCAGCGCCAGGCGCGTACGTCCAGGTCTTCGGCGGCCTCGTCGGTGACGTCGTGCACCACGGGCGCGGACGGCACGTCCTGCACCCGTACGAGCCGCAGCACGGCCCCGTCTGCGACGCCCGCGTCCTCCAGGGAGGTGCCGTGCTCGATCACGGACCCGTCGGCCGTGACCAGGTGACGCAGCATCGGCTGCGCGGCGACCCGGTCGTCCAGCATCCGTATGACGTCGGGCAGCAGCCGCCCGACGGGCTCCTGGGAGGGGAGTACCAGATCCATCCGGCGCCGCTCACCGACCAGGGTGACCCGGCTCAAAGCCGTACCGCTCACTGCCCCCATGCTCACCACGCGCTCGAACCTATCACCGAGTACTGACCTGCCCGGGCGTCCCGACCTTGCCGATGAGGCGGTGGGAGATGAACGACCAGCCGACGCAGCCGGCGCACAGCACCGCCGCGATGACCAGCCCGGCGACGGCCTTCCCGATCCGCTCGTCGGCCACCCGCCGCCCGCGCTGCGCGCCGAACAGCACGGCGTCGCGCATCCGGCGCCGCCGCACCGCGACCGACTCCAGCAACTGGCTGTCGTAGTCCTCAGCCGCCACCCCGGCCTCCCTTCTCCCTGTCGCCCCGCACGCTAGTACGCCCCCTCACGACGCCGAAACCGGCAGCGCCGGTTCCGTCATGCTCCTGCCAGGTTCCCAGCCGCACCCGGCACTCGACGAAGTCCACGAACCCGTTCTCGATCCAGAACCCGCCGCCCGCCTCCAACACCCCGACGAGCGGCTCGAACGGGTCGGGCATTCCGGCGAGGGGCGCCAGGGCCTCCGGCGACAGGGAGGCCCAGTCCAGCGCGGCCCGGCAGATCCTGCCGGTGAGCGGGTTGCCCGCGTGCGCGCCGAGGAACCCGTCGAGCCGGGCGAGGAGTTCCGGATCCGCCCGCACTCCCGGGTCGACCCGGCGCGCGAGGTCGAAGAAGGGCCACCGGTCCGGCTGCCCGGCCGCGAAGAAGTCCCCCTCCCGTCCCTCCTGCAACACCCGCACCCAGAGCGCGGCCCGCCGCAGGTACTCCCGCAGCAGCCGCGCGCATTCGGCCCCGTGCCCGAAGTCGTGCTCCTTGGCCCGCCAGTCGACGGCGGTGACGCGCCGGACCAGTTCCTCCGCGCGGGTCACCCGGCGGTGGCGGCGGACACGGTCCGCCCGAGCCGCCGGGCCGCCTCCAGGTGGTCGATCACGACCAGCCCCGCCCGCTCGGCCGGCAGGTCCGACGGCTGCCACCGCAGATCCCACCCGAACACCTCGTCCGCGGGTACGTCCACGTCCCTGACCTCCCGCCGCCGCTGGACCGTCTCCCGGCCGTCCTCCGCGCCGTAGTACGTGATGCGCCCCTCGCCCTCCAGCGCGTCGAGCACGGCGTCGTCGAGGACGGCGACGGGCCGGCTGCCGAGGTAGCCCGCGAGCTTGCCGGGTCGGCACATCACCCCGACGAGGTCGATGAAGGCCCCGGAGCAGTCACGGCTGAAGGACCCGCCGCGCTCGTAGAACAGCACCAGCGGCTCGTACAGGTCCGGCAGCCCGGCCACCGCGTCCGGCGTCCGCTCCCCGAGCCCCGCCAGCCGCACGGCCCCGGCACAGGTCTTGCGGAGCTCCCCCCAGACGACCGTGCGCTCCAGCCCGTCCAGCTCGGCCGCCTGCGCGGCCGGGAGCTCGAACCCGGGGTCCACGTACGCCGTGACGTCGTAGAACGGCCACGCCTCCTCGGCCCCGCAGGCCTTCGCCCACACGGCGGCCCGGCGCAGGTACTCCCACATCAGCACCTGCCGGGACCCGCAGTGCTCGAACGCGAGGTCCCACCGCATGTCCCAGTCCACGGCCCGCAGCCGCTCCAGCATCCGCGACGCCGTCACGCTCATCCCCTCCCCGACAGCTCCTGGAGCGCGTCCAGTGACGACTCCCCGACCACGGCCGCTCCGACGGCCCAACCGTCCTCGGTACGGCCGAGGCAGCCGTCCAGGGCCTCCAGCGCCGAGGCCCCGGCCCCTCGGGCCGCCCGGAACCGCAGCAGCCAGGGCACGCCCGCCGCGAAGGCCTCGTCCCCCGCCGCGCTGCGGGGCTCGTAGCCGGCCGCGCCGTCGGCGGCCGCCCACAGGAACCCGAGCAGCCGCTCCCCGCCCCGTACTTCGGCGTACCGGACGGGTTCCTCGGTGGTGCACTCGTAGTCCTGTTCCTCCCCGTATCCGCCGGGGAGCAGCTTCATGAGCCGCCGCCGGCGCGCGGGCACCTCGAACGTGCCCCAGGAGTCCGCGTACGCAGCCCCCTCCGCCAGCAGGTCGGCGAACCCGTCCGCCGTGGGCCGGGCGTGCCGGGTCTCGTCACCGGGGTCGACCTCCGACCCCGTCAGCGCGGAGATCCGCCCCAGCGCGGCGGCGAGCCGGGGCGCGTTCTCGACGGCCACCCCGGGCTGCGGCCGCTCCCGGAGGTCCTGGGTGAGCCAGGGATCGGCGTAGACGCCCATCCCGAGCATCACCGCCCCCTCGCCCCACACGTGGACCCGTACGCCGAACAGCTCCTCGGCCCGCCGCCGGACCCCGGCCTCCGCCCACTCGCCGGGGAGCCGGAGGCTGACCGTCAGGTGCCGACCGGGCAGCAGCCGCACGGCGGATGCCTGCTCGGCCAGGACGTCGAGCGGCATGTAACGCACCGCGAACAGCGGCCGCGCCATGGCCGACAGGTCACAGAGCTCGACCGAGCCCGTTCCGCCGTCGGCGACCAGCCCGAGGGAAGCCAGGACGTCCCTGACCTCCCCCACCAGCACGAGGGCCCTCGAAACCCCGCTCACGGGGGCGTCGAGCACGGGAGAGGGCTCCCAGAACCACTCCCCCACCGGCTCGGTCGTGATCACTGCTGCTCCACATCGGCGTGGTCGGTCGAAGCGGTACTCCCTGCCCGGCCACGGCAATCGCACTCAAGCGCCTCGGCTCAGCTCCAGGGCAGGGTCACCGGGCGGTGATGCCAGTACCACGCCGCTGAGGCGAAGTCCCCGGTGTCCTTCTCAAGAGCGGTGGCGAGCGCCTGGCCACCGTCTTCCGTCGTCTGCTCCCGGAACACCGTGTCCAGGGAAACCACCGCGGCGGCCACAGATGCCCGCTCGTCGCCGGCGAGCCCCTCAATCGCGGTGCTCAGCCGGTCACGGTTCTCCAGGTCCTCCCGGTACATGTCGGCCCCGTACCAGCCCGCAGGCGGCCAGCCTGTGGCCATCCGAGAGAGGGCCGCCTCCCACAGCCACACGAGCGTCCGCGCCTCGCCGGCCGGGCTGTGCCGGTCCACGGCGGGCAGAAGGGCGTCCGTCACCGGGGTGGACACCGGAAGCTCCCGCGCCACCTCGGGAAGTCCCGCAACCACCGCGTGGGGAAATGCGGCCACGGCGACCTGGGTGGTCGAGACCGTAAAGCCGGCCTCCTCGTCCTCCAGTTCCTCGACACGCGCGAAGGTGACGAGCCCTTCGGGGGTCACGAGCCGGTGGATCGACGGGGCGCTTCCCCAGGAGGCAAGCACGGGCGTGGACAGCCCACGCGCCAGCGCGCCGGCAAGTTCCTCCTCTGCAGGCTGGTCGGGCACCTCCTCGGCCCCGTAGACGCTCAGCTGGCCCACGAGGTCGCCCGGCTGGAGCTCGTAGTCACAGGTGACGGTCGCATCCCAGTTCCGGTCGTCCAGCTCACTGGCCAGGGAGACGTCGACCGACTGCAGGGGCACGCGGAAGGTCTCCGCGAGCACGCGGGCCACGACTTCCGGCTCCGGTGCCGCTGCGGTCAAGAATCCGTACATCACGGGTAGTACTCCCTGTAGAGGTCGATCATCCGCTGAACCTTCTCCGGATTCTCCTTGAACTTCGGCGCGTTCTTGAACATCCTGTCGAGCTTGCTGAGGTCTCCGTCCGCCCTCATGATCGCCTTCATCGCCTCGAACTCCACGCGGTCGAGGTTGATGAGGCCGGGACCCGACACGGGGAAGGTACGACCGGTCTGTTCCACACCGTAGCTGCGCCCGTTGACCGTGTAGATCTGCTTCACCGGGTCGAAGTCGGCGCGCCCGGCGGCGATCTCCGCGATGTCCTGCTTAACCAGTTCCTTGGTCTCCGGCAGGATGATGGTGTTCTTCGTGTCCACCCGACCGCCCCTGATGCCGTTTAGGTCATGGCGGGAGTTGGGGTACATCAGGTCCTTGCCCCTGGCCGTACCCGCGATGTCGTCCTGGGCCGGCCAGGACTCCTCCGGCTTCCTCACCTTGGCGGGCGGCTCGGCATCCCCGGCGCCGCCACCCGGTCCTTCGCCGCCGGGCGTGCCGGCGCCACCGGGGCCCTCGCCCTGGTGCGGGACCGTCGGGCCGTCACCGTGGCCACCGCCCGTGGAGGGGCCGTCGCCGTGGCCGCCCGTGGACGGGGTGTCCGTGTGGCCGCCGGTGGGGGTGGTGTCGGTGCCGCCGTGGCCGGGGGTGGTGCCGCCGGGTTCGGTGTGGCTGTTGTGCGGCAGGTTGTCGGCGGTGCCGCCCGGGGTGTGGGACGTGCCGCCGCCCGGGGTGTGGGACGTGCCGCCGCCCGGGGTGTGGGTGGTGGTGCCGCCCGGGGTGTGGGTGGTGGCGTCGACCTGGTGGGCCGGGCCGCCGACGGTGACTTCCTGCTTCTTCGGGACCTCGGCGAGGGGGTGGTCGGGGCCCTTGGGGACCGAGGTGAGGTCCTGCTTCGGGAGGCCCTTGTGGTCCAGGAGCTGGTTCGTGGTCTTGTCGAAGTACTGGGGGCGGCCGAGGGCGTCGTCGGGCAGGCGGACGGTGTCGTCCGGGTGCGGGAACTTGATGCCCGGCGCGTCGGCCTTGGGGAGGTCCTTCCAGACCACGTCGTCGATCTTGGGGAACGCGCCGTCGACCTTGCCGAGGTTCGCGAACAGGTCCCCGATCTTCAGCTTGGCGAGGGAGCCGGCCTTGCCGATGTAGGTGATCGGGTCGATGATCTTGCCGGCCTTCCCGGCGACGGAGAGGACCTTCGCGATCCCGCCCGTCTTCGCGGCCGTGCCGGCGCCGCCGGTGAACACGGTCGTCAGGACGTTGAAGGTGACCGCGCCCGCCGCGCGGGCGGGGTTCTTGCCCCACTCGTCCCACGCGACCAGCGCCTTGCCGGTCTCCTTCATCGCCGTGCGCGAGTCCTTGAGCCAGCCCGGCAGCTGCTTGTCGTCCGCCATCCAGAACGCCGTGCCGACACCGGGGATGGAGGTGATGGCCAGGCCCGTGGCGAGTTTGGCCAGGCCCGTCCAGGCCTGGCCGGCCTTGTCCCAGCCGTCGACGCCGACGAGCGTGCCGAGGCCGCGGATGGTGCCCCAGATCCCGTCGACGATGATCCCGTCCCAGACGAAGGACTTGGCCCAGTAGCCGATCTCCCACGCCCGGTGGGTCTCCTCAAGCTGGGAGCCCCAGGGCAGGTCCTGGACCTTGTTCAGGTCATCGGCCTTGTAGCCGTACATGTTCGCGCCGTTGGAACCGTCGTTCACGGTCAGAGGCGGGGCGCAGTACAGGGCGCGGATCTTGTTCGCGCAGGTCCGCTCCGCCGCCCAGAACGCCTCACACGCCGCGTTGACGTCGTGGATGAGGTCGTTGTTCTCGTCGGTCTTCTTCCCGTCGTCCTTCCAGTGCGCGTCCCCGGCGATCTTGTTCGTGAACGTCGTCGCCTTCGCCTGGAGCGCCTTCAGCCGCGCCACGATCGGACGGGCCTCGGTGACGTACTCGCCCAGCGCCTTCGCCGCCGATTCGAGCTGGTCGGCGAAGAAGTCGCTGTCCGTCTTCACCGGCTTCGTGGTGGCGAACAGCTGCGCCGCCTCGGGAGCGGTGTAGAAGGCCGAGAGGCCCTGGAACTCGGAGTCGACGTTCGCGCCGGCCGTGCGGAACGTGCCCGCGGCCGCCGTGATCGCCGCGTGGTCCTGCTCCAGCGCGTCCAGGTCACCCGTGAACTGCGGGATCGTGCACGGATTGATCGGTACGTGGTCGGTCACTTCTGACCCGCCCCCGGAAGGTCGACCTTGGGCTCCTTCAGCGCTTCGTTCTGCGCGTTCTGGGCCTGCTCGATATTGCCCTGCACGTAGGCCGTCGTCGCGTTGATCGCCCCGTTGATGGAGGCCTCCGTGCGCTTGCCGATGTACGCGAGGCGGTAGTCGTGGGACTGCATGAGCCCGCCCAGCGCACCGGCGATCGGGCCCATCCCTCCGCCCTCACCGCCCGTGCCGCCGCCCGGAGTGATGGTGCCCGCGTGCTTCGCGGCCTCCGGCAGTTCCGTCTGGAGCGACTTGCCCGCCTTCTGGAAGCCCTCCGCGGCGGTGATCGTCTTGTTGACGACCCCCTGCACGCCGGACGGCTTGATGTCCCAGTCCATGCCCTACCCCCGTGTCCTCGCGTCCCTCGTCCGGCGTGCGTCCCGGCGTCAGCCGATGTTGTCGACGGCCGCCTTGGCCTTCTGCAGCGTGGCCTGTGCGGTGGCGTCGTTCTGCTCAAGCGTGGTGCGGACGAGGCGGATGATGTCGCGGACCTCGTTAGCCGCCTTGTTCCAGCGGACTTCCTTGCCGTGGTACTCGTCCGAGACGCCGTCGGCCTGGAACTCGGCCATCGCGGCCTTCACCGCGTTCTCGCGTTCGCCGAGCACCCGCTCCAACTGGCCGATGATCCCGCCGAGTCCGCCCTGGACCTCCACGGAGGCGGCGATGTCGTACGAGGTGCGGTCCTGGTTCCCCATGTCTGTCAGTCCCCCGGGTGTCAGCGCGCGCCGAAGCGAGCGGCGTCGAAGTTCGCGGAGCCCATGTTCTGGTGGGCGTTGTCACCCTGCTCGTGGTCACCGGTGGTGAACGAGGTGTCCATCCCGGACTGACCGCCGAGGATGGCGCGCAGCGAGGCGTTCAGCTCGGCGGTGATCGCGTCGGAGCGGCTCTTGAAGGAGTTGAACGCCTGGCGTCCGACGCCGTTGAACTTGCCCTCCAGCGGGTCCGCCGCGGCGACCAGCAGCCTGATCAGCGTGCCGAGGTCGTCACTGGAGCCGCTCGTGGCCTTGCCCAGTTCGGACAGCGTGGTGCTGCCCATGTCGAACTTCATTCACCCACCCCTGACGTGTTGTTCCGTCACTTGCGTGCGTACCTGTCTACCGAAGGGACGTTGCGAACACAAACACGGTTTCATCCAGCCTTGACGTCTGGCCGAAAATCGCCGTCGGCCGGTTGTCGTTCCCCCAGCAACTCCCGTACGCGGTCGTCGCCGGCATCCCACGGCCAGGCCCGCATCACCTCGTAAGGGTCGCCGACGGGAGCGCCGTCGGAACCGGTGCCGAGCAGCCGCTCGTGGGCCGTCGTCAACTCAGGTCATCCATCGGTCGGGGCGGGCCGCCGCGCGGGAGGTGCGGGAGCGGACCGCCTGGTCGTGCAGCAGTCCGTCGGCCTCGGCGGCGGGGCGCAGCCGGGCGGTGACGGTGGTGTTCGCGCCGGTGTCCACGTGTACGTCGGCCACCCCGCGGGCGCGTTCCCAGGGGCCCTGTGAACGGCGCACGCTCTGTACCTTCGCATGCGGGACGATCTCCGTGCGGCGGCACAGGCGGCCCTTGCGGGCGGCGAAGACCTCCTCGGAGACGGCCAGGCCGTACCCCTTCCACCACACCGGCACCACCCACCGCGAGGCGGTGCGCGGGGAGGGGCTGAACTCCAGGCCCGCCGGGTCCGCGCCCGGCAGCACGCGGGCGATCAGGGCGTGGGCGGCCTCCCGGGTGGCCACGGGGACCAGCACCCCGTTCTTGGAGCCGGCCACGGCCAGCTCCACCCGGACCCAGCCGCGCCGCCGCCACAGCAGGGGCTCCACGATCCGTACGGCCTGCACCCGGCCCGGCGGGACCGTCTCGTGGGCCCGGTCCAGCAGCCCGTGGTCCAGGCGCAGCCCGTCGGGGGACTCGGCGACGGTCCAGTCGTACCCGGCGAGGAACCGGCCCGCGGTGCCGCCCCACACGGCGCCGAGCATCGGCAGGAGGATGACCGCGGCCGCCCAGGGGCTGTCGCTGACCCGCCAAACGACGAGCGGGGCGACGATCCCGCCGGCCAGCGCGGCCCACACGTCGAGGCCGAGCAGCAGCGAGACCACCAGGTCCCGTACGGACACGCGCAGCAGCTCCCGCGCGGGGGCCTGGCCGACGGCGACGGCCTCGGCGGGCGCGAAGCCGGCGGCACGGGCCAGCAGCTCGGCGCGCAGGGCGACGGCGTCGCGTTCGTCGAGGAAGGCGAGCTCGTCCTTGGCCTCGGTGCCGATCACGTCGAGGCGGAGCTTGGCGACGCCGGCGATGCGGGCCAGCATCGGGCGGGTGACGTCCACGGCCTGGAGGCGGTCGAGGCGGATGTGGGCGGTGCGGCGGAAGACCAGGCCGGTGCGGATGCGGAGCTCGGTGTCGGTGACGGCGTAGTGGGTGAACCACCAGCTGAGGAAGCCGTACGTGCCGAAGACGAGGGCGAGCCCGGCCAGGATGAGCACGCGCACGCCGGGGGTGAGGCCGCTGACCCACTGCTGGGCCCGCTCGCCCTGCTGGACGACGACACCGCCGAGGGCCGCCCCGGGCACCCAGGCGCGCCGCAGCGGGGTCAGCACGTGCAGCCGCCGCTCGCCTCCCGGCGGGGTGGGGGTGTCGTTCCCCGTCCCGGGCAGGGTCTCCGGCCGCGGCGGGCCGGCCCCAGGCGAGGCGGCGGCAGCCGGCGCGGCGGGGGGCCGCTGCGCGGGGCCGTCCCCTACCCTCCCTTCCACCGTTCCCCGGGGCTCCGCCCCGGACCCCGGCCCCGGGCGTTCCGCCGGGGCGCCACCCGGCACGTGCGGGGCTTCCGGCTGCGCCGGGGCGGCCGGACCCCGCTGCGCGGGGGTGCCCGGGTGGCCGGCGTCGCCGGGCGCGGGGGTGCCCCGGTCCGGTTCGCTCGCGGAGCGGCCCGTCACAGGCCGGCCGACCTTGCCTCGCCCAGGGCGGTCAGGCGGTCGCGGAGGCGTTCCGCCTCCGCCGGGGCCAGGCCCGGGATCCTGGCGTCCGTCGCCGCGGCCGCCGTGTGGAGCTGGACCGAGGCCAGGCCGAAGCGGCGCTCCAGGGGGCCCGAGGTCACCTCCACCAGCTGCATCCGCCCGTACGGGACCACCGTCTCCTCCCGCCACAGCACCCCCCGGCTGATCAGCAGGTCGTCGGCCCGTTCCGCGTACCGCCAGGACCGCCAGTTCCGCCCGATCAGCACCCAGCCCCAGACCAGGACCGCCGGCCAGACCGCCGCGAACAGCGCCCACCGGGGCCCGACGGCCAGCCCCAGCGACACGCCGGTCACCACCGTGAGCACCGCCATCCAGATCACCAGCAGCAGCCGCCGGACCCCGCGCAGCCCGCCGGGCAGGCCCACCCACTCCGGGCGGCCCGTCTCACCCTTCGTCCCCGTATCCATACGCCCACCCTAGGACTGAGACAATGCGCCCATGACGGAGACCACGGTCGGCATCGGCGGTGCGGCGGAGAGCACCGACATGGTGCTCAACATCGGACCCCAGCACCCTTCCACCCACGGCGTGCTGCGCCTGCGGCTCGTCCTGGACGGCGAGCGCATCGCCAGCGCCGAGCCGGTGGTCGGCTACATGCACCGGGGTGCCGAGAAGCTCTTCGAGGCGCGCGACTACCGCCAGATCGTGATGCTCGCGAACCGCCACGACTGGCTGTCCGCGTTCTCCAACGAGCTCGGCGTGGTCATGGCCGTCGAGCGGATGCTCGGCATGGAGGTCCCCGAGCGCGCGGTGTGGATGCGTACGCTCCTCGCCGAGCTGAACCGGGTCCTGAACCACCTGATGTTCCTCGGGTCGTACCCCCTCGAACTGGGCGGCATCACCCCGATCTTCCACGCGTTCCGCGAGCGCGAGGAGCTCCAGGCCGTGATGGAGGAGATCTCCGGCGGCCGCATGCACTACATGTTCAACCGCGTCGGCGGCCTCAAGGAGGACCTCCCGGCCGGCTGGCTCGGCCGGGCCCGCGCCGCCATCGCCGACGTCCGCACCCGCATGGACGTCTACGACAAGCTGGTCCACGGCAACGAGATCTTCCGGGCCCGCACCCGCGGAGTAGGTGTCCTGCCCGCCGAGGCGGTGCACGCGTACGGGGTGTCCGGCCCGATCGCCCGCGCCTCCGGCGTGGACTTCGACCTGCGCCGCGACGAGCCGTACCTGGCGTACGGCGAGCTGGCCGACGTGCTGAAGGTCGTCACCCGCACCGAGGGCGACTGCCTGGCCCGCTTCGAGGTGCTGCTCGACCAGACGCACAACGCCCTCGACCTGGCCGTGGCCTGCCTGGACCGGATGGCGGAGCTGCCGCCGGGGCCGGTCAACCAGCGGCTCCCGAAGGTGCTGAAGGCGCCCGAGGGCAGCACGTACGCCTGGACGGAGAACCCGCTCGGCATCAACGGCTACTACCTGGTCTCGAAGGGCGAGAAGACCCCGTACCGGCTGAAGCTGCGCAGCGCCTCCTTCAACAACATCCAGGCGCTGGCCGTGCTGCTGCCCGGGCAGCTGGTCGCGGACATGGTGTCGATCCTCGGCTCGCTGTTCTTCGTGGTCGGCGACATCGACAAGTAGGCCGGGCCGGTCACGGGCCGGGCCGGCTCCCGCCCCGTGACCTGACAGTCCGGCGGGAATCCGGCCGGGCGGTGTCGGTGGCGGCTCCTAGGGTGCCCCCATGACCACTGGCACGTACCCGGACTACCTGCGCCGGCTCGGCATCACCGATCCCGGCGCCCCCTCCGCGGAGGGGTTGTTCGCGCTCCAGCGCGCCCACCTGGAGCGCATCGCCTACGACAACGTCGACATCCACACGGGCCGGCCGCCCGGCATCGACCCCGCGCTGTCGGTGCGGCGGCTGGGCGCGGGGTTCGGCGGCTACTGCTTCCACCTCAACGGCGCCTTCGCCGCGCTCCTGGAGCACCTGGGGTACGACGTGACCCGCCACCTCGGGGGTGTCGAGGACGACGCCGCCTCGCGCGTGGTCAACGGCCAGCACCTGACCCTGACGGTCCGCGTGGACGGGGCGGCGTACTGGGTGGACGCCGGTCTCGGGGACGGCCCGTACGAGCCGCTGCCGCTGCGCGAGGGCTCGTACGAGCAGGGCGGCTTCCGCTGCGCGCTGGAGCGGCTGGACCCCCTGGAGGGCGAGGGACCGGGCTGGAGCTACCTCTCCCCCGGCAGCAGCACGCCCCGGGTCAACTTCCGCGACGCGCCCGCCACGACGGCCGACTTCGAGGAGATGCACACCTGGCTGACGACCTCCCCCGACTCCCACTTCGTACGGACCCTCGCGCTGCTGCGGCGCGACGCCGACGGCATCGACGTCATGCGCGGCCGCGTCCTGAGCCGGGTCCGTGCCGGGAAGACGGCCGAGAAGCGGGAAGTGGCCGGGCAGCAGGAGTTCTTCGAGGTCGTGGAACGCGTCTTCCTGCGGAGCCTGGACGATCTGACGGCCGCCGACCGGGACGCCCTGTGGGCCCGGGTGGACGAGGCGCACCGGGCGTGGCGGGCGTCCCGGGCCTGACGGCTTCGCTGTCGGTGCGGCAGGGCAGACTGGGGGCATGTCCCACTCCCCCCGACGGGCCTGCCCCTCCTGCGGCCGCGACTGCGCCGTGACGGCCGGCCGGATCGCCCGCCACGACCCTCCGGCCGGGCGCGGCCGGAGCGACATGGTGTCCTGCCCCGGCTCCCGGGCCCGGGTGGTGCTCGGCGCCTCCGCCCCGACCCTGGACGGTTTCGTCCTCGGCCCGAATCCGGGCCAGTTGCCGCTGTTCTGAGCCGCCCCGGCCGCCGCCCCCTGGGTACGGGGGCCGGGCGGACTGAGTACGCGTACGGATCCCCGGGCCGGCCCGCCGGGCCAGGATGGCCGCATGACCTGGAGCCCTCAGCCCCTGACCGCCGCCGCGTCCCCGTCCGCCGGGGCGGGGCGGAGCCGCGTGCCCGCGGTGATCGCCGCCGCGCTGTTCGTGCCCGCGCTGGTGGCGGCGAAGATCCTGGTCCTGATGACCGAGAAGGGCGGCCGCTGCCTGATGTACGGCGGCTGCGCGCCCTTCCCCGGGGTCGTCTTCCTGGTGCTGTGCGGTGCGGCGGTGCTGGCGGCGGTGCTCGCCCTGGCCGCGCCGGCGAGGCTGCGGGGCCCGGCGCTGGGCGCCCAACTGGTGCTGGAGCTCGGCGCGGTGGGCCTCGTCCTCGCCTTCCCCTGAGCCGGCGGCTCCGCCGGGTTGTGCACAGGCTGTGGAGAAGTGGAGAAGCCGTCCGGCCGGCCCCTCAGGGCGCGTCCGGCCCGTCCGGCTCCCCGGTCGGGACTCCGTCGGCCGCCGTCCGCCACGCCCCGGGCCCGCCCCGCGTCACCGAGGATCCGTCCGGGTCCCCGGCGGCCTCCGCCAGCCACTCCCGGTGCTCGCGCCTGGCGTCGGTGAGGCTCAGGTCGCCGTTGGGGCCGCCCCAGACCTCGTCGGCCTCCGCGTCGTCCTGGCCGTCGTCCTCCCAGCCGCACTCCGGGCAGATGTCGAAGCAGGCGCTCGACTCCAGGGTCGGCTGGAAGCAGCACGGGCAGTCGAAGACCTCGCCCGGCCCTCCCATGCGGCGCTCGCGCACTAGGAGATCGCCGTGCGGAGGCGGACCACCTCGATGGGCTCGGTCTCGTCGTGTGCCGTGAGGTCGATGACCTGGCCCGCCGCGTCCTGCTCGGGGGCAGTCTCCGTGGTGTCCGTGGTGTCCGTGGTGTCCGTGGTGTCCGTGGGCTCCGGCCCGGCCTCAGCGCCCGCGGTCTCCGCCTCGTGGACTGCGAGGGCCTCGGCGCCGACCACGTCGGCGAGGTCCTCGTTCTGCACGGACTCGATCGCGGCGCGGGCCTGCGCGGCGTTCTTGGTGCCGAAGAAGTCGAAGCCGCCCTCGGCGCGGGAGGCGGTGCGGCGCTGGGCCGCGTACGGGGACACCGCGGCCGCCGGCCGGCGGGCCGGGACCGCCGACGCCTGGGCGGGGACGGTCGCGGGGGCGGCCGTACGGCCGTGCGCCGCCTCGGCGGGAGTGGCGGCGGACCGTTCCTCCGCCTTGCGGGCCAGGGCCGCCATCGCGGCGTGGGCCCGGGCGTAGCCGACCGGGGTGGGCGCTCCGGCGCCGGTGCGCTCCTCGGAGACGGCGGGGAGCTCCAAGGGCTGGCCGGCCGGGGCCGAGGCGGCCTCCAGGGCCAGCAGCCGGCGCTTCTCCAGGGCGCTGGCGCGCTCGGTCTCGGCGGTGGCGTACCGGCGCAGCAGAGCCGCGTGCTCCCCGCGCAGGCCCGCCAGTTCGACGCGCTTGGCGCGCAGCTTGGCGTCGAGGCGGGCGCGCAGCAGGCGGGCCTCCTCGATGTCGGATTCGAGCTCGGCTATCCGCTCGTCCGTCTTCCACTCGTCCTTGACCCGCTCGCGGGCCAGCTCCGCCACCCGGCGGCCGGCCGCCCGGTCCCAGGAGCGCATGAGGACGGCACCGCCCACGCCCGCGGCCGCCGTGAGGGCCACGAGCAGGCGCAGCGCGAGGGGTTCCGCGAGGAGCCAGGCCGCACCGGCGCTGGCCACGGAAACCCCGGCGACGGCCGTCGGCGTGAGAAGTCGGTGCAGGGGTTCGGGATTGCGGTGGCGTCCACGGGGCATGGCCCGAAATTTACAGGGCGTGGACCGCGCGTGGGGTACCCGCCCGGCAATCCGTTCCCGGGCAGTTACCCCACAATTGGCCATCAAACACGTAACTACTGCTTCTTCAGGAGTCCCTTGGAGTCCAGATAGGCCTTCGCCACGTCGGCCGGCTTCGCGCGCTCCGCGTCCACCTTGCGGTTCAACTCGACGAGGTCGGCGGTGGTCAGGGCCTTGGTGAGGGCGTCGAGGGCGGTGGCGACCTCGGGAGCCCCGGCGTCCTTGGCGTTGACGACGGGCAGCACGTTGTCGGCGTTCTGCAGCTTCTTGTCGTCCTCCAACAGGACCAGGCCGTAGGAGTCGAGGGTGGCGTCGGTGGTGGTGGTCAGCACCAGCTGGTCCACCCCGTCCTTGACGGCCTGCTTGGCCTGCGGGGTGCCGACTCCCTTGGGATCAATACCGGAAACGGCGATTCCGTACGTCTTCTCCAGTCCGGGTGCGCAGAAGGGGCGGACGGCGCATTCGTCACCCGCCGCGATCTTCACCTTCAGTCCCGACTTTCCAAGATCGGAAAGGGACTTGAGGTTGTTCTTCTGCGCGAATTCCCTGCTGACGGCGAAGGCGTTCTGGTCGACCGCCGAACCCGCCGGGAGGGCCTTCAGCCCGAGCGGCGCCGCGAGCTTCTCCAGCGCCGCGACGGTCGCCGCCGCGTCGCTGGAGGCGACCGGCTTCTCCTTGGGCGCGTTCGGACCGTTCACCTTGGCGTTCAGGAACTCCGCGAGCGTGGCCGCGTACTCCGGGACGACGTCGATCTCGCCCTTCTCCAGCGACGGCTCGTACAGCTCACGGTTGTTGACGGTGGTGATCGAGGTGTCGTAGCCGGCGCCGCGCAGGACCTGCGCGTACAGCTCCGCCAGCACGTTGGACTCGGTGAAGCCCGCCGCGCCGACCACCAGCTTGCCCTTGCCGCCGCCCCCGGCGGGGGCCGAGGCGGAACCGCCGTCCTTCGCCTTCTCCAGGCTCTCGCCGCCGCACGCGGCCAGCGAGACGGTCAGGGCCACCGCGCCCAGGGTCGCGCCGAGGATGCGCGTGGACTTGCTCATGATGCTCCTTAGGGATCGGTAAGGGGGAGGACGGCCGGCCGCGCCTCAGCGCGACGGGGCCCCCGGCAGCAGCCGGTCGGCCGCCACCAGCGCGCCCTCCACCACCAGGGCCAGCAGCGCCACCAGCACGGCGCCCGCCACCACCTGCGGGGTGTTGTACGTGTTGAAGCCGGCGGTGATGATCCGGCCCAGGCCGCCCTGGCCGACCATCGCCGCGATCGTGGCGGTGGCGACGACCTGCACGGCGGCCGAGCGCAGCCCGGTCATCACCAGGGGGCGCGCGAGGGGCAGTTCCACGCGCAGGAACAGCTGCCGCCCGGACATGCCCATCCCCCGGGCCGCCTCGACCACCGAGCGGTCCACCTCGCGCATGCCGACGTACGCGTTGGTCAGCAGCGGCGGTACGGCGAACAGCACCAGCGCGGCGATGGTGGGCAGGTAGCCCGCGCTGCGCAGCGGCGAGACCATGAACAGGGCCAGCACCGCGAAGACCGGCACGGCCCGCCCGGCGTTGGAGAGGTTCACCGCGAGGGCGCCGCCCTTGCCGAGGTGGCCGAGCCACAGCCCCACCGGCAGCGCCAGCGCGCAGGCGACGGCCAGGGCGATCCCGCTCACGTAGACGTGCTCGCCGAGCCGGTGCCACACCCCCGCCTCGCCGGACCAGTTGGCCCCGTCGGCCAGCCAGTCCCAGGCCTTCGCCATCACGCCCACGCCCTCACGCCCCCTTCGCCTTCGCGGCCGCCCCGGTCTTCGCGGCACGGCCGCCGGCCCGGGTCCACGGGGTCAGCAGCCGCTGCACGCCGAGCAGCAGCAGGTCGGCGACGAGCGCGAGCAGCACGCACAGCACGGACGCGGTGAGCACCTGGGCCTTGAAGGAGCTGTTCACGGCGGGGGCGATCAGGTTGCCCAGCCCGCCCTTGCCGACGATGGAGCCGACGGTGGTCAGCGCCACCGTCGACACGGTGGCGATCCGCACCCCGGCGAGCAGGGCGGGCAGCGCCAGCGGGAGTTCGACCTGCCACAGCAGCCGGGCCGGGCCGTAGCCCATGCCGCGGGCGGCCTCCCGTACGTCCTCGGGGACGGCCTCCAGGCCGGCCAGCACGTTGCGGACCAGGATGGTCAGCGAGTACAGCACCAGGCCGGTCACCACGAGCGCCGCCGACAGCCCGAAGAAGGGCAGCAGCAGCGAGAACATGGCGAGCGAGGGGATCGTGTAGAGCAGGGTGGTCAGGCCCAGCACGGGGGCCGCCCAGCGGCGGCCGCGACGGGCCAGCAGGGCGAGGGGGACGGCCACGGCGACGCCGACGAACACCGACACGGCGGTGATCCAGACGTGTTCGACGGTGGCGTCGGTGAGCTCCTGGGAGCGGGAGGTGACGTACTCCCAGCAGATCCAGTCGTTCGCCACCAGGCAGCCCTGCCCGGCCAAGCCGCTCACTCCTTCCCCCCTCGCACGGATGTGCCGCAGAGCGGCCTCCGAGCGACCATAACCCCCGGTGCCCACAATGGCCGGAATCATTCGCACAGCCGCAACACTCCCCTGACAAACCCTTCGCCCATCCGGGCGGACCGTTGGGGGAGGATGGCGGGGTGATCCGATTCGAGCGAGTGACCAAGCGCTACCCCGACGGGACGACGGCCGTCGAGGAGCTGTCCTTCGAGGTCGCGGAGGGCGAGCTGGTCACGCTGGTCGGCCCGTCCGGCTGCGGCAAGACGACCACGATGAAGATGGTCAACCGGCTGATCGAGCCGACCTCCGGCCGGATCCTGCTGAACGGCGAGGACATCGCCGCCGCCGACCCGGTCGAGCTGCGCCGCCGCATCGGCTACGTCATCCAGCAGGTCGGGCTGTTCCCGCACAAGACCGTCCTGGAGAACACGGCGACCGTGCCCCAGCTGATCGGCACCCCCAAGGCGAAGGCCCGCGCCCGCGCCGCCGAACTCCTCGAACTGGTGGGGCTGGATCCGGCCGTCTACGGGAGCCGCTACCCGCAGCAGCTGTCGGGCGGGCAGCGCCAGCGCGTCGGCGTGGCCCGCGCCCTCGCCGCCGACCCGCCGGTGCTGCTGATGGACGAGCCGTTCGGCGCGGTGGACCCGGTGGTGCGCGAACGGCTCCAGAACGAGTTCCTGACCCTCCAGAGAACCGTCCGCAAGACGATCCTGCTGGTCACGCACGACCTGGAGGAGGCCGTCCGGCTCGGCGACCGGATCGCCGTCTACGGGCACGGCACCATCGAGCAGTTCGCCCGCCCGGCCGCCGTCCTCGCCGCGCCCGCCACCGAGTACGTCGCCTCCTTCGTCGGCGCCGACCGCGGCCTCAAGCGGCTCGCCGTCACCCCCGTCACGGCGGCCGACCTCACCGCCCCCGACGGCGGCCCGGACCCCGCCGTGGCGGTGCCCCTGGGGGCGTCGCTGCGCGAGGCCCTCGCCACCCTGCTCCAGGACGACTCCGGCCGCATCGGGGTCACCGACCCGGACTCCGGCGCGCTGGCCGGCGTACTCACCCCCGGCGACGTCCACCGGGCGCTGCGCCGGGCCGGCCTGCACGACTCCTGACCGGGCCCGGACACGCCGAAGGGCCCGGCCGGAGCCGGGCCCTTCGCGTACGTCCCGCCCTCGCGGGGTCAGGCCTGGAGGCGGCCGCTCAGCCACACCAGCATCGGCGGGATCTCCCGGCGCCAGGTGTTGAAGTTGTGGCCGCCGCTGTCGAGGACGATCGAGGAGACCCGGTCCGGGCCCTTGACCAGCTTGATGAACTTCCGGGTGTCGTTCAGGTTGTCCTCGCCCTTCTCGCTGGTCGTGACCAGGAAGGACGTACCCGCCGGCTTCTTGTTCTGCATGCTCTGCAGGACGTCGGCGCGGGCCTTCAGCTTGGCGTCGCCGTGGAACAGGTCACCGGTCGTCGCGTCGTCCGCCGCCTTGTAGTAGGCGGACAGGCCCACGCCCGCGCCGAAGGTCTGCGGGTGGTGCGCGGCGATCTTCAGGGCGCAGTAGCCGCCCGTCGAGTTGCCGATGAAGCCCATGTTCTGGGGCTTCTTGCCCACCCGGAAGGTGGACTGGATGGCCTGCGGCAGGTCCTGCGCGAAGAAGGTCTCGGTCTGCGGGCCATCGGGTATGTCCACGCACTCGGTGTCGCGCGGCGGCGCGATGGTCGGCCGCAGCATGACCAGGATCATCGGCTTCATCTTGCCCGCCTTGGCCTGCTTGAAGGCCGTCATCGGGTAGTTCAGCCCTTTGATCAGGTTCTCGGCGGTACCCGGGTAGCCCGTCAGGACGATCGAGGCCGGAAAGTTCTGGTCCTTGTGCTGCGGCTGGAAGTACTCCGGCGGCAGCCACACGTAGCCGGGGCTCGTTATCTTCGACTTCTGCCCGGTTATGGCCACTTTCAGGATCTGCCCGCCGACCTGCGGCTTGCCGCCGCCGGGCACGTCCAGCTTCTGCTTGTCGATGACCTTGATGTCCTTGCTGCTCATCGAGTGGTCGACGACCTTGCCGATGGACGTCTCCTGGCCGAACAGGTCCGCCCACGAGCCGTAGAAGAGGAACGACTTGTTCGCCGCGAGACCGACTGCCGAGAACAGCGCCAGCTGGGTCGCGAGCAGCAGGCCGACCCGCCCGAGAACCGCGCGCACGCCGCGCCCCGAGAGCTTCGGCCAGGCCCAGACCGTGACCGCGAACAGGGCCACGCCCGCGATGATGGCCAGGACCAGAACCGTATTACTGGTGAGACCCATGAGCAGTCAGTCGACTTTCTGATGGCAGGACCGGATTTTTCCGACGGAAGAGTGAACCCGCTCCCCTCCGATGTCGTCCTAGTGGACGCACCACACTCCGGAGGCTGTCACGGCCTTCGGCCACATGATCTCTCGCGGAGCAACGGGAAGCGATGTCTAGCAGGATAGATGGCGATAAGTCGGGACAGGTTCCGAGTACGGTCCGGCGAATCTTCCGCGGACCACGACCGGAGTCGGTGCCCGGTCTCGTAGGTACGGCCGTCATGATCGTCGGCCTTCTGGACATCGCGGCGGGCGTCTTCCCGCGATTCCGCCACAGTCGGATCCACGCGGTCACCGAGGTGCTGCCCGGCTCCCTGGGCCCCTTCGCCGCGGCCCTCTCCATCAGCGCGGGCGTGCTCATCCTGCTCCTCGCGCACGGACTCAAGCGCCGCAAGCGCCGCGCCTGGCGGTCCGCCGTCATCCTGCTGCCGGCCGGCGCCGTCGCGCAGTTCGCGTACCGCCACTCCGTCATCGGCGTGGTCATCTCGGCCGTCCTCCTCGCACTGCTGGTGCGCCACCAGGGTGAATTCAAGGCCCTGCCGGACCCGCGCAGCCGCTGGAAGGCCCTGGCCAACTTCGTCCTGATGAGCGCCGGCTCCATCGGCCTCGGCCTGGTCATCGTCAACGTGCACCCGGGCAAGGTCGTCGGCCGCCCCAGCCTGTACGAGCAGATCACCCACGTCGTCTACGGCCTCTTCGGCTTCGAGGGCCCCGTCGACTACGCCGGCCGGGTCTCCTGGACCGTCGGCTACTCCCTCGGCGCCCTCGGCATGCTGACCGCCGTCACCACGATCTACCTGGCCTTCCGCCCCGAGCACCCGGCCGCCCAGCTAACCTCCGACGACGAGGAGAAGCTGCGCGAGCTGCTCACCAAGCACGGCGGCCGCGACTCCCTCGGCCACTTCGCGCTCCGCCGCGACAAGGCCGTCGTCTTCTCCCCCAGCGGCAAGGCCGCCGTCACCTACCGCGTGGTCTCCGGCGTGATGCTCGCCTCCGGCGACCCCGTCGGCGACGTCGAGGCCTGGCCCGGCGCCATCGAACGGTTCATGGAGGAGGCCAAGGCCCACTCCTGGACCCCCGCCGTCGTCGGCTGCAGCGAGACCGGCGGCGAGGTCTGGACCCGCGAGACCGGCCTGGACGCCCTGGAACTCGGCGACGAGGCCATCGTCGACGTCAAAGACTTCTCCCTCTCCGGCCGCCCGATGCGCAACGTCCGCCAGATGGTCAAGCGCATCGAACGCAACGGCTACACCACCAAGGTCCGCCGGGTCAGCGAGCTGAACGAGTTCGAGCTGTCCCAGGTCCGCAAGGCGGCCGAGGCCTGGCGGGGCACCGACACCGAGCGCGGCTTCTCCATGGCCCTGGGCCGCGTCGGCGACCCGGGCGACGGCGACTGCATCATCGCCACCGCGCACCGCATCGAGGAGGGCGACACCAGCCCCTTCGGCGACCTCAAGGCCATCCAGCACTTCGTGCCGTGGGGCAAGGACGGCATGTCGCTGGAGATGATGCGCCGCGACCGCGCGGCCGACCCCGGCATGAACGAGCTGCTGATCGTCGCCTCCCTGCAGCAGGCCCCCGAGCTGAACATCGAGAAGGTCTCCCTGAACTTCGCGATGTTCCGCGCGGCCCTGGCCCGCGGCGAGAAGATCGGCGCCGGACCGGTCCTGCGGGCCTGGCGCGGCCTGCTCGTGTTCCTCTCGCGCTGGTTCCAGATCGAGTCGCTGTACAAGTTCAACGAGAAGTTCCGCCCCCGCTGGGAGCCGCGCTTCATGGTCTACCGGCACCACCGCGACCTGCCGCGCATCGGCTTCGCCGTGATGCAGGCGGAGGGCTTCGTCACGCTGGCCCTCCCCCGCCTCTTCGCGAGCCGCCGCCGCCCCAAGCCGGTCCGCACCTGCACCCACACGGTCCACGAGACCAAGGTCCCGTCCCAGCAGGACCGCGAGGTCCAGGCCGCCTAAGCCGCCCGGGGGGTGGGGGGCCGCTGCGCGGAGCTGGTCCCCTACCCGCCCTTCACCCATTCTCGCCTCAAACGCCGGCGGGGCTGTGAACAGCCCCGCC
>NZ_JBNNPF010000051.1:40154-50264 GCF_050275515.1 Streptomyces sp. NPDC004126 | reverse complement strand
GCCTTCGGCGACCCTTGACAGGCCGTCCCGCCCCGGAATGCCGAAAGACTGCCGGGAAACCCCCAAAAGGAACGGTCACAGGGGAGAGGAGGCAGGAGCGGTTCCGTCGGAGACGAGGCGAGGGGCCGGGCGCCGGCACGCCACGCATACGGGCCCTCACGTCTGCGATCCGGGCCGGGTGCGCGACTACCCGCACGAGAGGCCGACCAGAGCAGCCCAGGGAGCGGGCGGGCGCGTCAGATCGCTACGCGCTCCTCCCGTCTCAGCGTCCGGCGACCGTCTGGGGCTGATACCGGCACCAGAGGCCGAAAAGAGCAGCCCAGGGAGCCCTCTGGGGCTGGTGTTGGCCGGATGGGTGGATGGGTGGGTGGGCGGGTGGGTGGGTGGGTCTACGTGATCAGACCAGACGGCGGGCCAGGACCTGGCCCGGCCAGTCGCCGGACAGGAAGGCTTCGGTCGGGGTGAAGCCGTTGCGCTCGTAGAAGGAGACCAGCTCTCCCCCGCCACCCGCCCAGCAGTCCACCCGCAGGAGCTCCAGACCGGCCCGCCGCGTCTCGTCGGCGGCGTGCGCCAGCAGGGCCGCCCCGATGCCCGATCCCAGCCGCTCCCGGTCGGAGACGAGCAGCCGGACGTACACTTCGGGCTCCTCGGCCGGTTTGATCGGCATCTGGGGACTGGGACCGGAGTCCAGCACCATGGCCCCGACGGGGACACCGTCCAGCTCGGCGACCCACGGCGTGTTCTCGGTCAGGTACCGCTCGACCCGCTCCACCCCGCCGGGCTTCTGCGAGTACGGGGTGGTGCCCCACTGCTCGGTGTTCCCCCGGGAGTTCATCCACGCGACGGCCCCGTCGAGCATGTCGAGCACGGCCGGCGCGTCCGCCAGGCTGCCGGTTCGGATCCGTATGCCATGTGTCGTGTCGTTCACGCCCCGAAGCCTAGGGGCCGGATGCGTCACTGACCTGGTTCCACCGCCAACGCGGACCGGCGCAGCCTGCTGTACTCGGCCAGGAGCCGGGCCGACCCACCAGGGTTTTCGCACCGCGCAGCACGGGCTTCGAGGCCGTGCAGTCGCGCCTCCAAGGTGTGCGCTCGGGCATCGGGGGGAACCGAGTGGGGCTCATGGCCGTCCCGGCCCTCGAAGTACGTGGGATGTGCCGCCATGACACGAGCCTCCTGATCCGTACTCAACCTTGCCCCAGCAGCCTGGTGGCTTCCCCCATGACTTTCGGTTCCGACTCAGCTTCTGTGGAGCGGCACGTCCAGTGACGGAGGGCGTTCTCCAGTTGTGCGCACCTCCAACCCGATGGCCTATAACCTCCGCCTGTGACCAACAGCCCCGGCTGGACCGAGAATCGTCAGCTCGACGAGCTACCGCACCACCAGGCCCTTCTGCACGGTACGGCCTGGGCGTCGATCGCCACCGTGTACGGGACTGGCGAAGCCCTGCCCACCGTGCTGACGCGCATTCTCGACCCCGACCCGGTAGTCAGAGTGACCGCTGTCGATGACGCTTTCAGGGCAGTGAATGACCAGAACACTGTCTACGAGGCAACCGTGCCTGTAGCGCTCTACATGGCGGCCATCCTCGGTCACCCGGCCATCACGGCAGGCGAAGCCGTCCCCGACGCTGATAAGCCACCGCACCGCTCAACCCTAGTAAGACTGCTGCAAGGGCTCAGTGATACCGCCTACGACGCCGACGACGAGCGCGTCGCCAGGGGTGAACGCCACCGAGGCAAAGTGTTCCTTGACGCGTACCCGGAGCTGCGCGCGTTCCGAGAGGCGCGCCCGGCGATCTTCTCCGCGGTCCGACCCCTTCTCGATCACGACAGCGCGGCCGTACGCGACGCTGCTCTCCTCGCCGCCATCCCCCTCGCAGAACACCCGGACCTCAGCAGGTACCGCGGCGAACTGATCGGACACGCACGGAATCTGCTGGCCAACAGCCCGGACAACTACTACCGAGAGCCCGTCCTGGAAGCGATGAAGGCATGGGGTCAAGACCTCAGTGGCTTGGAAAATGCCGACGACGTCACGGCGCGCGAGCTTCGCGCCCGCCAGCTGGCGGAACACTGTTCAGTGTGGCCCGGACACGGGAAGAACGACCACGTGGAAGATCCACAGTCCTGACCGTCGCAGACTCGCCTTCGTGGGCGATGGACGGAATGTCAGCCCCAGACGGCCGCCGGCCGCCGAGATCAGAGGAGCGCGTAGCGATCTGTCGCGCCCGTGGGATTCCCACGCTGCTCTGATCGACCTTTGGTGCGGGTATCAGCCCCAGACGGCCGTCGGACGCTGAGGAATGAGGAGCGCGTAGCGATCTGACGCGCCCGCCTGCCCCCTGAGCTGCTCTGTTCGGCCTCTCGTGCGGGTAGCCCGCCTCCCCGGCCCGGAATCGCAGGCGTGGAGACCCGTATGCCCGGTGTGCCGGCGCCCGGCCCCTCGCCTCATCTCCGACAGGCCCGCTTCTCTCTCGCTTCCCCCTGTGACCGTTCCTTTTGGGGGTTTCCCGGCAGTCTTTCGGCATTCCGGGGCGGGACGCCCTGTCAAGGGTGGAGCGCAGCGACATCGCGAAGCGACGCGACCGGAGGGAGCGCCCTTGACAGGGCGGCCCGACACGGAAGGACGATGGGACTGACGGGAAACCCCCAAACCCTCCCCCACCACCGCCCGAGGGGATCCCGCCCCCAACCCGCCCCCCCTACGTCCCCGCTACCTCCCGGACCCGCCTCCGGTGGCGGGCCACGCGTTCTCTGTTGCCGCACAGTTCGCTGGAGCACCAGCGGCGGCGGTGGCCGCGGGAGGTGTCCAGGTAGAGGCGGGCGCAGCCGTCGCCCTCGCAGGTCCGGATCAGGGCCAGTTCGCCGGGGTCGGTGAGGAGCTCCACCGCGTCCCGGGCCACCGTGGCCAGCATCCCGGCGCACTCCACCCCGCCGCAGAGTTCCCGGACGAGGTGGCCCTCCTGGTCCCGTACCGCGCACACGCCCGGGGGCGGTCCGGCGGCGGCCGCGTTGACCCGGGCCAGGGCTTCCTCCTCCGGGCCGGTGCCGGCGAGTTCGGCCCGTACGAGGGTGCCCACGTCGCGGCGCAGCGCGCGGAAGGCCTCCACCCAGTCGGGCCCGAGCCGGCCGAGGGGGGTCCGGTCGGGGACCAGGCCGGCACCGACGAGCCACAGCCGCAGCGCGTCACCGTCCCGGATCCCCTCCCGGCATCCGGAACCGGCCCCTTCGACGCCATCCGTCGCCAGCAGGTCCAGACAGACCCGCCCGGAGTCGAACCACACGCCCGTCACCGCCTCGTCGCCGTGGGACTGGACGCCCCCAGAGTGCCGCCGAAGGCCGCGAAGCGGAAGCCCCCGCGCGGTCAGGCTCCCGGAGTCTCGTCGTGCAGCACGCGCTGGAAGAGGCGGTGGTCGCGCCAGGCCCCGTCGATGTGGAGGTACTGGGGTGCGAGGCCGATCTCGGTGAAGCCGTTCTTGGCCAGGACCCGCATGGAGGCGTAGTTGTCCACCATCGTCTGGGCCTCGACCCGGTGGAGGCCGAGGTCCTCGCGGGCGGCCCGGACGACCTCCGCCAGCCCGGCGGTGGCCAGGCCCTTGCCGTGCCAGGCCCGGTCGATCCAGTAGCCGACGCCTCCGCTGCACAGGGGTCCGTGCGCGATGCTGCCGAGGTTCATCGCCCCGATCACCGCGTCCCCGCCCGCCTCGACGAACACGTACGGTACGAGCCGGCCCCCGTCGCGCTCCCCGAGCATCCCCTCGATGCGTTCCAGCTGCCCGGCCTCGGTGTAGAACCTCTCGGTCCGCGAGGGCTCGTACGGCTTCATCGCGGCCCGGTTGCGCGCCAGTACGTCGGCCAGTCCGGCGGCGTGCTCGACGGCCAGGCCCTTCATCTCCACCCCGTTGATGATCATGTCGGCACGCTAGCGGACGGCCGCCGCGTTCCAGCCCTCGCCCTCCCCCGCGTCCAGCGAGAGCCGGTACCCGCGCTTGACGACCGTCTGGATCAGCCGGGGCGCCCCCAGGGCCGCCCGCAGCCGGGCCATCGCCGTCTCGACGGCGTGTTCGTCGGTGCCCGTCCCCGGCAGCGCCCGCAGCAGCTCGGCCCGGGACACCACCCAGCCCGGGCGGCGGGCGAGCGCGGCCAGCAGGGCCATCCCGGCGGGCGGGACGGGGCGCAGCCCGTCGTCGACGAGCACGGCGTGCCCCCGGATCTCCAGGCGGTGTCCGGCGACGGGCAGGACCCTTGCCCGGCCGGGGAGTTCGCGGCACAGCACCTGCACCAGCGGTCCGAGCCGGAAGCGCTCCGGCTGGACGGTCGGCACCCCTTCGGCCTGGAGCGGCAGTGCGGTGACGGGCCCCACGCAGGCCGCTGCGACGGGCCCGCGCAGCGCCTCCAGGACGGCTTCGCGCAGGCCCCGTCCGTCGGCGCGGGACAGCAGGGAGGCGGCGGCGGGCGCGGAGGTGAAGCTGACGGCGTCCACGGCCCCGACGGCGATCGCGTCGAGCAGCCGGTCCAGGGGGGCGAGGTCCTCGGGCGGCATCCACCGGTAGACCGGTACGGGCACCACTTCGGCGCCGCCGTCGCGGAGGGCCTCCACGAACCCGGGGAGGGGTTCGCCGTGCAGCTGGAGGGCGATGCGCCGTCCGGCGACGCCGCCCGCCAGCAGCCGGTCCAGTACCTCGGCCAGTGATTCCGACTGCGGGGACCAGGCTTCCACCAGTCCGGCGGCCCGTACGGCGCCCTTGACCTTGGGGCCGCGGGCGAGCAGTTCGGTGGTGCGCAGCCGTTCCAGCAGCTGTTCGCCGATGCCCCAGCCGTCGGCGGCTTCGATCCAGCCGCGGAATCCGATGGCGGTGGTGGCGACGACGGCGTCGGGCGGGCTGTCGACGAGTTCCTTGGTGGCGGCCATCAGCTCGCTGTCGTCGGCGAGCGGCACGATCCGCAGGGCGGGGGCGTGGATGACGGCGGCTCCGCGCCTGCGCAGCAGGGCGATCAGTTCGTCCGCCCGGCGGGCGGCGGTGACTCCGACGGTGAATCCGGCCAGGGGGCCGTGCGTAGCGTCGTCCATCGTGGTTGCCTGCCTTGCCCAGAAGGTTTGCGTCGGGGATGTTCCGAGCCTGCCAACGGGTCGTGTCAGGCTCGGTTCCACCGCATTTCGGGCCAGTTAACCGGCCCGCGGGCGCGTCGGCCGTACCTCACACCGAGGTGAGCTGGGGCTTCCTCTCGCCCTGTCCGTCGGCGGCGGGGGCCGGCGCGGTGACGGGCCGGCGAAGGTATACCGCCCAGGTGACCGCGCAGCACACCGCGTAGAAGCCGAGGAAGGTGGTGAAGGCGGCCGTTCCGGAGCCGGATTCGAGGAAGGCCGAGCGGAACACGAGGTTGATGGCGAGGCCGCCGAGCGCGCCGACGGCTCCGATGAGTCCCATGGAGGCGCCGGAGAGCCGCCTTCCGTGGGCGGCGGCCGCTTCGCCGTCGAGGCCCCGGGCGAGGGCCTTGGCGGCGAAGATGCCGGGGATCATCTTGTAGGTGGAGCCGTTGCCGAGGCCGCTGAGGGCGAAGAGCGCCGTGAAGCCGACGAGGAACACCGGCAGGGATGCGCGTACGGAGGCCAGCAGGACGACTCCGGTGGCGGCGGCCATCGCCACGAAGGTGGCCAGGGTGATCCGGGCCCCGCCGAAGCGGTCGGCGAGTGCCCCGCCGACGGGCCGGACGAGGGAGCCGAGGAGGGGGCCGATGAAGGTGAGGGAGGCGGCCTGGAGCGGGGTGCGGCCGAACTGGGTCTGGAGGACGAGTCCGAAGGCGAAGCTGTAGCCGATGAAGGAGCCGAAGGTCCCGATGTAGAGGAAGGCCATGATCCAGGTGTGGGCGTCCCGGGCGGCTTCGCGGACGGCCCCGCCGTCGTTGCGGACCGGCGCGAGGTTGTCCATGCGTACGAGGGCCAGTGCGGCGGCGAGCACGATCAGGGGCAGGTAGGTCCACAGCAGCAGCCGGGGGTGTCCGGCTCCGGCGGTGCCGATGACCAGCAGGGCGACGAGCTGGACGACGGGGACGCCGATGTTGCCGCCGCCGGCGTTGAGGCCGAGGGCCCAGCCCTTCTTGCGGAGCGGGAAGAAGGCGTTGATGTTCGTCATGGAGGAGGCGAAGTTGCCGCCGCCGACGCCGGTGAGCGCGGCCACGGCCAGGAAGGTGCCGTAGGAGGTGCCGGGTTCCATGACGACGAGGGCGGCGATCGTCGGCGCGAGGAGGAGCAGGGCGCTGACGACGGTCCAGTTGCGGCCGCCGAAGCGGGCGACGGCGAAGGTGTAGGGGACGCGGACGAGGGCGCCGACGAAGGTGGCGGTGCCGATGAGGAAGAACTTGCCGGCCGGGTCGATGCCGTACTGGGGGCCCATGAAGAGGACCATCACGGACCACAGCGACCAGATCGAGAAGCCGATGTGTTCGGAGAGGACGGAGTAGAGGAGGTTGCGGCGGGCGATCCGCTCCCCGGTCTCCGTCCAGAAGGTCTCGTCCTCGGGGTCCCACCGCTCGATCCAGCGGCCTCCCCTGCGCGGTGCGGTCGTCGTTGCGGTCATCACACGCCTCCACCCTCCACAGCTGTCGTGCTCCGTGGTGAGGAGGCTAGGAACGGCGCGTTTCGGCCCTGGTCCCCGCCGGATGACCGGTGGGAAACCTTGCACTCACCCGTCGTCCGGGCCGGGTGTGAGCGCTGCGGGGAGCCAGCTGTCCGGGGGGACTTCCAGCCAGCCGCCGGTGTTCTGGAGTTCGGTCACCGCGCGGTGGAGGGCGTCGAGGCCGGGGTGGTCGAAGCCCTTGCGCCAGACCATGGACAGCGGGGAGAGCGGTGCGGGGTCGACGAGGGGGCGTTTGACGCTGCCGGGCATGTCGAGGAAGCCGACGGCCACCAGGACGGGGGTGCGGGTCTTGGCCATGACCCGTACGAACTCCTCCTTGCCCATGGCCACGGGGGCGGGCGGGGCGACGGCGATGCCGCGTCCGGTGAAGAGTTCGCGGGCCAGCCCGGTCCACTCCAGGGTGCGGGGGTTGCCGGCTCCCGCGTAGACGCTCTCGCCGGCGAGCGCGGCGAGCGGTACGCGGTCCAGGGCGGCCAGCGGGTGGTCCTCGGGGAGCAGGACGGCGAGGGGTTCGTGGCGTACGGGGCGGTGGTCGAGCCGGGCGCGCAGGGCGGGTTCGAGGCCGGCGGCGTACCCGAAGGAGACGTCGAGCCGTCCGGCGGCGATCTCGCCGGCGGCGTGGGTGAGGCCGCTCTCGAAGCGGGCCATCAGTTCGCAGCCGGGGGCGAGTTCGCGGGCGCGTTCGAGGACGCGGCGGCCGGTGCTGGGGCCGTCGGTGTTCATGTCGACGAGGAGGGCGCGGGGCGGTCCGGCGAAGGCGGCGGCGAGTTCCGCGTGGGCGCGGAGCACGTCGCGGGCGTGGGGCAGGAGGCGCTCGCCGTCGGGGGTGAGTTCGACGGCGCGGGTGGTGCGCAGGAACAGGAGTGTGCCGAGGGCCTGTTCGAGGCGGCGGACGTCGCGGCTGAGGGCCTGCTGGGCGACGTAGAGGCGGGCGGCGGCGCGGGAGAAGTGCAGTTCCTCGGCGACGGCGAGGAAGCCGCGCAGCAGGCGGGGGTCGACGTCACGGGCGGTCATCCCCGGAGATTAACAACGTGAGCGCGTGAATGGCCCCGGAACAGGTGTTGGACCGCCGGCGGGGGCGGGCCGCAGGCTCGGTGCATGCCGCATGAATCCCCGCTGATGGCCGTGACCGGCAGCACCCTGGTCCTGGCCGCGCCGACGTCCGCACCGCCCGCACCGCCCGCACCGCCCGCACCGTCCGCACCGTCCGCACCGCAGGCTCCCGCGCCTGCACCCGCGCCGGCCGCCGCCTCCCCCGCGTCGGCGTCGGCGTCGGCCCGTACCCGCGGCCCGTACGCCCGGCTCTTCGCCCGTCCCGGCACGCGCGGGTTCACCGCCGGGAACCTGCTGGCCCGGCTGCCGATGGGCATGTTCGCGGTCAGCGCGGTGATGATGATCGCCGGGCAGCGCGGCTCGTACGCCCTGGCCGGCGCGGTCACCGCCACCGGACTGGCCGCCACCGCCCTCGTCGCGCCCTGGACGGCCCGGCTGGTCGACCGCCACGGGCAGGCCCGCGTCGCCGTACCGGCCACCGTGATCGCCGTCCTCGGCTCGCTCTCCCTGGTCCTGTGCGTGCGTACGCAGGCCCCCGCGTGGACCCTGTTCGCCTCGTACGCGGCCACCGCGACGACCCCCAACATCGGCGGCATGTCCCGGGCCCGCTGGACCCACCTGCTGCCCCGCTCCGAGCACCACACCGCGATGTCCTTCGAACAGGCCGCGGACGAGCTGTGCTTCATGCTCGGCCCGGTCCTCGCGGCCTTCCTGTGCACCGCCGCCTTCCCGGAGGCGGGCACCCTCGCCGGGGCGGCCCTGCTGCTGACGGGCATGCTGGTGTTCACCGCGCACCGGGCCACCGAACCCCCCGCGACCGGGGCGCCGGCCGCGGCCCTGGGCCCGTCGCCGCTGCGCGCCCTGCTCCCGCTGCTGGGCCTGCTCCTGGCCACCGGGGCGGTGTTCGGCTCCATGGAGGTGGCCTCCATCGCCCACCTCGCCGGCCTGGGCCTCGGCGGCACCTCGGGCCCGGTCCTGGCGCTCCAGGCGGCGGGCTCCTGCGCCGCCGGGCTGTTCTACGGCACCCGCCGCCCGCGGAGCCTGCGCACCTGTCTGCTGGCGCTGGCCGCGGCGATGGCCCTGCCGTGGGCGGCCGCCGCCACCGGCTCCCTCGCACTGCTGGCGGGGGCCCTGCTGCTGGCCGGGACGGCCACGGCGCCGGTGATGGTGGGCGCGATGGCCCTGGTGCAGCGGGCCACTCCGTCCGGCCGCCTCAACGAGGGCATGAGCCTCGCCGTCACCGCGATCATGGCGGGCATCGCCGCCGGATCCGCCGGCGCGGGCCAGGCCGTCGACCGCCTGGGTTCCACCGCGGCCTACGCCCTTCCGGCCGCCGCGGCCCTGCTCGCGCTGACCCTCTCAGTAGCAACATCCCGATTTATCCGTATTGTTCCGGCGGGCGAGTGACGCGCCCGCGTGGTACGCGCCACTCCTCCGCGTGATCCCGCATAACTGGGGGTGCTTTCCCCCAGCGCCCTTCCCTTCGCGGAGGAACTCCCCTTGCGTGCTACCCGCTCCGTCTCCTCGGCCCTCGTCGTCGCGGCCGTCACCGCGTCCTGCCTGGTGCTGCCGGCCGTACCGGCCCTGGCCGACGCGTCCCAGATCCGGTTCTTCCAGCCGTACGTCCCCTCCATCGCCCCCGGCAAGACGGGCCGCGTCGTCATCGCGGCCGTGAACGGCCAGGACCCGGCACGCAGCAGCTCCTTCCGGATCACCGCCCCGGAGCGGACCACCTTCCCGGAGGCCCGCTTCTACTGGAACGGCCAACGCGCGGCCGGCTCGTGCACCCGCTCGGCGGACGCACGCCTGCTGACCTGCGACGCGGGCACCCGCGCCGGCTTCGCCTTCCCGGCCGACACCCAGACGCGGCTGGCGGTGACCCTGAAGGTGGACCCGAAGGCCCCCCAGGGCACGACGCTGGACGGCGGCGAGTGGTCCAACGGCACCGACGCCCCGGCCCTGTTCGCCGTGGCCACCCCGGTGACGGGCCCGAAGGGCGACGACGGCCGCCCGGGCCACGACGGCCACGACGGCAAGCCCGGCCACCACGGCAAGCCGGGCCTCCCGGGCCTCAGGGGCGAGAAGGGCGAACCCGGGGAGAAGGGCGACAAGGGCGACCCGGGCGAGCGCGGCCCGGAAGGCAAGACCGGCGCCACCGGCAAGACGGGCAAGACCGGCAAGGACGGAAAGCCGGGCCCCCAGGGCGAGCCGGGCCCCGCCGGCGGCCCCAAGGGCGACAAGGGCGACCCCGGCAAGGACGGCAGGCCCGGCCACGACGGCAAGAACGGCAAGGACGGCCGCCCCGGCAAGGACGGAAAGCCCGGCCCCCAGGGCGAGCCGGGCCCCGCCGGCGGCCCCAAGGGCGACAAGGGCGACCCCGGCAAGGACGGCAGGCCCGGCCACGACGGCAAGAACGG
>NZ_JBNNPF010000051.1:0-40055 GCF_050275515.1 Streptomyces sp. NPDC004126 | reverse complement strand
GCAAGGACGGCCGCCCCGGCAAGGACGGCCGACCGGGCCACGACGGAAAGCCCGGCAAGGACGGCAAGGACGGCGCCACCGGCTCGCAGGGCCCCCAGGGCGTCCCCGGCCCGAGGGGCGAGAAGGGCGACCCCGGCAAGGACGGAAAGCACGGCGGCACCTGCAAGAAGTGCGGCGACCACCACGGCAAGGACGACCACCACGGCAAGGGCGGCAAGGACGACCACAAGGCCACCCCGAAGGCCCGCATCGTCACCTCCGGCCACGGCCTCGGCATCCGCTCCGGCCCCGGCACGGACTACCGCAAGACCGGCAAGATCCCGGTCAACACGGTCGTGGCGCTCCAGTGCAAGGTCAACGGCCAGACCGTGGGCGACAACTCGATCTGGTACAAGCTCGCCGACGGCCGCGGCTGGATCGCCGCCCGCTACGCCCTGAACCTCAACAAGGTCCCGTACTGCTGAGGCCCCGCACCGGCACCCCGGCATGACGAAGGCCCCGCAGCCAGAAGGCTGCGGGGCCTTCACGGATGCCCATCGGTACCGGAATCCGGTACGAGCGCGGGACCCTATCCAGGTACCGACACACGAGGGAGTACAGCCATGCCGATCAGCGCCAGCGAAGCACGCAGAACCCTGTTCCCCCTGATCGAGCAGGTCAACGACGACCGCACTCCCGTGCGCATCAGATCCAAGAACGGTGACACGGTGCTCATGTCGGCCGACGACTACGACTCCTGGCAGGAAACCGTCTACCTGCTGCGCTCCCCCGCGAACGCCCGCCGCCTCATGGAGGCCGCCGCCCGCGACCGTGAGGGCGCGGCGGCCGTCGTCACCAAGAGCATGGACGATCTGCGCGCCCTGGCGGGTGAGGAGTGAGGAGCGTCCACCTCGACCCCGCCGCCTGGGAGGACTTCCTCTTCTGGCTCGGCGCGGGCCCAAGATGGCACGCCCGTGCGGGCGGGTCCACAGGCACCCCCGCGCCCCAGGTCCCTTCCGGCGGAAGGCATGGAGCGCGGGGAGCGCGTTCGACCACCGGGCAACGCCCGCACAACGCTCCTTGAACGAACAGGGACCCCAACCACCTTGCGGCTGGGGTCCTTTCCGTTCTCCCGCCACCCGGCGGCGGGTACCGTCCAAGTAGGCCCACTACGCAGGACGGAGCACAGACAGCATGCCCCAGAACCCTGTTGCTGGCACGGGTGCGCGCATCGCGGCGTACCGGAGACTGCGCCGACTCACCCAGACGCAACTGGCCGACAAGGCGAACATCTCGGAAAGCCTCCTGGCGAAGGTGGAGCAAGGCCGGCGCCCGGCCTCGGGAGCGCTGACCGCCGCCGTGGCCCGGGCCCTCGGTGTCCCGGTCACCACCTTCACCGGCCAGCCCTACGCCACCGAGCACGCCCATGACCGCCTGGACGGGCCCTTGGCCAACCTGAGGGCCTCCCTGGAAAACTGGGACCTGCCGCTGGATGAAGTCGCCGTGCGGGGCCCCGCCGAGATCGGCACCGACGTGCGCCAGGTCCTGGAAGCGCGCCGCGCATCCAATTACGCCAAAATCACCAAGATGGCGCCGCCGCTGATTGACGAGCTGGTGCAGGTGTCGCAGACCGCGACCGGCCAGGCCGAGGAGCAGGCCCACCGCATGCTGGTCCACGTCTACCGGTCGGCGTACGACGTCGCTTACAACCTGGGCTTGTCGGACCTGGTGTCGCTGCTGCTGTCGCGCATGGACTACTCCGTCAGCCGGGGGAACGACCCCTACTTGATGGCCCTGCACCACTACATGAGGGCGTACGCGACGTTCACGACGGGGCGCCTGGAGGTCGGGCAGGCCATCATCAGCCGGGCCCTCGGCATCGTGGAGACCGGCGTCCGGGCGGGAGACGTTCCGGCCCTGTGCTCGGCCGGAAACCTGCGGCTGCGGGCGGCCGTGCTCGCCTGCCGACGGGGCGACGGCGACACGGCCCGGGGGGAGCTGGCCGAAGCCCGGCGGCTGGGTGATCGGCTGGGGAGGGAGGTCACGGGCGGCGGAGACGACGGCCCGCACGTCCAGAGCTTCGGCCCCACCAACGTGGCCATCCACGCATCCGCCGTGGAGATGGAGCTGGGCAACCACAGCCGGGCATTGCACCTGGCGAAGGAGGTCCGGCCGCCCGCCGGCTACTTCCCTGACCGGCTCGGGCACTTCTGGATCGACACCGCCCGCGCCCAGCTGTCGACCGGGAAGACGGACGCCGCCCTGTCCTCTCTGCTGAAGGCGCGGTCCGTCGCCCCTCAGCAGGCCAAGTACCACCCGAGCGTCCGGGAGACAGTCAGCGGGCTGGTGCACGCAGCACGCCGTACCCCGGACACGCTGATCGGGTACGCATCCTGGTGCGGGGCAGACCTGTAGACCCACCAGCCCCACCAGACCACTCCTGTCACACGGCGTCCTGCAACTGTCACAACCTGTGCCAGTTGAGGGGCGCCGTGCCGCGTTCACTGGTCACACGCCGCCCTCACGGACGACGTCCCCCTTCGCAGCGGGCCGCGTGCCCGTCCGCTACGGCGCACCCGCGGCCCGCTGCAACCCCCCGCCGGAGAGGAGCAAAGCCATGAGCACCTCCGAACTGCCCCGCCGCACGCCCGGCATCAGCGGACGCGCCTACATCGCCCCCGAGCCCCAGCCCGGAACCCCGAGCCTCGCCCTGCGGATACGGGCCGCCGGCGGCTGGGAGAAGTTCATGCGCCGCGCCGACTTCGAAAGGCGTGACCATGTCCCGCCCCAGCCGTGAGCGCCAGCGCCAGACCGTACCCGGCTGGGTCACCGAGGGCACTGCGATCAGCGACCCGATCGAAGGCCGCCACGGCATCGTCCAGTTCATCGGGGAGTGGCAGGACCCCGCCACCCGCATCACGATGTCCAACGCGGTCTTCGCCCGCCCCATGGGCGGGGGCCGGGAGTGGATCGTCAAGGACCCCTCCAGCCTCGAACGGGGCTGACCTCAGAGCTTCCGTCCGCACCCTCGCAGACGGTCTGCACGGACGGAGACGGCTCCAGGGCCCCTCACCTCCGAGGGCTCCGGCGCCACCCACAGCACCACTCGAACATCTATCGAGAGGAGCACCGCCATGCACAACACCACCGAGACCGCCATCACGACTGAGGAAGAGGCGGTGGCCGTCGATCTCGGCGACGTCGCCGAGCTGACCGAGGGCCAGGGCGGCGGCAACAGCGAGGACAAGCGGCGCGCATACAACAGCTGACCCCCGCCCGCACCGGACGCGGTCCCGGCCTTCGGGTCGGGGCCGCGTTCCCGTTCCCAGCTCCTGGAGGACTCCGTGCCCGTAGGCGGATTCAGCATCACCCGGCCCGACCTCCCGCACCCGATCGGCGCCGACACCCCGTCGGCCTCCCTGTGGCGGGTTGGCGGCACCTCCGTGCGCAGTGCGCAGCGGGGTGGCCGGCGTGTCCACGTCGTCGGCCTGTGCGGAGCGACCGACGACGAGGTACGGCGCCTTCCCGCCCGCCCGTTACCCGCCCGTGTGGCCTGGTGGTGGCCGGGGGCGTACGCGGTCCTGGAGGAGGTGGAGCACGGCCTGGTGCTCCATACCGACCCGGCCGCCGCCTTCCCCCTGTACGCGGCCGCCTGGAGGGGGACGTGGGCATGGTCGACGTCAGCCCGCCATCTGGCCGCCCTGGTGGACGCCCGGGTGGATGTCGGCCGGGTGGCCTGCGCGGTTCTGGCCCCGTCCCTGCCCGTGCTGGCCACGGGCCGCTCCTTCTTCACCGGGGTGGTGCAGCTCCCGCCGGGCGCCCGGATCGAACTCCCCACCGACGGCGGCCCGAACCGGTGCAGCACGGTGTGGCGGCCCGACCCGTACGCCGGGCCGCCGGCCCACCTGCGCCTGCGGACCGCCCTCACCGCGGCGGTGATTTTGCGGACCCGCACCGGCCCGGGCCTGTCCAGCGACCTCTCCGGCGGTCTCGACTCCACCACCCTGGCCGTAATCGCCTCCCGCGCCATGCCCGGCCCTCTCGATGCGGTGACGATCCACCCCGCCGGCATCTTGGACGGCGCCGACCTGCGTCACGCCCGCCTCACCGCCGACGCCTCGGCCGGGCGCATCCGCCACCACCTCCTCCCCCTCACCGCCGAGCACCGCCCGTACCAGCGGATCGCGGAGGTGCCGGTGACCGACGAACCCGCACCCTCCACCCTGACCCACTCCCGACTCCTGGCACAGCTGCGGTGGATGCGCCGCGAACTGGGCACGCGCACCCACCTGACCGGGGACGGCGGGGACAGCATCCTCTTCCAGCCGCCCGCCCACCTGGCGGACCTACTCCGCCGCCACCGCTACCTCCGGGCCATCCGGGAGGCGTCCGGGTGGGCCAGGCTGCGCCACACCTCGGTCCCGCCGCTCCTGCGCGCCGCCGCCCGCATGGCCCGCCAGACCCGCCAGGACGCCCTGGCCGCCCTCGGCCCGGCCCTGACCGCAGGCACCCCGGGCCCGCACAACGCGGGGAACGTCCGCTGGTTCCCTGCCCTGCCGGTACCCGCGTGGGCCACCCCGGACGGGGTACGCCTCCTGGCCGGAGCAGCCGCGGACACCGCGTCCGCCCCGGATCCGCTACCCGGGCTGGACGCCTCCGTGCGCGTGCTGGTGGACGAGATCCGGGAGGTGGCCCGTACCGCCGTCGCGGACGCCGAGCTGGCCGCCAGCTGCGGAGTCGACCTCCAGAACCCGTTCCTGGACGCCTCCGTGGCCGACGCCGTTCTACCGACCCCGCTCGGCGGCCGGCCCCCGCTGTACGCCTACAAGCCGACCTTGACGCGGGCGTTCTCGGACGTCCTCCCTCCCGCCCTGGCGGCCCGCACCACCAAGGGGTCCTTCGAGGCGGACCACTACAGCGGGATGCGGGCCGCCCTGCCCGAACTCCTCGCCGACGGCGTCACGAACCTGGCCGCTCTCAGCCTGGTCGACGTCGGCGGCTTCCGGGCCCAGCTGCGCCAGGCCGCCGCCGGGCTGCCCATGCCCCTGGCGACGATGGAACAGGCCCTGGCCGTGGACGCCTGGCTGGGCGCGATCGGCCGGGCCCCCGCCCCGCGTTGGGCCGTCCCTGCCCTGGGGAGGTCGGAGTGATGGAGCGGACGGTGGACTTCGGGCACGTCCGGGTGCACATCGACTACCGCACCGGCCGGGTCCGGTGCCTGATCCCCACCACGGCGACGACGGCAACGACAGCGCCCACCGCCAGCTGGGGCAGCAGCGAACACCCCGCCGGCCTCACCGTGCCCAGCGCGCCCTGGAGCCCTGCCGCCGCGCTGGCCCTGACCACGGTCCTGGCCATCAGGAAGGCCGGGGACCCGGGGACGTCAATGCAGCGGCTCACCGCCGCCGTGCGCACCGCCGCGGCCGCGTGCACCACGGCCGCCACGCACGACCAGGCGGTGGCCGCCGTCCAGGCTGTGCGCCGCGCCGCCTGGTTCTCCCCCGCCCGGACGGCCTGCCTGGAAGAATCCGCCGCGGCTGTACTCCTCCTCGCCATGCGGCGCCGGTCCGTCACCTGGTGCCACGGCGTAGCCCCCGACCCCGTCCGCCTCCACGCCTGGATCACCACCCACGACGGCACCCCCGCAGCGGAACCGGCATCCACCCTGGCCTACACGACCGCCCTCACGATCGGAGTCCCCCAGTGACCGACCCTGACCCCACCCTGTGGATCAAGACGAAGACGTGCGCGCTGGGCCCGTACCGGCCGGACCTGGTGGAGACGTACTGGCGGTGGGAGCAGGACCCCACGCTGATGGTCGGCTACGGCCGGCAGGCCCCGGAGTCGCTGGAGGCCCGTACTGAGGGGATGGCTCACCAGGTCCGCGGTACGAACCTCCGCTTCACGGTCTACGACCTGGCCGGCGGCCAGCCCATGCCGGTCGGGGTGACCACGATCCTGCCCGACGAAGCCGTACGCACCGCCGAATTCGTGATCATGCTGAGCAAGGAGGCCCGCGGCCGTGGCCTCGGCGCCGAGGCAACCCGGCTGACCCTGGACTACGCCTTCCACGTGGCCAACCTGCGCATGGTCTGGCTGAAGGTCCTGGAGCCGAACAAGGCCGGGGTCAGGGCGTACCAGCGGGCCGGGTTCCAGCAGGCCGGAGTGCTCCGCGGTGCCGGCTACTGGCTGGGGGCAGTGTGCAATGAGCTGATCATGGATGCCTTGGCGGAGGAGTTCACCGGCCCTTCCGCCGTGAAGGACCTGTTCGACTGACCGCTGGTGGAGCCCTCGGTCCGCGCAGCACAGCCGATCAGGATCTGCGTCAGGTTACCCAAGGCAGACCTTGGCCCCCTGCTCCTCGGGGTAGCAGGGGCCGAAGGCGGTGGCGATCAGGCGATCACGTCCGTAACCCCGTCCTCACCGATCTGGTGGGCGATGACGGCACCAGGCCGCGGGATGGACGGCAGGCTGCCGTCCTTCCGCTTCGCTTCGGCGTACCCAATGGCACGGGCCTGCGCAGTGGAGTTCCCGAAGAACAGGATGTAGGGGTGGATCTGGTAGCGGCCGCGGCCTGACTTCCAGATGAACGAGCGCTCCATGAGCTGCCCGACCGCCGTGTTGATGGAGCGACGGCTGACCCCGAGGAGGGCGGCCAGCTCGTCCTGCTTGATGGCCACCTCGCCGTTCTCGTTCATGTGTGGGTAGCGGCCGTTCTCGTCGACCTCGGCAAGCGCACCGACGATCTTCCAGAAAGTGTCCTTGGCCAGCGATCCGATGTTGTAGTCGGGCAGGTGGCGCAGGAAGTCCAGGCTGACGACGACATGGATGGGGCCGGTGCCCTCGCCGGTCATGGCCGCGTCCGTCGTGACGAGCATCGTGTACGGGCCCCTTCTGCGGATGGTGATGTCGGCAGACTCACCGGGCCGGATGACGGCGACCTGGACGCGGGTACGCGTCGCACGCGTACGTGCGCTGCTGCTCGTTGCCACACCCCAACGCCAGCAAACGAGAACCCAGTCTTCACACTTTGCTCCATAAAGAGAAACCTCACTTCTCCTGCCATGGGCTCCCAGCACCCTTGTGTGCAACCGGGGGACTCATTACCCAGACGTAGTGTGAACCCCGGCTGCACACAGGGGCGGCAAAAGTGCCGGTCAGGGCGCGCCCACCACCACCCGGGGCGGCATGACAGCCGTGGTGTTTCATGGTGTGCACCGGCTTGAGGTGGTGACCACGGCGGTGATGGGCCGCCGATGGCCGACGACCGGGCGGCATGGGCACACTCGCGGGTCGGATCCGTCGGCATGACGAAGGCCCCGCAGCCAGCAGGCTGCGGGGCCTTCGCCCACATGGGATGAGTGGAGATGGCGGGAATCGAACCCGCGTCCAACGGTGCAGAAGCAGGGCTTCTCCGAGCGCAGTCCGCTGCGATTTTCTCGGCCCCGGAGATCACACGGACAAGTCTCCGACGGGCTCAGTCACTGTTTGATTTCCCTCCAACCCCCGTGACCGGGGCTAGAGGTTTAGATCCCTAGTTGACGCCAGGATCCGGACCGGGACCACTTCCGGGCTGACGCTCCTCACAGAGGCTTCAGCTCACTGTTATTAGGCAGCGAGGGTGAAGCGGGAGTTATCGCTCTTGGAGTTGGCGATTATTTTTTGCGACATGTGGTTAGCGAGATCATTGCCGCTTCCTCGGCTCGCTTCCCCTGCATCGACAGCCGCTGTCGAAACCGATCATCCCCATGTTTTGTTAACAAGCTGCTCCCACCGCGAGCGGCGGGTGCTGACGCCATGGTACGCGAAGTGGACCACGGGATGCCAGGAGATTAAACCGTGCCCCGCTGCTTGCGCCGGACCGCCGAGATCGCCCGCTGCGTCTCGCGCGTGTCCTGCTTCTCGCGGAGCGTCTGCCGCTTGTCGAACTCCTTCTTGCCCTTCGCCAGCGCGATCTCGACCTTCGCGCGGCCGTCCTTGAAGTACAGGGACAGCGGGACGACCGTGTGGCCCGACTCCTCGGACTTGCGCTCCAGCTTGTCGATCTCCTCGCGGTGCATGAGGAGCTTGCGCTTGCGGCGGGCGCTGTGGTTGGTCCAGGTGCCCTGGCTGTACTCCGGGACGTGCACGTTGTACATCCAGACCTCGCGGCCCTCCACCGACACGAAGCCGTCCACCAGCGAGGCCCGGCCCTGGCGCAGGGACTTGACCTCGGTGCCGGTCAGGACGATCCCGCACTCGTAGGTGTCGATGATCGCGTAGTCGTGCCGCGCCTTCTTGTTCTGGGCGATCAGCTTGCGCCCTTTTTCCTTAGCCATAGTGCGGTCATCTTCGCACTACGACCCCACCCCGAGGCCACCCAATACCGTGCGCGCCCGCTCCTCCGCCCCGTCGCCCGCCGCCAGGTCCGGGGTGATGCCCCCGCCGTCGAGGCTGCGGCCCGCCGGGGTGCGGTACGTGCCCACCGTCAGCTCCGCCACCGCGCCGCCCGGCAGCTCCGTCGGCATCTGCACCGAGCCCTTGCCGAAGGTGCGGGTGCCCACCGTCACCGCGCGGCCGCGGTCCTGGAGGGCGCCGGTGACCAGCTCGGCCGCGCTCATCGTGCCGCCGTCGACGAGGGCGACCAGGGGGCGGGCGGTGTCCCCGCCCGGGTCGGCGTACAGGGCGCGCTCGGAGCCGCGTACGTCGTACGTCGCCACGAGCCCGCCGTCCAGGAACGCGGAGGCCGCCACCACCGCCTCCGTGACCAGCCCGCCCGGGTTGCCGCGCAGGTCCAGCATCACCCCGCCGCCGGGCGGGGCCTCGCGGACGGCCGCCCGGACGCGCTCGCCGGAGCCCCGGGTGAAGGAGGCCACCTTGATCACGGTGATGCCGCCCGCGAGGCGGCGTACGGTCACCGGCTCGGTACGCAGCTGCGCGCGCCGGACGGTCACGGTGCGGTCGGCGCCGTCCCGGCTGAGGCCGAGCACCACCGGAGTGCCGGCTTCCCCGCGCAGCAGCGCCACCACGTCGGCCACCGCCAGCCCGGTCACGCTCCGGCCGTCCACGCCCAGCAGCCGGTCCCCGGCGCGCAGGCCGGCCCGGTCGGCGGGGCTGTCCGGCTGGACCCGGTCGACCTCGATCCGGCCGTCCCCGCGGCGTCCGGCCCAGAGCCCGACCCCGGTCCAGCGGCCGTCGAGTTCCTCGGCGAAGGCGGCGTACTCGCCCTGGTCGTAGACGGTGCCCCAGCGGTCGCCGCTGCGGCTGACGACCTCCTGGGCGGCCTTCTTGCCCGACTTCCCCTCTGCGACGGCCTCGGCGGCGGCCCGGGCGACGGCCTCCCGGTCGGCGGTCCCGGCGCCGGGACCGGGGCCGGGGCCGGAGCCGGGATCCGGGGGCGCGTCCGGTTCGCCGGCGCCCGCCAGGAAGGCCGTACCCGTCCCGTCGGCCTCGTGCGGGGACCAGCACCCCGTGCCGGCGGCGGTGCCCACGCAGACGAGGAAGACCAGCGTCAGAACGGCCCCGCGACGCAGGTCGCGGGGCCTGGGACAGAAGGCGGGCAGACCCGGCATGCCGCCGAGTCTAGGACAAGCCCCGCCGCGGCAAGTCCGGTTGAGCACAGAGCTCAGGAGGCGCTCGTCATACCTTCAGGTACTTGCGCAGCGCGACGAACGCGGCCAGCGAGGGCATCAGCAGGCCGATGACCAGCACCAGCGGCAGCTTGGTGAGGACGGCGTCCCAGCCGATGAAGTTGATCAGCTGGAGCTTGTCGCGGAGCGCGATGCCGTGGTCGATCACGAAGTACTGGCCGGTGCCGAGCATCGCGCAGGCGAACACGGCGCCGATGAGGCCGGCCACGGCGGCCTCCATGATGAACGGCACCTGGATGTAGAAGCCGGAGGCTCCCACGAGCCGCATGATGCCGGTCTCCCGCCGACGGCTGAACGCCGAGACGCGCACCGTGTTGACGATCAGCAGCAGGGCCACGATCAGCATGACGAGCATGATGCCGAGGGCCGCCCAGTTGAGGGTGCCGAGCAGGGCGAAGAGGTTGTCGAGCTCGGTGGACTGGTCGGCGACCGACTGGACGCCGTCGCGCCCGGCGAAGGCGGAGGTGATGACCTCGTACTTCTCCGGGTTCTTCAGCTTGACCCGGAAGGAGTCGGGCATCTGGTCGGGGGTGACGACGGAGGCCAGCGCGGTGTGGCCGAAGCGCTCCTTGTAGTGCTTGTAGGCCTCGTCCGAGGACTCGTACATGACGGTCTGGACGAGGTCCATCTTCTTCAGCTCGGACTCGATGCCCTGCTTCTGCTCGGGGGTGACCGCCCCCTTGGAGCAGGGCCGGCCGCTGCCGGCGGCGGCGCCGGCCGCGGGTGCCCCGGCGGCGGCGCCCGGGGCGGCGGCGCCGGCCGCGTCCAGGGCGTCGTTCTTCGTGCAGAGGTAGACGGTGACGTTGACCTTGTCGTACCAGTACCCCTTCATGGCGCTGACCTGGTCGCGCATGAGGAGGGAGCCGCCGAACAGGGCCAGGGACAGGGCCACGGAGATGATGACCGCGAAGGTCATGGTGAGATTGCGGCGGAGGCCGACGCCGATCTCCGACATGACGAACTGGGCGCGCATGACGTCTCAGGGGCCTTTCAGTGCTGGTAGCCGTAGACGCCGCGCGACTGGTCGCGCACGAGCCGGCCCTGTTCGAGTTCGATGACGCGCTTGCGCATCTGGTCCACGATCTGCTGGTCGTGCGTGGCCATGATGACGGTGGTGCCGGTCCGGTTGATCCGGTCCAGGAGCTTCATGATGCCGACGGAGGTCTGCGGGTCGAGGTTGCCGGTCGGCTCGTCGGCGATCAGCAGGGCGGGGCGGTTGACGAAGGCGCGGGCGATGGCGACGCGCTGCTGCTCGCCGCCGGACAGCTCGCCGGGCATCCGCCCCTCCTTGCCGCCCAGGCCGACCAGCTCCAGGACCTGCGGTACGGCCTTGCGGATCTCGCCGCGCGGTTTGCCGATGACCTCCTGGGCGAAGGCGACGTTCTCGGCGACGGTCTTGTTGGGCAGCAGGCGGAAGTCCTGGAAGACGGTCCCCAGCTGGCGCCGCATGTGCGGGACCTTCCAGTTGGAGAGCTTCGCGAGGTCCTTGCCGAGGACGTGCACCTGGCCGTGGGTGGCCCGTTCCTCGCGCAGGACGAGCCGCAGGAAGGTGGACTTGCCGGAGCCGGAGGAGCCGACCAGGAAGACGAACTCGCCCTTGGCGATGTCGAGGGAGACATCTCTGAGTGCGGGCCGGTTCTGCTTCGGGTAGGACTTGGAGACGTTGTCGAATCGGATCACGGGAGCACCACGGTCGCCGGGAGTAGGTGACCGTGACCATACGCGACCGGACGCCGGGTGGGGACCCGGCAACCGTAGTTGCCCGATATATCCCCGGGTGCTGGAGGAGCGGGATCGTGATTGCCCGGACGGGCCGCGCCGAATGTCGGCGGAGCTGGCACAGTGGTAGGGGGAACGGACCGCGTCCCCGCACCGTTGTCCATGTCGAGGGGACGAGAGGAGGAGCGCATGACATATGACCGGCTCGTGTGCGCGAACTGCGCCGCACCCGTCAGCCAGGGCCGCTGCCCGGTGTGCCGGGCGAACCGGGAGCGCCTCCAGCAGGAGGGCCCCTTCGCCGGGCTGAATCCGGCGACGCTCATCGCGCTTCTGGTGGTGCTGGTGGCCGCGCTGGCGCTGGTGGCACGGACCGCGTAGGCCGCGTCGCGTCCCGATCAGCCGGCATCACCGTGTGGCCGCGTGGATCACACGTAATGGGGAAGGGCCCGGACACCACCTGGTGTCCGGGCCCTTCCTCGTGCTGACGCGCTGACGCGCTCGCGCGTTACGCGGTGGCCTGCTCCTGCTGCTTGCGCCAGCGGATGCCGGCCTCCAGGAAGCCGTCGATCTCGCCGTCGAGGACCGCCTGCGGGTTGCCGACCTCGAACTCCGTCCGCAGGTCCTTGACCATCTGGTACGGGTGCAGGACGTAGGAGCGCATCTGGTTGCCCCAGGAGCTGCCGCCGTCCTTGAGGGCGTCCATCCTGGCCTGCTCCTCCTGGCGGCGCCGCTCCAGCAGCTTGGCCTGGAGCACGTTCATGGCGCTGGCCTTGTTCTGGATCTGCGAGCGCTCGTTCTGGCAGGAGACGACGATGCCGGTCGGGATGTGCGTGATGCGCACGGCCGAGTCGGTCGTGTTGACGCCCTGGCCGCCGGGGCCGGAGGCGCGGTACACGTCGACGCGCAGCTCGGACTCGTCGATCTCGACGTGGTCGCTGGTCTCGACGACCGGCAGCACCTCGACGCCCGCGAAGGAGGTCTGGCGGCGGCCCTGGTTGTCGAACGGGGAGATGCGCACGAGGCGGTGGGTGCCCTGCTCGACGGAGAGGGTGCCGTAGGCGTACGGGGCCTTGACGACGAAGGTGGTCGACTTGATGCCGGCCTCTTCCGCGTACGAGGTCTCGTAGATCTCCGTCGGGTAGCCGTGGCGCTCGGCCCAGCGCAGGTACATGCGCTGGAGGCGCTCGGCGAAGTCGGAGGCGTCGACGCCGCCGGCCTCGGCGCGGATGTTGACCAGGGCCTCGCGCTCGGCGTACTCGCCGGAGAGCAGGGTCCGGACCTCCATCTCGTCCAGCGCCTTGCGGACCGACGCCAGCTCGGCCTCGGCCTCGGCGAGGGTGTCCGCGTCGTCCATCTCCTGGGCGAGTTCGAACAGCACCGCGAGGTCGTCGATGCGGCCGCGCAGGGTCTCGGTCTTGCGGACCTCGGCCTGGAGGTGCGAAAGCTTGCTCGTGATCTTCTGGGCGGCGTCCGGGTCGTCCCACAGGGACGGCGCGGCGGCCTGCTCCTCGAGCACGGCGATATCTGCCCTCAGCTTGTCGAGGTCCAGGACGGCCTCGATCGACCCCATGGTCGAGGAGAGGGACTTCAGCTCTTCGGAAACATCGACGACTGCCACGGGTCAAGCCTAGCCGGTCCCCGGACGGGGCTGTCCGGGCAGGCCGGATCGGACCGTACAGAGGAGCGCCGATACGGGCGTACGCTCCTCGTATGACCGTTCTACTCGTGAAGCGCCGCCATGTGGACCACATGCGTGTCACCACGACGAGCTGTCTGCCGCCGGACCAAGCACAAGCCTGATCAACCCCGATCCGACTTCGGTCCTGTACGCGGCCACGCGGTCCCGGCGCCATCCCTGCCGGCGGACCGCTCACTCCGCACGCCCCGCCATCTCTGGGGCACAGGACCCTGTGACATCCGAAACGGAGCCGTCATGCCGTCCGCGCACCCCTCTTCCACCTCCTCCGCCGCCGCCCCCTCCGCCGCCGCGTCCGCGACCGCGGACGCGCCCGCCCTGGCCGTCATCGACCTCTCGCGGGCCGACGACCCCGCCGAGCGCCCCGACTTCCTGAAGCAGCTGCACGCCGCGGCCCGGGACACCGGCTTCCTGTACCTGACCGGACACGGCATAACCGAGGCGGAAACCGCCCGCATCCTGGAGCTGACCAGGGCTTTCTTCGCGCTCCCGGAGGCCGACCGGCTGGCCGTGAGCAATCTGAACTCCCCGCACTTCCGCGGCTACACCCGCATCGGCCACGAGCTGACCGGCGGGGCGTCCGACTGGCGGGACCAGCTGGACGTGGGCGCGGAACGGCCGGCGCCGGTCCTGGGGCCGGAGGACCCCGCGTACCTGTGGCTGGAGGGCCCGAACCAGTGGCCGCCGGCGCTGCCGGAGCTGAGGGAGGCGGTCCTGGGCTGGCAGGAGCGCCTGGCCGGGGTGGCGCACCGGCTGCTGCAGGAGCTGCTGGCCTCGATCGGCGCTCCCCCGGACTTCTTCGACGCGGCCTTCGCGGACCGCCCCCACCTGCACACGAAGCTGATCCGCTACCCCGGGTCCGCGCCGTCGGGCGCCGACCAGGGCGTCGGCGCGCACAAGGACTACGGCTTCCTGACGCTGCTGCTCCAGGACTCGGTGGGCGGGCTGCAGGTGGTCCGGGACGGCGGCTACGTCGACATCGAGCCACGGCCGGGCGCGTTCGTGGTGAACCTGGGCGAGCTGCTGGAGATCGCCACCGAGGGGTACCTGCGGGCCACCGACCACCGGGTGGTCAGCCCTCCGGGGGCGGTGGAGCGCTTCTCGGTGCCGTTCTTCTACAACCCGAGGCTGGACGCGGTCGTGGAGACCGTCCCCGGGGACTACCTGCGCGCGGCGCCGGGCGTGGCGCACGACGCGTCGAACCCGCTGCACGCCGAGTACGGCCGCAACGAGCTGAAGGGCTGGGTCCGCGCCCACCCGGAGGTCGCCCGCCGCTGGCACCCGGACCTCACCGCGGTGTAGCCGGTCCGGGGCGCGCCGGGCGGGGCGTCCTGCCCGGGCCCGGCCGTCCTACCTGGGCTGGGCCGGGGCCGACTGCCGGCCCTTGCCGTCGCGCGGCGGGGGTGCCGGGTCGTCGCCGGAGACGGCGATCCAGCTGCCCAGGCCCACCGCCGCCACCAGGGCCAGCGCCGACGCGGAGAGCACCAGGCGCCGCTTGCGCTCGGCCTCGGCCCGGTGCCGGGCGGAGCCGGGCCGGTGTCCGCCGGCCGGGCGGGGGACGCGGGCGGTGCCCAGTGCCCCGCCGGCCAGTTCGTCGGGGCCCGGGACCCGCATGGAGGTGTGGGTGTCCCGGTTGGAGTCGGTGGCGGAGCCGGGGACCAGCGGGACCACGCCCCGCTTGCGGACCGGGTCGGCGGTGGTGTCGGGCTCCCGCTCGGGCTCGGGCTCCGGGTCGGCGTCGTCGGGCTCGTCCACGTCGAGCGGCGGCATCCCGGCCAGCAGCGGCAGCAGGTCCCGCAGCCGGGCCGAGAGCTCGGAGGCGCGCAGTCGCGAGGCGGGGGCCTTGGCCAGGCACTGGACCATCAGCTGCCACAGCTCGTCGGGGATGCCCGGCAGCGGGACGACGGTCTCGGTGACGTGCCGGCGCAGCACCGCGCCGGGGTGGCCGCCGCCGAAGGGGGTGAAGCCGGCCAGCAGCTCGTACAGCACGGTGGCCAGGGCGTATATGTCGACGGCCGCCCTCGGCGGCAGGCCCTCCACTATCTCCGGGGCCAGGTAGTCGGGGGTGCCGATGATCCGGGTGGTGGGGGCGTTGGTGCGGCCGCCGGCGGCCCGGCGCGGGGAGTCGATGAGCTTGGCGACGCCGAAGTCGGTGAGGAGCGCCGGGTGGGCGCCGCCGGGGCCGAGCGGTCCCTGCATGTCGAGCAGGACGTTCTCCGGCTTGACGTCGCGGTGGACGACGCCGGCGGCGTGGGCGGCGGCCAGGGCGTCGGCGACGTCCGCGACGATGGCCACGGCCGCCTCGGGGGCGAGCCTGCGCTCGCGGTCGAGGCGGGTGCGCAGGTCCGTGCCGCGTACGAGGTCCATGACGAGGGCGAGGTCGTTCCCGTCGACGACGAGGTCGCGTACGGAGACGACGTGCGGGTGCTCCAGTCCGAGGAGCGCGCTGCGTTCCTGGACGAAGCGTCCGACCAGTTCCTGGTCGGAGGCGAGGTCCTCGCGCAGGAGTTTGACGGCGACGGGGCCGTCCGGGCCTTCGCCGAGCCACACCGTGCCCGCGCTGCCGCGCCCCAGGATCTGGTGGGCGGTGTACCGGCTGCCGATCTTCCGTGCCACGACTGCTCCCTCAGCGGCTGGCGTAACGGACCAAAGCTACGCGGCCGTGTGGGTGTTGGGGTGGCCGGATCGCGGTGACCTTCACTTCTGCGGGCGAAATCACGTCCTGGATGTCGACAAATCCACAAGGTCGGCGCTACGGGAGGCTCCGGAGGACCCTCGGGAGGGTCCTCCGGGGGGTGTTCGCGAGCGTCAGGAGCCGCTGCCGCCGCTGCCCGTGCTGTCGCCGATGGAGGTGACGAAGTCGATGGCGTCGGTGCCCCAGCTCCAGACCTGGTCCCACCAGCCCTTGCCGGTGCCGATCCACTCCTGGAGCGGGGTGAGCTCCCAGACCAGCCAGCCGCCGACGAAGAGCAGCAGGATCAGCACCAGGCAGCCCTTGAGGCAGCCGAGGCCCGGGATCCGCACCGGGTTGGCGCTGCGGCGGCGCGGCTCGCGCGGCGGACGGGGCTCGCGCGGCGGCTGCTGAGGCTGCTGCCGCACCGGGGGCGGCTGCGGCGGCTGCTGCTGGGGCTGGCGGTACTGCGGCTGCTGGGGCGGCTGCTGGTACTGCTGGGGCTGCTGGTACTGCTGGGGCTGGTAGTGCTGCGGCGGCTGCTGGGCGTACTGCTGCGGCGGGGGCTGCTGCTGGTACTGCTGCTGCGGCTGGTACTGCTGCGGCGGCGGGGCCTGGCGGTGCTGCTGCCGGGGCGGCTGCTGCGGGGGCGGCGGCATCTGCGGGGCCGGCCGCTGGGGGCGGCGGCGCAGGGGGTCCTCGGCGGGGTCGAGGTAGTGCATCTGCGTCTGCTCGTTGCGGTCGCGCGCGGCCCGCATCTGCGACTGCCACGGGTGCGGGGCGTCGGGCTGCTGCACCGGGGGCATGACGGAGGTCGGGTCGGGCGCGCCGCCGGGGGCTCCGGCGGTGGCCGGCAGCACGGTGGTGGCGTCGGCGCCGCCGACCGGCGGGAGCACGCTCGTCATGGCGTTCGGGTCGTACGCGTCCGGGTCGTACGCCTCGGCCTGCGCGGTGGCGGCGGAGCCGGGGGCGACCGGGGCGCCGGGGACCGGGGCGGGCGAGGGGTCGGGCGCGAGCAGGGCGGCGACGCCGAGGGCGGCCTCGACCTCGTCGGGCGAGGAGTGGACGCGGATGCCGGCGGCGACCACGCGCAGGCCGCGGGCCAGGCTCTCGGCGCTGGGGCGCTCGTCGGGCTCCTTGCGCAGGCAGTGCTCGATGACGATCCACAGCGCCTCGGGCACGGCGGGGGGCCGCTGCGGCTCCTCGCTGAGGTGGCGGTGGAGGACTTCGAGCGCGGTGCCGCCGGCGAACGGCGGGCGGCCGGTGACCAGCTCGTAGAGGAGGATGCCGGCGCCGTAGATGTCGACGGCGGAGGTCTGCGGGCGGCCCTCGGCGGACTCGGGGGCCACGTAGGCGGGGGTGCCGACGAACTCGTGGGTGCGGGTCAGGCCCGGGGAGTCGGCCAGGCGCGCGATGCCGAAGTCGGTGAGCATCGGCTTCATCTGGCCGTTGCTCTCGTCGAGCAGCACGTTGGCGGGCTTCAGGTCGCGGTGGACCACGCCGTCGGCGTGGCTGGCGGCGAGCGCGTCCGCGATCTGGGCGGTCAGCAGGGCCGCGGCGACCGGGCTGAAGGGGCCGTTCTGCCGGATGTACTTGTGCAGGTCCGGGCCGTCGATCAGGTCCATGACCAGGGCGAGCAGGTCGCCCTCGACGACGAGGTCGCGGGTGCGCACGATGTTGGGGTGGGTCAGGCGCAGCAGGACGGAGCGTTCGCGCAGGAAGCGCATGACGATGTCCGCGTCCTGGGCCAGCTCCTCCTTGAGGACCTTGATGGCCACGGTCTCGCCGGGCTGGCCCGCGACGGCTGCTTCCGCGCCGGCGGTCTCCCTCTGGCGGGCGCGCCAGACGGTGCCCGTGGCGCCGCGTCCGAGCGGCTCCTCGAGCAGGTACTTGCTGCCGACTGGCCGCACGTCTCGCGCTCCCTGCTGTCGTCTTTCCGGCTGATTCCGCCGAGTGGGTTTCCGGCCCAACTCTAGGGGGTGTCCCGGTGGAAGACGCGGGTCGGCGGAGGTTGGTTGCCGCACATATGTGCGAAGGGTGAGTTTTGCGGGGTATGCCGGGGGCTCATTTCCCCGGTTTTCCCCCGACGGGGTGGCCGCATTCGCACCGGTGGGTGAACCCCGCCACCGGAATCCAAGATCATTTATTGGCGGCTGCCGGGCGTGTTGCGGGCGACAGGTGCGAGGATGCACCCGTACGGAACGGCCGGGACGGGAGCCCTGCCTTCCGGCAGACCTGAACGGACGAGGCGTCCGTGCCGGGCGGGGGGTCGATCGGGCGGGGCAGCTGCCGCCGTCCCCCTGCCGGGCGCACGCACGCACCGCGCACTGCGCTCCGCGCAGAAGGGACCGCTGACGGCGATGCAGATCCGGCTGACCGTCCTCGGGTCGCGCAGCGGCCACCAGGCCGCCACCGCGCCCGCCGGCTGTGACGTGCTCGTCACCGCGCCCGCCGGGACCGCGCTGGCCGCGGTGGCCTCCGGACTCGCCTCGGCCGCGGGCGGCCCCGACACCGGAGGCACCACCGTGCTGTACGCCGGTTCGCGCCGCCTCGACCCGCAGCGCGCCGTGCTCGGCGAACCGCCCCTGGTGGACGGCGCGGTACTGCACCTGCACGTCCCCGGCCCCGACACCGCCGCCGTCCCGGCCGCCGACGGGCCGGGCACCCCGCAGCTGCACGTGGTGTCCGGACCCGACGCGGGCGGGGTCCACCTGCTGCACGCCGGGTCCGTGCGGATCGGGCGCTCGGCGGACGCCGACGTGCCGCTCGACGACCCGGACGTGTCGCGGCTGCACTGCGCGGTGACCGTGCTGGCCGACGGCCGGGTCACGGTCGCCGACCTCGGCTCCACGAACGGCACCGCCCTGGACGGCGCCGACGTCGGCGCCGCGTCGGTCCCGCTGGCACCGGGCGCGCTGCTGCGGATCGGCGAGTCCACGCTCCGGCTCGCCCCGGCGGGCGGCGAACGGCCGCTGGCGGTCGTCCCGGACCTGGAGGGCCACCTCGGCCTGCCGGCGGCCTCCGGCGGCGGAACGGGGGCCGACGGCACCTCCGGCGGAACGCGCCCGGGCACGGGTGCCCGCGGCGGCGGTACGGGCCCGGAAGCCCCGGGCTCCGACCCGCAAGAGCCCTTCCCCCACCCCGCCCCTTCCCGGCACGGGGGCTCCGCCCCCGACCCCGCCCCGGCCACCGGCACCCCCCGCCCGGGTGTCCCCGGGCGGGCGCCCGCTGCCCCGGGTGCGCCCGCGGCCGGCGCCCACCCCGACACCGACCCGGACGGCGGGGCCAGGCCTCGCCGCCGCGGCGGGATCGGCGCGTGGGCCCGCAAGTGGGTGCGCGGCGACGAGGACGACCCCGGCCGGCCGGCCGAACCCGAGGCGCCCGCACAGGCCGCCCCCGACGAGGACGACCCCGCGGCCCTGCTCCTGGCGGCACTCGGGCCCACCGGACGGCTGTGGTCGCGCGGGGCCGGGCACCCCCGGTTCCTGGAGGCGGGGCTCGGCGCGGGCAGCCGCGTCGCGTTCCCCGAATGCGGCTCGCTCGGCGTCGCCGGCCCCCGGGCACGGCTGACCGGGGTGGCCCGCTCGGTGGTCGCCCAGCTCGCGGCACTGCACTCCCCGGCCCGGCTGGAGATCGTCCTGCTGGCCGCCGACCGCGCCCGGCCCGTGGCGGAACGCCGCCGCGACTGGGGCTGGCTCGGCTGGCTGCCCCACGTCCGGCCCGCGCACGGCCAGGACTGCCGGCTGCTGCTCGCCTACGACCGCGACCAGGCGACCGCCCGCACCGCCGAACTGACCCGGCGGCTGGAGGACGGCCCGCTCGGCACCAACTGGGCGGCCGCCGACCCGGCGGCGCTGCGGCAGGCCGCCGCCGCGTACGAGGGCCCGCGCACGCTCGTGGTCCTGGACGGCGACCCGGACAGCGCGGCCCTGCGCGACCTCACCGGCCGCCTCGCCTCGCACGGGACAGCGGCCGGCATCCACCTCCTGGTCCTCGCGGAGACCCCGGCCGCCACCGCCGCCTCCCCCGTCGCCACGACGTACGAGACGGCCTGCGCCGCCACCCCCGCGTTCCGCGCGTGCGGCCGGATCGCCCTGCTCAGCGGCGACGTGGCCACGGCCGTACGCGGCTTCGCGGTCAGCGGCGGCCGCCCGGTCGCCGCCGGCCCCACCGCGGTCGCCGACGGGGTCTCGGCGGCCTGGGCGGAGCGGTTCGCCCGGGCCCTGGCCCCGCTGCGCGCGGACGGCGCCCAGCCCGGCGGCGCCTCCCGCCCGGCCGCGGCCACCCTCCCGGCGTCGTCCCGGCTGCTGGACGAGCTGGGGCTGGCCCGCGCCACCCCGGCCTCCCTGATGGCCCGCTGGGCGGAGGCCACCGACCAGGGCCAGGGCGTCGGCGGCCTCGCGGAGGTCGTCCTCGGCTCCGGCCGGCGCGGTCCGGTCGGCGCCGAGCTGGTCCACGACGGCCCGCACCTGCTCGTGCAGGGTCCCGCCGGGAGCGGCCGGACGGAGCTGCTGCGCTCCATCGCCGCGTCCCTGGCCGCCGCGGCCCGCCCCGACCGCCTCGGCCTGCTCCTCCTCGACGGCGCCGGCGGCGAGCGCGGCGACGGCCTCCTGCCGTGCACGGAACTCCCGCACGTGTCGGCCCACCTCGTGGCCTCCGACCCGCTGCGCATGCGCGAGTTCGCGCAGGCCCTCGCCGCCGAGCTCAAGCGCCGCCACGAGCTGCTGGACGGCGTCCCCTTCACCGAGTGGCACGCCCGCCGCGAGCTCTCCGACCGGATGGTCTCGCCCCGCCGGCCGGCCCCCGGCGAGCTGAACGGGGACATCGACTCCCCGCGCACCGGCACCCTGCGGCTGCGCGCCGCCGCCACCCGCACGGAGCCGGCCGCCGGGCCGACCCCACTGCCCCGGCTGGTGGTGCTGGTGGACGACTTCGACGCACTGGTGGCCCCGGCGCTGGGCAGCCCGGGCCGGCCCGCCGCCGGTTCGGTGGTGCGGATCCTGGAGGGCGTGGCCCGGGAGGGCACCCGGCTGGGCGTGCACCTGGTGGTGGCCAGCGCCCGCCCGGAGCGGACCGCCGACACCGAGCCGGCCCGGCTGGCGACGCTGCGGGTCGAGCTGGACGCGCCCGACCAGCCGGGGCCGGGCCGGGGGCGGCTGCTGTACGCCGACGGGCGTGCGGTGCCGTTCCAGGCGGGCCGGGTCACCGGCCGGATCCCGCGCACGGCGACCCTGAGGCCGACCGTGGTGCCGGTGGAGTGGGAGCGGATGGGCGACCCGCCGGCCCGCCGCCCGGTGCGCGAGCTGGGCAACGGGCCGACCGACCTCGCACTGCTGGCCAGCGCCCTCGACCGGGCCTCCCACCTGGTCTCGGCGATACCGGTGCCGTTCCCCCAGGCCCCCTGACCCGCCCGTGACCCGCCCCGGCCCCCCGCCGCGCGCTATTGCGGGGGTGCGCGGGTCGGCGTAGACCTTGTGGCACGCGGCACACCACGGGCACGACGGCATCGGGGGCGAGACCATGCGGAAACAGCACGGAACCGGCCACACGAAACGCACGGCGGCAAGGGTCTGGGCGGCACTGGCCGCGGCGGGCGCGCTCGCGCTCACCGCGTGCGGCGGCGGGGGCGGCGACGGCGGCACGGGCGGGTCCACCCCGTCCGGTCAGCAGAACGCCCACACCGTCGACTTACCGAAACTGCCGGGCGAGAAGCTGGAGGTCGCCGCGGTCTGGACGGGACCCGAGCAGGCGAACTTCACGAAGGTGCTGAAGGAGTTCGAGAAGCGGACGGGCGCGAGCGTCACCTTCGTCCCGGCGCAGGACCCCATCGTCACCTTCCTCGGCACCAAGATCGCGGGCGGCCAGCCGCCGGACGTGGCGCTGCTCCCCCAGGTCGGCGCGCTGACGGCGGCGGTGCGGAACAAGTGGGCGCAGCCGGCGGGCCCGGAGGTCCGGACGCAGCTGGAGAAGAACTACGCGCCGGGCTGGCGGAAGCTGGGCGCGGTGGACGGCACCCAGTACGGCGTCTACTACAAGGCGGCCAACAAGTCGCTGGTCTGGTACAACGCGAAGGCCTTCGAGGCGGCGGGCGTGAAGCCCCCGGCGAACTGGAAGGACTTCCTGTCGGTCGCCGACACGCTCTCGGCGTCGGGCACGGCGCCGGTGTCGGTGGCGGGCGCGGACGGCTGGACCCTCACGGACTGGTTCGAGAACGTCTACCTGTCGCAGGCGGGTCCGGAGCAGTACGACCGGCTGGCCCGGCACGAGATCAAGTGGACGGACGACAGCGTCAAGGCGGCGCTGAACACCCTGGGGCAGCTGTTCTCCCGCAAGGACTTCCTGGCGGGCGGCCCCTCCGGGGCGCTGGCGACGGAGTTCCCCAAGTCGGTGACGCAGACCTTCACGGGCGGGGACCGGCCGGCGGCGGCGATGGTCTTCGAGGGCGACTTCGTGGCGGTGAACATCGCGCAGACCAAGGCGAAGGTGGGCGAGGACGCCCTGGTGTTCCCGTTCCCGGCGGTCGGCGAGAAGGCGCCGGTGGTGTCGGGCGGGGACGTGGCGGTGGCGCTGAAGCCGGGCGAGGGCGCGCAGGCGCTGCTGACGTTCCTGGCGTCGGCGGACGCGGCGGCGATCCAGGCCCGGGAGGGCGGCTTCGTGTCGCCGAACAAGGCGGTGGACCCGGCCGCGTACCCGAACGACATCCAGCGGGGCATCGCGAAGGCGCTGATCGCGGCGGGCGACGACTTCCGCTTCGACATGTCCGACCAGGCTCCGGCGGCCTTCGGCGGGACGCCGGGGGCCGGTGAGTGGAAGGCGCTCCAGGACTTCCTGGCGAACCCGTCGGACGTGGCGGGGACCCAGGAGAGGCTGGAGGCGGAAGCGGCCAGGGCGTTCGGGAACTGACGCCGTGGCGCCCAAGACGGCGGTCCGGGCCCACCGCGGGGACGTGTCGCGGCGGCGGCTGGTGGCCGCGGCGTTCCTGCTGCCCGCCCTGGTGCTGCTGGGTGCGCTCGTGGTGCAGCCCATCGGCTACTCCCTCTACCGCAGCCTCTTCGACCGTTCCGGCGACGCCTTCGTCGGGGCGGGCAACTACCGGCGGATCCTGAGCGATCCGGTGATCCGTACGGCGTTGCGGAACACGGCGGTGTGGGTGGTGTTCGCCCCGGCGGCGGCGACCGCGCTGGGGCTGGTCTTCGCGGTGCTGACGGAGCGGGTGCGCTGGGGGACCGCGTTCAAGCTGCTGGTGTTCATGCCGATGGCGATCTCGATGCTGGCGGCGGGCATCATCTTCCGGCTCGTGTACGACCACGACCCGCAGCGGGGCGTGGCCAACGCGGTGTGGGTCGGGGTGCACGACACCTTCGCGGAGTCCTCGGCCTTCCCGGGGGCCCGTCCGGGCCGGGACTCCCCGCTGGAGCCCGCCGCCGGCGGTGCGCTGCTGACGCGGGGCACGGTGCGGGCGGGCGAGCCGGTGCTGCTGCCGCTGGTCGGGGTGGCTCCGGAGGCCCTGCCCGCGGGGACCCGTGCGGCGGGGCGTGCCGCGGTGGTGCCGGGGATGGTGGCCGGCACCGTCTGGCAGGACTTCACCCGGGGCGGCGGCGGGCTGCCGAACGTGGTCGATGCGGCGGAGTCGGGGCTGTCCGGGATGCGGGTGGAGGCGGTGAAGGACGGCCGGGTGGTGGCGTCGGCGAGGACCGGCCCGGACGGCACGTTCACGCTGCCCGCGGCGGCGGACGGGGGGCGGCTGCGGCTGCCGGAGTCGAACTTCCGGGCGGCGTACGCGGGGGTGGAGTGGCTCGGTCCGGTGCTGGTGACCCCGGCGGTGATCGGGGCGTACGTGTGGATGTGGGCCGGGTTCGCGATGGTGCTGATCGGGGCGGGACTGGCGGCGGTGCCGCGCGAGCTGCTGGAGGCGGCGCGGGTGGACGGGGCCGGGGAGTGGCAGGTGTTCCGCCGGATCACGGTGCCACTGCTGGCGCCGGTGCTGGTGGTGGTCCTGGTGACGCTGGTCATCAACGTGATGAAGGTCTTCGACCTGGTGTTCGTGATCGCTCCGGGCGCGGTGCAGGACGACGCGAACGTGCTCGCGCTCCAGCTGTACCGGACCTCGTTCGGGACGGATGCCGATCCGGGGCTCGGCAGCGCCATCGCGGTGCTGCTGCTGGTGCTGGTGGTGCCGGTGATGCTGCTGAACATCCGGCGGATGCGGAAGGAGGCCTCCCGTTGAGCGTCGTGCAACGACTGGCGGGGAGCGTGCTGCTGCGCGTCTTCCTGGTCCTGGCCGGGCTGTTCTGGCTGCTGCCCACGCTCGGGCTGCTGGTGTCCTCCCTCCTCTCCCCCGACGACCTGAACCGCGGCGGCTGGTGGCAGGTGCTGACGGAGCCCTCGCGGCTGACCGTGTCCAACTACGCGCGCCTGCTGGAGAACGGCACGATCACGGGATCGCTGCTGAGCACGGTGGCGATCGCCGTCCCGGCGACGCTGCTCGTCCTGGTCCTCGGCGCGTTGGCCGGCTACGCCTTCGCGTGGCTGGAGTTCCCGGGCCGGGACTGGCTGTTCCTGGTCGTGGTGGGGCTGCTGGTGGTCCCCGTGCAGGTGGCGCTGATCCCGGTGTCGGAACTCTTCGGGTCCATCGGCCTGTTCGAGACCACGGCGGGGGTGGTGCTGTTCCACACCGCGTTCGGGCTGCCGTTCGCGGTGTTCCTGCTGCGGAACTTCTTCGCGGAGATCCCGCGCGAGCTGCTGGAGGCGGCCCGGCTCGACGGGGCCGGCGAACTGCGGCTGTTCGCGCGGGTGGTGCTGCCGCTGGGCGGTCCGGCGATCGCCTCGCTCGGCATCTTCCAGTTCCTGTGGGTGTGGAACGACATGCTGGTGGCGCTGGTCTTCGCCGACTCGGCGCACCCGCCGGTGACGGTGGCGCTCCAGCAGCAGGTGCGGCAGTTCGGGAACAACATCGACGTGCTGGCGCCCGGGGCGTTCCTGTCGATGGTGGTGCCGCTGCTGGTGTTCTTCGCGTTCCAGCGGCAGTTCACGACGGGGGTGATGGCCGGCGCCGTGAAGTAACCCACGGCCACCGTAACGACGGGGTCCGACATGGGATGTTGACGCTGCGTAACCCGAATGCCACACGCTGCGTAACCCGATCGCCGTGCGCGCGGTTCCTTGGGGGCACCTCCCAGCGGCAGCTGGGGGAGCAATATGCCCGCGCCGACCCCTGGATGTGCCGTGCCCCGGTTCAGCGTCATCGTGCCCGCGTACAAGGTTCAGGCGTACCTCCAGGAGAGCCTGGACTCGGTCCTGTCCCAGTCGTACCCGGATCTGGAACTGATCGCGGTCGACGACGCCTCCCCGGACGCCTGCGGTTCGATCATCGACGAGTACGCGGCCCGCGACCCCCGGGTCACCGCGGTGCACCTGGCGCACAACCTGGGCCTGGGCCCGGCCCGCAACGCGGGTCTGGCCCGGGCCACCGGCGACTACCTGCTCTTCCTCGACGGCGACGACGTCCTCACCCCCGGCGCCCTCCAGGCGATCACCGACCGGCTCAAGGCCACCGGCTCCCCCGACGTCCTGGTCTACGACTACGCGCGCACCTTCTGGACCGGCGAGACCGTCCGCAACCGGCTCGCGCACCGGCTGTCCGAGGAGGGCCCGGCCAGCTTCCGGCTCGCCGACCGCCCGGCCCTGCTGGGCATGCTGATGGTGGTGTGGAACAAGGCGTACCGCCGCGAGTACGTGGAGCGCGAGGGCCTGGAGTTCCCGCCCGGCTTCTACGAGGACACCCCCTGGACCTACCCGGCGCTGCTGGCCGCCGAGTCCGTGGCCGTCCTCGACCGGGTCTGCGTGCACTACCGCCAGCGCCGCACCGGCTCGATCCTGAGCACCACCAGCCGGCGCCACCTCGACGTCTTCGACCAGTACGACCGGGTCTTCGGCCTGCTCGCCGCCCGCCCCGAGCTGGACCGCTGGCGCCCGGCACTGCACCGGCGGATGGCCGAGCACTTCTGCGCCCTGTACGCGGACCCGCGCCGCCTCCCGCGCGCCGCCCGCGCCGAGTTCTTCGCGCGGGCCTCGGCCCTGCTGCGCCGCCACCGCGTCCCGGGCGGCCCCGGGTCCCTGCCGCTGTCGCTGTCCCGCACCGACCGGCTCCGGCACGCCCTGATGCGGCTCGGCGCCCGGCGCGCCTACGGGCTGGCCTCGGCCGTCCGCGCGGGAGCCCTGGCCGCGGGCCGCGCCGGGTCCGCGCTGGGGCGGGGGCTGCGCGAGAGCGCGCTGCGGCTGCACTACCGAGTCCAGCGGCTGCTCCCGCTGCGGCCCGAGCTGGCGGTGTTCTCCGCGTACTGGCACGGCGGCTACGCCTGCAACCCGGCGGCGATCGAGGCGAAGCTGCGGGAGCTGGCCCCGCGGATGCGCACGGCGTGGATCTGCGACCCCCGGCACGCGGCCACCCTGCCGCCCGAGACCACCCCGCTGCGGCCGGGCTCGGCCGCGTACTGGAGCGCCCTGGCCCGGGCGGGCTACCTGACGACGAACGTGAACTTCGACCGCGCCCTGGTCAAGCGGCCCGGCCAGATCCTCCTCCAGACGCAGCACGGCACCCCGCTCAAGCGGGTCGGCCTCGACCTCCAGGACCGTCCCGCGGCCACCCCGACCACGGACTTCGAGGGGCTGCTGCGCGGCGCCGACCAGTGGGACTACCTGCTCTCCTCCAACCATCACTCCACCCTGGTGTGGGAGCGGGCCGTGCCCTCCTCCTACACCACCCTGGAGTACGGCTACCCGCGCAACGACCCCTTCCACCGGGCCGGCCAGGAGGAGGTGCTGGCCCTGCGCGAGCGGCTGGGCATCGCCCCGGGCACCACCGCGATCCTGTACGCCCCGACCCACCGCGACTACCGGCGCAGCCGGCCCGAGCACCTGGACTTCGAGCGGGTCCTGCGGGACCTGGGGCCCCGCTTCACGATCCTCGCCCGCACGCACCTGACGTACGCGGGCACCGGGTCCGTCCGCGATCCGCACCCGAGGCTGCTGGACGTGTCCGCCCACCCGTCGGTGGAGGAGCTGTGCCTCGCCTCGGACGCGCTGGTGACGGACTACTCGTCCCTGATGTTCGACTACGCCTCCCTGGACCGGCCGATCGTGATCCACGCGGACGACTGGGAGGCGTACGAGGCCGCCCGCGGCACCTACTTCGACCTGCGTTCCTGTCCCCCGGGGGCGATCGCCCGCACCGAGGACGAGCTCGTGGACATCTTCGCGACCGGCCACTGGCAGGGCTCCCGCTCGGCACAGCTGCGCACCGCGTTCCGGTCGCGCTTCTGCTCGTACGACGACGGCCACGCCGCCGAGCGCGTGGTCCGCCGCGTCTTCCTGGGCCAGTCCACCCCGGTCCCGGCGGTCACCCCCCTGGAGGACCGCCGCCCCGCCCCGCCGGCCTCGGCCCCGGACCTGACCCCCCTGACGGCGGGCCTCGGCGCGGACCTGTGGCCGTAGGCCGTGTCCCTCGGCGGCCATCGGGTCGCGGCGTTTGGGCCGTCCGGGCCAGAGGGGGCCGACCGTAAGCATGGACTTCGCCGCGGGTCGCGGCCCGGCCCCGGCCGGCCGGCGGATCGACCGGTAACTACCACTGTGATCCAGGCGCCGCCCCGCCGCTCCGGCCGGGCGGCGGCCTGGGCAACAGTGGAAGGAAGCCCATGACGCTGCGCCTTTTCCTCGCCTGCTCCTCCGCGCTGGCGGGTCTCGGACTGTGCGCCACGGCCGCCCCGGTCCTGGCGGCGCCCGCCCACGCCGCGCCGTTGAACGTGACGGTGGGGTGCTCCCATACCGCGACGCTCATCAGTGCGGTCCAGCAGGTGAACGCCAACCCCGGCGGGGGGACGGTCAACCTCGCCGAACGGTGCGCCTACGCCTTCGCGGACGACTTCGAGGACAGCGGGAACGCGCTGCCGGTCATCACCGGCAAGGTGACCATCAGGGGCGAGGACTCCACCCTGATCCGGTCCTCCGCCACGCCCTTCCGGCTGCTCGAAGTCGCCGCGTCGGGACAGCTCTCCCTGCAGGGCCTCACCGTGGCCGGCGGCAACGTCACGGTCACCGACGGCGGCGGCATCCTCAACCAGGGCGTCCTGCGCCTGGAGAAGAGCACCGTGTCCGGCAACCAGGCCGAGGGGGCCGGCGGCGGCATCGCCAACTTCGGCCGCGCCACCCTGGTGCACAGCCGGGTGCTGACCAACACGGTCACGAACCAGAACTCCGCGGACGCCGGGGGCGGCGGCATCTACAACAACGCCGGCGGAACCGTCGACCTCCTCGGGACCACCGTGTCGGGCAACGCGGCGGACCAGTTCGGCGGCGGCGTCTACAACGCGGGCACCCTGAAGGCCAAGGACAGCAAGATCGCGCGCAACGGCGCCACCAACAACCAGGGCGGCGGCGGCACGTACGGCGGCGGCGTCTACAACGGGGGCACCGCGACCCTCAAGGAGACCCAGGTCGTCGGGAACTGGGTCGGCGGGCGGGGCGGCGGCATCGAGAACACGTCCGCGGGGACCCTGGAGGTCCACGGCGGCGAGCTCGGCGGCAACAGGGCGGGCGGGAGCGGCGGCGGCCTGGACAACGCGGGCCGGGCCACCCTGTCGAAGACCAAGGTGTTCAAGAACCAGGCCGGTGAGAACGGCGGCGGCATCAACAACGAGCGGTCGTTCGACGCGGCCGCCCCCGACCCGGTGCTGACGCTCACGAAGGCGGTCGTCAAGGAGAACCGGGCCGGCGGCGAGGGCGGCGGCGTCAACAACGTGACCCCCGCCACCGTGCAGAACGAGCACAGCGAGATCACCGGGAACAAGCCGTCCAACTGCGCGGGCAACGTGCCCGGCTGCAGCAGCCACTGACCCCCCGGGCCCCGGGCCGTCCGCCCGGGGCCCACCAGGCCGTCCAGGCCGTCCAGACCGTCCAGACCGTCCAGACCGTCTAGACCGTCCCGGCGGGGCCCGCGTCCGCCCGCAGGCCCGCCACCACCGAGCGGGCCAGGCCGTCCAGGTACGCGGCCGGCACCCCGTCGCGCACGACGACCTGACGCCAGTACAGCGGGCCGATCACCAGGTCCAGGGCGTGGTCGGGGTCCGCGCCCGCCGGCAGCTCACCCCGGGCGACGGCCTCGGAGACGATGCCCTCGGCGAGCCGCCGCTGCCCCTCCACCAGCGCCCCCCGCACCGCGTCGGCGATCTCCGGGTTCCGGGCGGCCTCGACCAGCAGGTCGGGGATCACCGCCGAGGCCACCGGGTGCCGCAGTACGTGTGACATGACCTCCAGCAGGGCGCGTACGTCCCCGTAGAGGGACCCGGTCGCCGGCACGGGGATGCCGTCCGCGGCGACGGCGCCGATCAGGTCGAGCACCAGGTGCAGCTTCGACTTCCAGCGCCGGTACACGGCGGTCTTGCCGACCCCGGCCCGCCGCGCGATGCCCTCGATCGACATCCGGGCGAAGCCCACCGCCGCGAGTTCCTCCACCACGGCCGCGCGGATCGCCTCGGTGACGTCCTCGCGCAGGACGGCGGCGCCGGCGGGAGCGCGGCGGGCGGCGGCGGGAGCGGCGGCGGAGTCCTTGGTCATGCACAGAGCATAGCGGCGAGGCCGTCACCCGCCCGTCACGACGATACGGTTGCGTTCCGACGACCCACGCCCTACTGTCACCGTAGCGACGATACGGCCCCGTCCTGTCGTCAGGCGCCCCAGACCTCCGTCGAAAGCGACCCCGTGACCACCGTGACCACCGCGACCCCCGCGCCGCCCTCCCCCGCGGAGCTGGCGGCAGCCCACGGCCTGACCGTCAGCGGCGCCCGCCCCTCCCTCCCCCGCTACGTCGCGCAGCTCTGGAACCGCCGCCACTTCGTGACGGCGTACGCGACCGCCCGGATGCACGCCACGTACAGCACGGCCAAGCTCGGCCAGGTCTGGCACCTGATGACCCCGCTGCTCAACGCGGCCGTCTACTACTTCGTCTTCGGCATCGTCATGCGCGCCAGCCACGGCGTCCCCGACTACGTGCCGTTCCTGATCACCGGCGTCTTCGTCTGGGACTTCATCGGCAGCTCCATCAACGCCGGCACCCGCGCCGTCCACAGCAACCTCGGCCTGGTCCGCGCCCTGCACTTCCCCCGCGCCAGCCTGCCCATCTCCTCCGTGGTCCAGCTCTTCCAGCAGCTGCTGGTCACCATGGCGGCCCTGGTCGTCCTGCTCCTGGCCTTCGGCCAGACCCCCTCCGCCTCCTGGCTGATCGCGGTCCCGGCACTCTTCCTGATGGCCGTCTTCTGCGCCGGCTGCGCGATGGTCATGGCCCGCATCGGCAGCAAGAACCCGGACGTCAGCCAGCTGATGCCGTTCGTCCTGCGCACCTGGATGTACTCGTCCGGGGTGATGTGGTCCATCGACACCATGCTCAAGACGGACCACCTGCCGCACTGGGTCTCCCTGATGCTCAAGACCAACCCGGCGGCCGTCTACATCGACCTGATGCGCTTCGCGCTGATCGACAGCTTCAAGGCGGGCTCGCTCCCGCACCACGTGTGGCCGATCGCCATCGGCTGGGCGCTGCTCGCCGGCGTCGGCGGCTTCGTCTACTTCTGGAAGGCAGAGGAGGAGTACGGCCGTGGCTGACACCGACACCCGTGTCCCGACCGTCATCGCGGACGAGGTCCACGTCGTCTACAAGGTCCACGGAGGGGGCCGCAAGGGCAGCGCCACCGCCGCCCTCAGCCGGATCTTCTCCCGCAAGCCCTCCCCCGGCGTCCGCGAGGTCCACGCCGTCAAGGGCGTCAGCTTCACCGCGTACAAGGGCGAGGCGATCGGCCTGATCGGCTCCAACGGCTCGGGCAAGTCCACCCTCCTCAAGGCCATCGCCGGCCTCCAGCCGGTGGCCCGCGGCGCGGTCTACTCCCAGGGACAGCCGTCCCTCCTCGGAGTGAACGCCGCCCTGATGAACGACCTCACCGGCGAACGGAACGTCGTCCTCGGCGGGCTCGCGATGGGCATGACCAAGCAGCAGATCCGCGACCGCTACCAGGGCATCGTCGACTTCTCCGGCATCAACGAGAAGGGCGACTTCATCTCCCTGCCCATGCGCACCTACTCCTCCGGCATGGGCGCCCGGCTGCGGTTCTCCATCGCCGCCGCCAAGGACCACGACGTCCTGATGATCGACGAGGCCCTCGCCACCGGCGACGCCGCCTTCCAACGCCGCAGCCAGGCCCGCATCGAGGAACTCCGCGCCCAGGCCGGCACCGTCTTCCTCGTCAGCCACTCCATCGGCACGGTCCGCGAAACCTGCGACCGGGCCATCTGGCTGGAGTCGGGCGTCCTGCGCATGGACGGCCCCTCAAAGGAAGTCTGCGACGCGTACGAGGCCTTCACCTCGGGCAAAAGCTAGCCCCGCCGACACAACGGGCCGGGCCCGGAACCCCGAAAGGGGTCCCGGGCCCGGCCCGTTCCGCTACCGCCGGCGCGAGCGACTACGCGTGCGCCCGCAGCAGCGACCGCATCGTCCGCATCGCCACCGACAGGTTCGCCAGGTCGAAGTCGTCCGAACCCCGGATCTCGTCCAGGGTCGTCCGCGCCCGCCCGATGATCGCCGCGTTCTTCTCCTCCCACGCCTTGAAGCGCTCCTCGGGAGTGGAAGAGCCGTTGCCCACCGCCAGCACGTCGGCCGTCAGCGCCGCGTGCGCAGCGAACAGGTCCTCGCGGATCGACGCGCGGGCCATCGACTGCCAGCGGTCGGACCGCGGCAGCTCGATGATGCGGTCCATCAGCTGGGTGATGTCCAGACGGTCGGCCAGGTCGTAGTACACCTCGGCGACGGACAGCGGGTCCACGCCCGTCCGGTCCGCGATGGCGACGATGTCCAGCGTCGGGAACGCGGACGAGAAGCCGGCCACCTTCGCCGCGAGCTCCTCCGGCACGCCCTCGCCGGTCAGCTCGTCCATGATCGACTGGTACCACTCCAGGTCCGCGCCGCGCACCAGCTTCGGCAGCTCCGACCAGACCTCCGCCACCCGGGCCCCGAAGAGCTCGATGGTCTCGGTGATCTGGAGCGGCTGCGGCCGGTTGTTCAGCAGCCAGCGCGTACCGCGCTCCACCAGGCGCCGCGAGTGCAGCCGCACCCGGGTCTGGACGTCGGCCGGGACCTTGTTGTCCAGCGCCTCGACCGCGTCCCACACCTCGGCCAGGCCGAAGATCTCGCGGGCCGCGAGCTGCGCCCGGACGATCTCCTCCATGGAGGCGCCGGTCTCCTCCCGCAGACGGTGCAGGAAGGTCGAACCACCGGTGTTGACGGTGTCGTTGACCAGCAGGGTGGTGATGATCTCCCGGCGCAGCGCGTGCCCGTCGATCTGCTCCGGGAACTTCGCCCGCAGCGCGCCCGGGAAGTACGCGTGCAGCAGGCGGCGCAGGTACGGGTCGTCCGGCAGCTCGGTGTGGATGAGCTCGTCCGCCACCGTGATCTTGGTGTAGGCGAAGAGCACCGCCAGCTCCGGCTGGGTCAGGCCCTTGCCGGTGTTGAGCAGCTCGCGGATCTGCCGGTCGTTGGGCAGGAACTCCAGCTGGCGGTCCAGCAGCCCGTCCCGGCCCAGGCGGCGCATGAAGCGCTGCTGGGCGTGGAGCAGGCTCGGGGCCTGTGCGGAGCCGTTGGCGAGGGCCGTGTTCTGCGCGTAGTTGTTGCGCAGCACCAGCGTGCCGACCTCGTCGGTCATCTCGGCGAGCAGCTTGTTGCGCTGCTTCACGGTCATGTCGCCGTCCGCGACCACCGCGTTCAGCAGGATCTTGATGTTCACCTCGTGGTCGGAGGTGTCCACGCCCGCGCTGTTGTCGATGGCGTCGGTGTTGACCTTGCCGCCCTCGCCGCCGGCGCCGGTACGGGCGAACTCGATGCGGCCCAGCTGGGTCAGGCCCAGGTTGCCGCCCTCGCCGACGACCTTGGCGCGGACGTCGGAGCCGTTGACGCGGATCGCGTCGTTGGCCTTGTCGCCGACGTCGGCGTGCGTCTCGGCGGTCGCCTTGACGTACGTGCCGATGCCGCCGTTCCACAGCAGGTCCACCGGGGACTGCAGGATGGCCTGCATCAGCTCGGCCGGGGTCATCTTAGTGACGCCCGCCTCGATGCCGAGCGCGGCCCGCATCTGCGCGTTCACCGGGATGGCCTTGGCGCTGCGCGGGTGGATCCCGCCGCCCGCCGACAGCAGCGCGGTGTCGTAGTCCGCCCAGGAGGAACGCGGCAGCTCGAACAGGCGCCGGCGCTCCGCGTACGAGGTCGCCGCGTCCGGGGCCGGGTCGATGAAGATGTGCCGGTGGTCGAAGGCGGCGACCAGGCGGATGTGCTCGGAGAGCAGCATGCCGTTGCCGAAGACGTCGCCGGACATGTCGCCGACGCCGACGACCGTGAAGTCCTGGGTCTGGGTGTCGTGGCCCAGCTCGCGGAAGTGCCGCTTGACGGACTCCCAGGCGCCGCGGGCGGTGATGCCCATGCCCTTGTGGTCGTAGCCGGCCGAACCGCCCGACGCGAACGCGTCGCCCAGCCAGAAGCCGTACGACTCCGCGACACCGTTGGCGATGTCGGAGAAGGTCGCGGTGCCCTTGTCGGCGGCGACGACGAGGTAGGTGTCGTCCTCGTCGTGGCGGACCACGCCCTTCGGCGGCACGACCTCCCCGCCGACCATGTTGTCGGTGATGTCGAGCAGCGCCGAGATGAAGATCTTGTACGAGGCGATGCCCTCGGCGAGCCACGCGTCACGGTCCACCGACGGGTCCGGCAGGTTCTTCGCGACGAAGCCGCCCTTGGCGCCGACCGGCACGATCACCGTGTTCTTGACCATCTGCGCCTTGACCAGGCCGAGCACCTCCGTACGGAAGTCCTCGCGCCGGTCGGACCAGCGCAGACCGCCTCGGGCGACCTTGCCGAAGCGCAGGTGGACGCCCTCGACGCGCGGGGAGTACACCCAGATCTCGAACGCGGGGCGCGGGGCCGGCAGGTCCGGGATGGCCTGCGGGTCGAACTTCATCGACACGTACGAGTGCTGCTCGCCCGCCGCGTCGAGCTGGAAGAAGTTCGTCCGCAGCGTCGCCTTGATCAGCGTCAGGAAGGAGCGCAGGATGCGGTCCTCGTCGAGCGAGGCGACCTGGTCCAGGGCCCCGTCCAGCTCCTCCATCATCGCGTCGATCAGCTCGGTGCCGGCGGCCTGGCGGCCCGGCGACATCCGCGCCTCGAAGAGCGAGACCAGCAGCCGCGTCGTGTGGACGTTGTTGCGGAGGGTGTCCTCCATGTAGTCCTGGCTGAAGGTGGAGCCGGCCTGGCGCATGTACTTGGCGTACGCGCGCAGCACGACCGCCTGGCGCCAGGTGAGGCCGGCGCCCAGGACGAGGGTGTTGAAGTTGTCGTTCTCGGCGTCGCCGGTCCACACGGCCGCGAAGGCCTCCTGGAACCGCTCGCGCGCGTCGTCGCCGAGGTACGCGTCCCCGTTGCCGGTGGACAGCGGCATCCGCAGGCCGAAGTCGTAGATCCAGGCGCTGACCCGGTCGCTGCGGCGCAGCTCGTACGGCCGCTCGTCGGTGACCTCGACGCCCAGGCGCTGGAGGACCGGCAGGACCGCGGAGAGGGAGACCTGCTCGCCCTCGCGGTAGATCTTGAAGCGGCGCTCGCCGGGGCCCGCGCCGACGGGCTCGTACAGCGACAGCGCGAAGGGGCGCTCGCTCGCGGACAGCTTCTCCAGGTGGCACAGGTCGGCCACGGCCGCGCGCGGCGAGTGGTCGGCCTTGTAGCCCTCGGGGAAGGAGGTGCCGTACTTGCGGCTCAGCTCGGCGGCGCGCTCCTCGCCCAGCTCGGCCGTCAGCGCCTCGCCGAAGCCGTCGGCCCAGGACCGGGCCGCCTCGACCAGGCGGGACTCGACGCGCTCGACGTCGGCGTCGGTCAGCAGGGGCAGCTCGGTGCCCTGCGGGACGCGGACGACGAAGTGGATGCGGGAGAGGATCGACTCGGTGTTCCAGGCGGTGAAGTCGACGCTGGTGCCGCCGAGCTCCTCCCGCAGGATGTCCATCAGGCGCAGCCGGACACCGGTGGTGAACCGGTCGCGCGGCAGGTAGACCAGCGCCGAGTAGTAGCGGCCGTACTCGTCCTGGCGCAGGTACAGCCGCAGCCGGCGGCGCTCCTGGAGGTACAGCACGGACGTGGCGATCTCGCGGAGCTTGTCGACCGGGGTCTGGAACAGCTCGTCGCGCGGGTAGGTCTCCAGGATCTGGAGCAGGTCGCGGCCGTCGTGGCTGGACGGCGAGAAGCCGGCGCCCTCCAGGACCTCGGACACCTTGCGGCGGATCACCGGGACGCGGCGCACCGACTCGGTGTACGCGGCGGAGGAGAACAGGCCGAGGAAGCGGCGCTCGCCCACGACGTTGCCGTCGGCGTCGAACTTCTTCACGCCCACGTAGTCCAGGTACGAGGGACGGTGCACGGTGGCGCGGCTGTTGGCCTTGGTCAGCACCAGCAGGCGGTGCTCGCGGGCCTTGGCGCGGGCGTCGGCGGGCAGCCGGTTGAAGGACGGCGAGACGGGGTGCGCGTCCTCCTGGCCGCGGTGGACCGGGTCGGAACGCAGGATGCCGAGACCGGTGCCGGGCACGGCGGCAAGGGCGTCGCCGTCGACGAGGTTGTACTCGCGGTAGCCGAGGAAGGTGAAGTGGTCGTCGGACAGCCAGCGCAGCAGCTCACGGGCCTCTTCGAGCTCGTACTCGCGCAGGTCCGGCGCGGTGGGCTCGTTCGGCAGCTCCTCGGCGATGCGCAGCGCGGCGTCGCGCATCTTCTCCCAGTCCTCGACGGCCTCGCGGACGTCGGACAGGACGCGCAGCAGGTCTCCGGTGATCTGCTTGAGGTCGGCCTTGTCGGTCTCGCGGTCGATCTCGACGTGGATCCAGGACTCGACGAGGGAGTCGTGGGGGCGCGCGGTCTTGGGACCGTGGGCGTCGCAGTCGGGGCCGAGGATCTCGATGAGCTTGCCGGTGACGTCACGGCGCACGACGACCTGCGGGTGGATCACGACGTGGATGCCGCGGCCCTGGCGGGACAGCTCGTTCGTCACGGAGTCCACGAGGAACGGCATGTCGTCCGTGACGACCTCGACGACCGAGTGGCTGGAGGTCCAGCCGTTCTCCTCGACCGTGGGGGTGTGGACCCGGACGTTCGCGGTGCCCTGCGGCCGGGTCTCGGCGAGCCGGTAGTGGGAGAGCGCCGCGCCGAACACGTCGACCGGGTCCCGGTCGGCGAGGTCCTCGGGGGCGGTGTGCAGGTAGTAGCGCTGGAGGTAGGAGAGCGTCGTGCCCTGATCGGGGCGCTCGCCGTGCTCGGACCCAGTCGGAAGTAGCCCCCCGGCCGGGCTGTTCTCAGCTACCCGTGCCGCCCGCGCGAGCAGCTCGGCCTTTGCTTCGTCCAGCTTGGTCTGCATGTCCTCTGGCTCCTGTCGCGCGCCATTGCGTGACGTAGGTGGTGAAGGAAGGAATGACAAAGCGCCGCGATGAGGCGGGATGTCCGTCCGGATCGGTTTTCGACGCCGCGGCGTCGGGAGAGCCGCCGGGGAAGGCTTCGACCGTGATCGACAGGTCCCGGCGGCGGGGATCAGCGAAGGCCCGGCCGCGGAGGCGCGCCGGGCGCGGGTCGGGGGCATCAGTGCCCCCGAGGACTATCGCGCTGATCACGGGTCCAGGCTATCTCGCCCCACCCCCCGGTCGTCATTCACTGCATCTGTACAAAACAGGGGGCAAAACCTGGACAGTCTGGCCAGAGGCTTGGCCGGAACGGTCCGTTACCGGCCTATCCGGCCAGCTCACGGGCCATGGCGACGGCGTCGGCCAGGCTGTCCACGACCGGGACCCCGGCGGACTCCAGGCTGGCGCGGCTGTGCGACCCGCCCGTGTACAGGACCGCGTACGCCCCTACGTGCCGCGCGGCCGTCGCATCGTCCACGGCGTCCCCGACCAGGACCGTACGGCGAGCGGTCACACCGGCTGCCTCCAGTGCGGCCATATGGCGTACGAGGTGGCCCGCCTTGGACGTGTGCGAGGGCCCGACGCGGCCGTCGACGCGGAGGAAGTGCACGTCGATGCCGTGCTCGCGGACCAGCGGCACGAGCTTCTCGTGGGGCGCGAGGGACAGCAGGGACTGGGTGAGCCCGTCCGCCTGCCAGCCCCGCAGCAGCTCCCGCGCCCCCTCGGTGAGCCCCGCGTCCTCGGCGGCGGCCCAGTAGTGGCGGTGGAAGGCCTCGTCCATCACGGCCCACTCGGCGTCCGTGGGCAGCCGGCCCATCAGCCGCTCGTAGAACTTCGGCACCGGGACGACGTACAGCTCGCGGTACCGCTCCAGCGTGAGCGGGGCGAAGCCGAACTCGGCGAAGGAGGCGTTGGTCGCGGCTATGACGGCGTCGATGTCGTGCAGCAGGGTGCCGTTCCAGTCCCACACGATGTGGGCTCCACCGGTGCTCATCCCAACAGCCCCGGGATCTCCTGGACCCCGAACCACAGCAGCTCGTGGTCCTCGGCGCCGTCCACGGTGGACTGCGCGTCGTCGTCCCCGGCGTCGGCGGCGGCGAGGGCCCCGGCGGCGGCCGCGACGTCGCCCTCGGCGTCATCGGCGTCGGCGTGCACGGCGGCGGCCACCTTCAGGCGCACGGCAGCGCCGAGGGAGACCTGCCCGAGGGTGGCCTCGTCCAGCCCGGGCACGGCGGTGGCGGCCTTGTCGTCGACGTCGACCGCCACGACGACCCGCCGGCGCGGGGCGGCCGGGTCGGCGGCCAGCAGGCGCAGCGAGGCGAGCGCGGCCCGGCTGAGGGCGGCGTACTCCAGCTCCTCGATGTCGTCCGACACGTACCACTCGCGCAGCCCGGGCGTGACGGCGTACGCAAGGAGCGGGGCGGGCCCCAGCTCCCCCGCCTTGTGCACCTCGGCGAGCCCGGGGAGGGTCAGGGGGACGTACACGCGCATGGCCGGCTGCTTTCGGTAGTCGGAAACGCCCTCAGGATACGACTGGTGGGCGCGGGGACCGCTGTCCGGAGTGCGGGCCGGGGCCCGGACCTGCGCGGCGGCCACGGCTACGCGCGCGGGCCCCGGACCTCGACGGCGGCGCACCGCCAGCGCCGGTCGGGCCCCTGCTCCAGCCGGAACGCCATCGCCGAGACCCGGTCCCCCGTCGCGATGCGGGCGAACGCCTCGATCACCCCCGGGCCGGGGTGGAAACGCCCGCAGTGCCGCAGCACCGGCCGCAGCCGGTCGCGCAGCGGGCCGTCGGGGGCCAGGGTGACCAGCTGCTCGTAGGCCTCGCCCACCGTGAGGCCGAGCAGCGAGTGCACGGGGCGCTGGCCGCTCAGCACCGCCAGCAGGCGCTCCGCGAACCAGTCGTGGGGGGCCAGCCTGCGCACCTGCCGGGGCACCCCCGCCGGACGCCGCTGGTCCCGCCGCCCGGCGGGCCGGCTCCGGCCGGATCCCCCGTACCTGCTGCGACTGCCCTCGCCGCCGACCGTGCCGCGCGTGGTGGTGTCCATGGCGATTCCCCCGATCAGACCCAGCCCGGCGGTACCAGGCGGTAACTTGATGCGGGTTTTCTACGACCGCCGAACACGCTCCGCAACCGCCACCAAGCCCCGGCCCCCACCCGGCCGAGGTTCACCTATCCGTGTGGCAACCCCCCGCGCCCAAGCCCCCGAACACCCCCACGACCCCCCTCAGGTGGACGCCCAAAGCCCCCGCGGGAGAAACCCGATGGGGTACCCCCCGATCACCCTCTCGGCCCCACGAGGACCCGTCGACGGGCCGGTCCCGGCAGCCACCCTCCGCAGCCGGAACGGGGCTCACGGCGGGGCGGGGGTCGGGTGGTCGGGACCCCCTCGGGCGGTGGTCGGAGAGGGTTTGGGGGTTTCCCGTCAGTCCCATCGTCCTTCCGGTTCGGCCCGGTCCCTCAAGGGCGCTCCCTCCGGTCGCGTCGCTTCGCGATGGCCTCCGGCCACCCTTGACCGACCGACCCGAACCGGAAAGCCGAAAGACTGCCGGGAAACCCCCAAAAGGAACGGTCACAGGGGGAGAGAAGCGAGAAACGGTTCCGTCAGCGATGAGGCGAGGGGCCGGGCGCCGGCTCGCCAAGCATCCGGGCCCTCAGATGTCCTGACTCCGGGCCGGGGGCGCGGCCACCCGCACGAGAGGCCGACCAGACCAGCCCAAGCAGCGGACGGGCGCGACAGATCGCTACGCGCTCCTCATTCCTCAGCGTCCGACGACCGCCTTGGGCTGATACCTGCACCAGAGGACGATCAGACCAGCCCAGGCAGCCGACAGGCGCGACAGATCGCTACGCGCTCCTGACGTCTCAGCGTCGGGCGGCCGTCTGGGGCGGGTCTGTGAGGTGGTGTCCGGGTGGGAAGTAAGGCAGGCTCGCGCGCATGGTTTCGGTAGTACAGAACGTGGCGATTGACTGTGCGGATGCCTACGAGCTGGCCCGGTTCTGGAGCGGAGCGACAGGCCGGCCACTGCATCCGGAGGACAAGCCGGGTGATCGGGAGACTCAGGTGATGCTGGCGGAGGGCCCGGTCCTGTACTTCAACCAAGTGCCCGAGCCCAAGAAGATCAAGAACCGGATCCATCTGTGTCTGCGCCCTGAGACATCACGTGATCAGGAGGTGGAACGGCTGCTCGGGCTCGGTGCCACCTTCGTGGGCGATCACCGGAATCCCGACGGCTCTGGCTGGGCAGTCCTTGCCGACCCCGAAGGCAACGAGTTCTGCGTTCTTCGCAGCGAGGCCGACCGAGCCGCGATGGGCTCCTGACGACCGCTCAACACGAGCTGCATCACATCCGCCCGAGACAGCGGCCAGTCGCTGAGACCAGGGCAGCGCGTAGCGATCTGACGCGCCCCTCGGCTCCCTGGGCCGCTCTGATCGTCCTCTGGTGCAGGTATCAGCCCCGGACGGTCGCCGGACGCTGAGACGGGAGGAGCGCGTAGCGATCTGTCGCGCCTGTCCGCTGCCTGGGCTGGTCTGATCGTCCTCTGGTGCAGGCATCAACCCCAGACGATCGCCGGACGCTGAGATCAGAGGAGCGCGTAGCGATCTGACGCGCCCGACCGCTCCCTGAGCTGCTCTGGTCGGCCTCTCGTGCGGGGTAGCCGGGCCCCCGGCTCGGAATCGCAGACGTGGGGGCCGTATGCGTGGCGTGCCGGCGCCCGGCCCCTCGCCTCGTCTCCGACGGAACCGCTTCTGCCTCCTCTCCCCTGTGACCGTTCCTTTTGGGGGTTTCCCGGCAGTCTTTCGGCATTCCGGGGCGGGACGGCCTGTCAAGGGTCGCCGAAGGC
>NZ_JBNNPF010000050.1:0-54307 GCF_050275515.1 Streptomyces sp. NPDC004126 | reverse complement strand
CGGGGCTGCGCTTCTCGGTGCCGCCCTTGCCGGTGGCCTTGACCTGGGCCCGGACGGAGTCTGGGGGAGGGTAGGGGACCGCTCCGCGCAGCGGCGCCCACACCCCCACCCCCACCCCCACCCCCGCCCGGCCAGGGCAAGGGCAACGGCCCGGATCCGGACACTCCGCCCCGCTCTTCGGACAACCCCGCGCCGGACACCTGCCCCACCCCCGCCCCCCAATGGCACGCTCGGCCCCGCCGTCATCCGGCCACCACCCCGGCCACCGCGAAGGAGCCCGCGTGTCACACCCCCACCGCCCACGCCGCCTCGCCCTCACCGCCGCCGCTGCCACCGCCGCCCTGCTCGGCGCAGCCGCCCTCACGGCCATCACCCCCGCCACCGCGGCCACCGCACCCACCGGCGCGGCCACCGGCACCGGCATCACCCAGTACTCCGGCACCGTCCCCCTCGGCACCACCCACACCGGCACCGCCTACCAGCTCCAGGACCCCACCCGCGGCGGCCAGCGCACCCTGGACGCCCTCAACCAGACCAACAACCCCGGCGTCCCCTTCACCGACGCCGACAACACCTGGGGCGACGGCACCCCCGCCCACCGCCAGACCGCGGCCGCCGACGTCCACTACGCCACCGCCGTGACCTGGGACTTCTACAAGGCCGCCTTCAACCGCAACGGCGTCCGCGGCGACGGCGTCGGCACCACCTCCCGCGTCCACTACGGCAGCGGCTTCGGCAACGCCTTCTGGAGCGACAGCTGCGCCTGCGTCACGTACGGCGACGGCACCACCCCCGGACGCCCGCCGACCTCCCTCGACGTCGTCGGCCACGAACTGGCCCACGGCCTGACCGCCTCCACCGCCCACCTCGGCTACAGCGGCGAGGCCGGCGCCCTCAACGAAGGCACCTCGGACATCCTCGCGACCGCCGGCGAGTTCTTCGCGGAGAACAAGGCCGACCCCGGCGACTACCTCCTCGGCGAGCGCGTCTTCGACGGGCCGCCCCGCCGCATGGACCGCCCCAGCGCCGACGGCGTCTCCCGCGACTACTGGTCGTCCGACATCGCCGGCCTCGACCCGCACGCCGGCTCCGGCCCCGCCCGCCACTTCTACTACCTCCTCGCCGAGGGCAGCGGCCCCAAGGTCATCGACGGCGTCGCCTACGACTCCCCCACCCACGACGGCTCCAAGCTCCTCGGCATCGGCCGCGACAAGGCCACCCGCATCTGGTACCGGGCACTGACCCTCTACATGCGCTCCACCACCAACTACGCCGCCGCCCGCACCGCCACAATCCGCGCCGCCGCCGACCTCTACGGCCCCTCCGCCCCCGAGACCGCCCGCGTCGCCGCCGCCTGGACCGCCGTCAACGTCCGCTGACCCGGACCACCCCGCGCCGGGAGAGGCGCACCCGTGACACCATCGGGAACGTGCTCGACATCGGCTACTCCCTCTCCCGGCGCTTCCCGGACCCCCCGCAGACCGACTACCGCTCCGCGGACGTCCACGCGCTGCGCCACGACCTGTTCTGCGGCGACGTCTACCTCGCCGACACCGACAAGGACACGGAAGTGTCCACAGCCTGGGGATGGGTACCCGTACTCGACTTCGCCTGGGCCCTGTGCGACATCGTCGAGCAGCTCGACGAGGACCCCCGCGGCAGCCGCTCCGCCGACCGCCGGTACGCCGAGCTCGACTTCACCGAGTCCGCCGACCGCATGCTCTTCGAACGCCGCTTCGGCTGGGTCGACATCGAAGCCGACTGGATGGCCCCCGAGGAAGAACCCCTCACCTTCAGCCACCGCCTGCTCCGCCGCGAGGCCCGCGACTTCCTCCACGACCTGATCGCCGACCTCGTCGACATGCACGAGGGCCTCGGCGACAACCCGGTCATCTGGACGCTCCAGTCCCGCTTCCCCCGCGTCCCCGCCTGAGGCACGCCCCTGCCGGGGAGGGCGTTGGATACCCTCTCCCGGTTGGCTTCGGGCGTCGGCAGGCTTTTAACTGCCTGATGGGGGACGGTTTTTCATGAGCGACACGCATCCGGCCGAACTCTTTCAGCCCCTCGGACAGGACGACCCCGCCACCGTGGGCGGCTACCGGCTCAGCGCCGTCCTCGGCTCGGGCGGCATGGGCAAGGTGTACCTCTCGTACACCCTCGGCGGGCGGCCCGTCGCCCTCAAGGTGATCCGGCCCGAGTTCAGCGAGGACGCCGAGTTCCGGCGGCGGTTCCAGCAGGAAGTACGCGCCGCACAGCGGGTCCAGGGCCTGTACACGGCACCCGTCATCGACTTCGACACCGACGGCGCACAGCCCTGGCTGGCCACCGCCTACGTACCCGGCCCCTCCCTCGCGCACGCCGTCTCCGCACACGGCCGGCTGCCGCTGCGCAGCGTCCTGCTGCTGACCATCGGGGTCGCCGAGGCCCTCCAGGTCATCCACGGCGCGGACATCGTCCACCGCGACCTGAAGCCGGCGAACGTGCTCCTCGCCTCCGACGGCCCCCGCGTCATCGACTTCGGCATCGCCCGCGCCGCCGACGCCACCTCCCTCACCAGCAGCGGGGTCAGCGTCGGCACGCCCGCGTTCATGGCACCCGAACAGGCCTCCACCGGCACGGTCACCGCCGCCACCGACGTCTTCGCCCTCGGCCAGATCCTCGCGTTCGCGGCGATCGGCGCGCCCGCGTACGGGGACGGGAACTCGCACGCGATCCTCTACCGCATCGTCCACGAGGACCCCGACCTCAGCGCCCTGCCCGCCGAGCTGAAACCCCTCGTGACCCGCTGTCTCAGCCGCGACCCCGCCGGACGGCCCAGCCTCACCGAGGTCATCGAAATGTGCCACGCCCTCTCCCCCGCGCCGCTGCGCCAGGGCGAGGACTGGCTCCCGAAGGCCGTCGCCGGTTCCATCACCGAACGCCTGCGGCTGCCCGAACCGGCCCGGACCCCGCCGCCGCAGCCCGCGACCGCACCCACCCCGACCGAGCTCTCCGCACCCCCGCAGCCGCCCACCGCCCCGGCACGGCCCGCCGAGTACCCGCTCCAGCCCCCGTCCCCCGCGTACGCGCCGACACAGACGGCCCCCGCGGCCCCGGCGGCGGCCCCCGGCTACCCGACCCCGGCGCCCGGCTACCCGACCCAGCCGCCCGGCTACCAGACGCCCCCGCCCGGCTACCCGACCCCGGCCCCCGGCTACCCGACCGCCCCCGGCTACCCCACCCCGCCGCCGCTCCACCAGCCCGGCTACCCGCCCGCCGCCCCGCAGAAGTCCGGGCCCAACGGACGGATCATCGCCGGAGCCGTCATCGGCGGGCTCATCGGGATCGCGGTCATCGTCTCCCTGCTCCCGGACGGCTCCGCCAAGGACAAGGGGAGCAGCGCCGCCGGCAACCGCGGCAACAGCGGCGCCGCCGCCACCGCCCCCGGTCCCGGAAGCTCGGCCGCCCAGAACCAGAACAAGAACCAGAAGCGGCCCGACCCCACCCCCGCCACGTACCAGGGCATCGACATCACGGCCAACTACCAGGTCATGCTCGCCGACAACCCGCCGCGCCCGGCCACGGGCGGCAACGCCGGCGTCCTCTACAACGGCGGGGACTTCTTCTACTACTACGACAGCCTGTTCGGGGACACGAAGGTCGGCACCGCCAACGGCAAGCTCGTCGTCCTGAACAACGCCCAGAAGGGCTCCCTGGAAACCTGCCGCACGGAGACCCGCTACACCGAGAAGATCGGCCTCGACCAGCTCACCAACGGCTCCGAGATCTGCGTACTCAGCAACGCCGGACACATCGCGGTGCTCACCTACCGCGGCAAGTCCGACTCCAAGGACGCCAGCAACTACATCACCGTCGACCTCACCGTCTGGCGCAACGCCGAAGACCCGAAGAAGCACTGACACCGGCCCCGCCGCCCAGCCCGGCCCGTACGACCCCCGTCCGTACGGGCCGGACCCGCGCTCCGACACCCCCCGCTACCCCACCACCCGCAACCCCACGTGCGCCGCCAGCACCGGCGCCAGCTCGAACAGCTGCCCGGGACTGATCACCGCCCCCGCCAGCGCCTCCACCCCCCGCGCGATACCCAGCTCCGCGGCCCCCCGCAGGTCCACGTCCGCCAGCCGGGCCCCCGTCAGGTCCACCCCCCGCACCACGCAGTCCCGGAACTCCACCCGCTCCAGCACCGCGTCCCCGAAGTCCGGCTCCACCAGCACGCACCCCTCGAACACCACGTCCCGCAACCGCGCCGCCCGCAGGTTCAGGTAGTCGATCTTGCCTCCGCGTACGAGCACCCGCTCCAGCACCGCCCCGTACAGCTGCACCCCGCCGAGCCGCGCCTCCACCAGCTCCACGTCCCGCAGCGTGGCCCCCGACAGGTCCGTCCCCACGCCCCGGACGCCCTCCAGCACCGAGTCCAGGAACCGCGCCTTCGGCAGCCGCGCCCCGTCCAGCCCGCACCGCCGCAGCGCGCAGTCCATGAACCGCGCCCCGGTCCCGTCCTCCGCCGCCAGATCCAGGTCCGCGAACTCCAGCCCGTCGTAATCCCCGTCCGGCTCCAACCCCCCGCCGTCCCACGCCGCCGGCTCCGGCAGCCGCACCTCCGGCCGCCGGGCCGCCTTCACCTTCACCTGTCCGCTCCGCGCCATGCACCCATCGTGGCCCACGGCACCGACAACGGCCCCGCTACCGCGCCCCGCCCAGCCGCGCCAGCGCCCCGTCCGTCAACCGGTACACCGACCACTCCTCCTGCGGCCGCGCACCCAGCGCCTCGTAGAACTCGATCGTCGGCGCGTTCCACTTCAGCACCGACCACTCCAGCCGCTCGTACCCGCGCTCCACGCACGTCCGCGCCAGCTCCGCCAGCAGCGCCTTCCCGTACCCGCCCCCGCGCACGCCCGGCCGTACGTACAGGTCCTCCAGGTAGATCCCGTGGACCCCGCGCCACGTCGAAAAGCTCAGGAACCACACCGAGAAGCCCACCACCTCCCCGGCGTCCGTCTCCGCGACGTGCGCGAACACCGCCGGCCGCTCCCCGAACAGCGCCTCCCGCAACTGCTCCGGCGTCGCACGCGCCTCGTGCGGCACCTTCTCGTACTCGGCCAACTCCCGGATCATGGAGTGGATTTCGGCAACGTCGTCGACCACAGCGGCACGGATCATGGCGCCACCCTAGGCGGTGTCACCGCCCCAGCAGCAGCCCCGCCACCGCCACCTCCCGCCGCGGCAGCCGCCGGCAGCCCTCCTCCACCTCCCACAGGCAGTTCTGCAGCACCCGCCCCAACGTCCACGCCCGCGCCCGCTCCCGGTCCGCCCCCACCGCCTCGGTCAGCAGGTCGAACCGCCAGCACACGTCCCGCTCCCGGTACTCGTTCACCAGCGCCGGCAGCAGCTCGAAACCCGGATCCCCGGCCAACGGCTTCGGATCGATCGCCAGCCACGGCTCACGTTCCCCCGCCAGCACGTTCCCGAAGTGCAGGTCCCAGTGCAGCAGCCGGTCCCCCGGCTCCCCCGCCACCTCCGCCAGCGCCCCCGCACAGTCCCGCAGCACCCGCCGGTCCGCCGCCGAGGCCAGCCCGGCCGCCGCCCGCGGCACCCGCTCCAGCATCCCCGCAGCGACCGCCCCGAGCCCCCGCAGCCCCTCCGGCGCCGGCACCGCGCACAGCCGCGCCAGCAGCCCCCCGATCACCCCGACCGCCGCCCGCACGTCCCGCCGCGCCAGCCGCGCCAGCGGCCGCTTCTCGTCGAGCCGCTCCAACAGCAGTGTCCCCGTCGGCGCGTCCCACTCCAGCAGCCGTACGCTGCCCCGCCCGCCCCACGCCCGCAGCGCCAGCGGCTCCCCCGCCGTCTCCTCGTCCGGGGTCAGCACCTTCAGCGCCGCCGCCGTGCCGTCCGCCCGCTCCACCGGCAGCACCACCGCCGTCATCCCGCGCATCCCCGGCCCGGTCACCCGCAGCCCCCAACGCTCCAGCAACGCCTCCGCCACCACCCGGACACCCCTCCCGAACCAGCACGAAACCCCCCGCCACCCTACGGCGCACCACCCCGCCCGCACAGCGAACATCCCGCCGCGCAACCGGCCCCCGACCACGACATCCGGTACCTGGACACCCCGGCCGCACCCCGTGTACCAACTCCCCCATGACGATCAACGGCGGTATCTCCTTCTGGTACGCGACCGACACGACGGCCCCCCAGCCGACCCGCGCGCCCCTCACCACCGACGCCACGGCGGACGTCGTCATCGTCGGCGGCGGCTACACCGGCCTGTGGACCGCCTACTACCTCAAGCGCGCCGCCCCCGACCTCCGCGTCACCGTCCTGGAGCAGAAGTTCTGCGGCTACGGCGCCTCCGGCCGCAACGGCGGCTGGCTCTACAACGGCATCGCCGGCCGCGACCGCTACGCCGCCCTGCACGGCCACGAAGCCGCCCGCCGCCTCCAGCTCGCCATGAACGACACGGTCACCGAGGTCATCGACGTCGCGACCGCCGAATCCATCGACGCCGACATCCACCGCGGCGGAGTCCTCGAAGTCGCCCGCACCCCCGCCCAGCTCACCCGCCTCAAGGCCTTCCACACCGCCGAGGTCTCCTTCGGCGAGACCGAACGCGAGCTGTACGACGCCCCCGCCACCCGCGCCCGCATCGACATCGCCGACGCCGTCGGCTCCAGCTGGACCCCCCACGGCGCCCGCATCCACCCCCTCAAGCTCGTCCGCGGCCTCGCCGACGCCTGCGACCGCCTCGGCGTCACCATCCACGAATCCACCCCGGTCACCGAGATCGCCCCGCGCCGCGCCGTCACCCCCTACGGCACCGTCCGCGCCCCGTACGTCCTGCGCTGCACCGAGGGCTTCACCGCCGCCCTCAAGGGCCAGAAGCGCACCTGGCTCCCCATGAACTCCTCGATGATCGTCACGGCCCCCCTCCCGCCCTCGGTCTGGAAGCACCTCAACTGGCAGGACGCCCCGCTCCTCGGCGACATGGCCCACGCCTACATGTACGCCCAGCGCACCGCCGACGACCGCATCGCGATCGGCGGCCGCGGGGTCCCGTACCGCTTCGGCTCCCGCACCGACAGCGACGGCCGCACCCAGCCGGCCACCATCACGGCCCTGCGCGACCTCCTGTTCGCCTTCTTCCCGGTCCTCACCGGCACTCCGATCACCCACGCCTGGTCGGGCGTCCTCGGCGTCCCCCGCGACTGGTGCGCCACGGTCACCCTGGACGCCGGTACGGGCCTGGGCTGGGCCGGCGGCTACGTCGGCTCCGGCGTGGCCACCGCCAACCTCGCCGGCCGCACCCTGCGCGACCTGGTCCTGGGCGACCGCACCGACCTGACGACCCTCCCCTGGGTCCACCACCGCGTCCGCCGCTGGGAGCCGGAACCCTTCCGCTGGCTCGGCGTCCACGCCCTCTACGCCGCCTACCGCGAGGCGGACCGCCACGAATCCACCACCCACCGCCCCACAACGACCCCCCTGGCCCGCCTGGCCAACCGCATCTCGGGCCGCGACTGACCCCACCCCGGGAACGCGAAAAGGCCCCGGGTGATCACCCGGGGCCTTCCACTTCCGTACGAATCCCCTCGACCAGATTCCCTCTGACCTGGGACGGAGCCCCCTGTCGGATTCGAACCGACGACCTACGCTTTACAAGAGCGTGGCTCTGGCCAGCTGAGCTAAGGAGGCATGACACCCGTCCGTATACCCGCTGCGGACGAAGCCGCCATCACTCTACACAGCACTCGATTCCCCGATCCATCACATTGATCCCACACCCGTGACCCCTCAGCCACATGTTCGTTGTACGGACTGGTGTGCCGTTCTGAAGATCGGATCTTGGGAGGGGCGATGGCAGACCGCACGACGGGGGAGGAGGCCCGGCGCATCAAGCGTGAACTCCTCGGGGTGGGCGACCGGACCAAACACCAGGGCCGAGCGGCCACGTCACTGAAGGGCCTGCTCCGACAGCCGGGCACGCAGCAGCGCACGCACCGTTTCCGCTTCTACCCGACCGCCGACCAGGCGGACCAGCTCACCCAGACCTTCGGCGCGTGCAGGTGGGTCTACAACGAGGGCCTCGCCCTCCGGGTAAAGGCCTGGGAGGAGCACCGGGTCTCGCTGGGCTTCGCTGAGACTTGTCGGGCGCTGACCGGGTGGAAGCGAATACCGGACACGGCGTGGCTGAAGGAAGCCTCGTCCACCGTGCTCCAGCAGGCGCTGCGCCACCTGGACTCGGCGTTCACGCGGTTCTTCAAGGGGCTGTCGAAGTACCCGAAGCGGAAGTCGAAGCGCCGGTCGAAGGACTCTGCGACCTACGTCCGCACCGGTTTCCGGTGGGTCGAGGATCCGGAGCGTCCGGGTACGGCCTCGGTCACGCTCGCCAAGCAGACGGTGCCTCTGGACGTGCGCTGGTCCCGTGCGCTGCCGCCGGGGCAGTTGCCGGTGAAGCTGACGGTGACGCGCGACCGTGCCGGCCGGTTCTTCCTCTCCGTGCTCGTGGAGGAGGTGATCGCGCCGCTTCCGGAGGTGTTCCTGGCCGACAGCCGGGCGCCGAAGGCGGTGGGGCTGGACCTCGGGCTCGCGACGCTGGTCACGCTGGACGACGGGGAGAAGCTTCCGCATCGCGGTGCTCCGCGTGCCACGCGAAGGGCCAGAAGCTCGACGTCTCGGTCCGGGAGTGGACCTGCGCGGAGTGCGGCGCCGGCCACGACCGGGACACGAACGCTGCGGTGAACCTCCGGGACGAGGGGATGCGGCTGTACTGGACGGTGGCGATGGCGCTACCGCCAGGACGTGTGCCGCCGAGCGTGATCAGGGCTTCGGAGCTGCTGGAGCTCGTCTCGGCGGCATAGCGGAGTGAATTGCGGTACGGACCGACGGGCCGTCGGCCGTCACGCCTGTGGAGCCTGCGTAAGACCGACCAGGTGCGACCCCCAGGGTCTCGCCGGGCCGGCAGTGGCGTCGAAGCAGGAATCATGGCCAAAAGTCGGGTGCTCTGCCATAGGCCCCCACCACCCAATGTCCCCACAATCCGGGCCGTCAGATTGCTGACAGGAGCCGTACCGCCAGGTAGCGTCGGGCGGAGTCCAGGTGACTGGACTAGACCTTCCACTCGGATCGTCCGGCACGTTCCTGCCGGTAGAAGGGATTCACCACCATGGCTTCTGTCACCTTCGACAAGGCGACCCGCCTCTACCCGGGCGGCGACAAGCCCGCCGTCGACCAGCTGGAGCTGGAGATCGAGGACGGCGAGTTCCTCGTCCTCGTCGGCCCCTCCGGCTGCGGCAAGTCCACCTCGCTGCGCATGCTCGCCGGCCTGGAGGACGTCAACGGCGGCGCCATCCGCATCGGCGACCGCGACGTCACGCACCTGCCGCCCAAGGACCGGGACATCGCGATGGTGTTCCAGAACTACGCGCTGTACCCGCACATGACCGTCGCCGACAACATGGGCTTCGCCCTCAAGATCGCCGGCGAGGACAAGGCCACCATCCGCCGCAAGGTGGAGGAGGCGGCGAAGATGCTGGACCTCACCCAGTACCTCGACCGCAAGCCCAAGGCGCTCTCCGGCGGCCAGCGCCAGCGCGTCGCCATGGGCCGGGCCATCGTGCGCAAGCCGCAGGTGTTCCTCATGGACGAGCCGCTGTCGAACCTCGACGCCAAGCTCCGCGTGTCCACGCGTACGCAGATCGCCGCGCTCCAGCGGGACCTGGGGATCACCACCGTGTACGTCACCCACGACCAGGTCGAGGCCATGACCATGGGCGACCGGGTGGCCGTGCTGAAGGACGGCCTGCTCCAGCAGGTCGACACCCCGCGCAACATGTACGACCGGCCGGCGAACCTGTTCGTCGCCGGGTTCATCGGCTCGCCCGCCATGAACCTCGTCGAGGTGCCGATCACCGACGGCGGCGTGAAGTTCGGCGAGAGCGTGGTCCCGGTGTCGCGCGAGGCGCTGTCCGCGGCCGCCGACTCGGGCGACAAGACCGTCACCGTCGGCGTGCGCCCCGAGCACTTCGACATCGGCGACACCGGTGGCCTGACGATCACCGTGAACGTGGTCGAGGAGCTCGGCGCCGACGGCTACGTGTACGGCAGCCGCGACGGCCAGGACCTCGTGGTCCGCGTCAACGGCCGCCAGGTGCCCGAGAAGGGCTCTTCGCTGCACGTGGTGCCGCGTCCGGACGAGATCCATGTTTTCTCGACGTCGACCGGTGCACGGCTGTCCAACTGAGTGACCGGTAGGGGCGTTCCGCCAAGGGGCGCCCCTGCCGCGGCAGTTGCGGGAGCGTGCGCCGCGAACCCGGCAGACCGGGCCATTCGGCCGCACACGTCAACCCTTAAATCGAAAAGCCACGTCGAACCATCCCCCGACCGGGTGACTAAATGTCGCCAAATCCTCACCGAGCGCTACTCTCGCCCTCGTGACCCACACTGCCCGCCGAATCGGCCGTTCCCTCGCCCTGGTCCTGCCCGTCGTCCTGGTCCTGTCCGGGACCCTCGCGGTCACCATGGTCCCCTGGGCGGACAACTCCTCCCAGATCCTGACCGCCTCCGCCGAGGACGTCTCCGTCCCGAAGAAGCCGGCCGCCCCCCAGGACCTGCTGCGCGACAAGCTCCTCGGCGAGCTCCAGCAGGGCGAGCAGCCGGGCGCCGTGCTCACGCACCTCCAGCAGGAGGTGAACGGCCGGCCGTCGCTGGCGGAGCACTGCGTGAGCATCGCCCGGGCGCTGGGCCGGGCCGCCGTGGAGGCGTACGGGCCGACGAAGGCCCAGTCGTACGCGCGCCCCGTGTGCGACACCTCGTACGCGACCGGTGTCGCCTCGATGGGCTGACGGCCCGTCGCGCCTGCCCCGTCCGGGGCGGGGGCCGTCCCTACGCTGGCGGCCATGACCGAGAACGGCCCCGAACCACCCCAAACCACCGATGACGCGGCCGCGTTCCCGGCCCCTCCCACCCAGGCTGTGGTCCTGGCGGGCGGGCAGGGATCGCGGCTGCGGCCGTATACGGACGACCGGCCGAAGCCGATGGTGGAGATCCCGGGCACCGGACTGCCCATCATCGGGCACCAGTTGGCGTGGCTGGCGGCCGAGGGGGTGACCGACGTGGTGGTGTCGTGCGGGCATCTGGCGGTGGTGCTCCAGGAGTGGCTGGCGACGGCCGTGCTGCCCCTCAGGGTGACGACGGTGGTGGAGGAGGAGCCGCTGGGGCGCGGCGGCGGGCTGAAGTTCGCGGCGCGGCGGCTGCCGCGTCCGGACGGGGCCTGGTACGCGGCCAACGGGGACGTGTGGACGCGTTTCCCGCTGCGGGAGATGGCGGCGTTCCACGCGGAGCGGGAGGCGGTGGCGACGCTGGCGCTGGCGCGGCCGCAGATGCCGTGGGGGGTGGTGGAGACGAACGAGTTCGGGCAGGTGCTGGACTTCATCGAGGCCCCGCCGTCGCCTTATCCGATCAACGCCGGGGTGTACGTGTTCGCCCCCGGATTCGCCTCGCTGCTGCCGGACTTGGGGGACCACGAGCGGACGACGTTCCCGCGGCTGGCGCGGGAGCGGCGGCTGGCGGGCTTTCCGCTGCCGCAGGGGGCGTACTGGCGGGCGATCGACACGGCGAAGGACTTGACCGAGGCGGCGCGGGAGTTGGCGGCGCAGGGCGCCGTCTGAGCGGTTTCCGTGTTGCTACGTCGGCCTGTGCCGCCGGCGGGGCCTGCGTCCCGGCATGCGGAAGGGCCCGGTGCGCCGTACGCGCGCCGGGCCCTTCCGCGGCCTGTGGGTGCCGGTCAGCCGAGGAGGCCGCCGACGAGGCCGGGCTGCTTGGCGGGGGCGTCCCCGCCGGAGCCGCTGCGGCTCCCGGAGGAGGTGGCCGGCGGCTGCTGGGGGCTGGACTGCTTGGGGGTGCTGCCGCGCGGGGTCTGGCTGCCGCTGCCGGAGGTCTTGCCGGTGGTGGGCGCTCCGGAGCCGGTGGTGGAGCTGTTGCGGGTCGGGGCGCTGCTGCCGGTGCGGCCGGAGGTGGTGGCGGGTCCGGAGGGCACCGCGGAGGGGGAGGCCTGCTTCGAGGGCTGCTGCTGCCTGCCGGGGGCGGGCTGCTTGGCGGGGGCCTGCGGGAGCGGGCTTCCGGGGAGGTAGTTGCTGGGGGCCTGGCCGGGGCCGGGGACGGTGACGACGGTGGAGGAGCGGACGGCTCCGCCGAGGAGGGAGCCGATGAGGAGGGTGAGTCCGCAGACGACGGTGGCCATGACGGCGCCGCGCCGCAGGACGCGGCGGCGCAGCCGCCAGATCTCGGAGCGGGGGCCGAGGGTGCGCCAGGCCTCGCCGGTCAGGCGTGCGTCGAGGGAGTAGACGGGCGCGCCGGCGATGACGAGGGGGCTCCAGGCGGCGAGGTAGATGATGTCGGGGGCGTCGTAGGCGGGGACGGTCTTCCAGCTGACCGTCATGAGGAGGGCGGCGGAGAGCAGGGCGCCGATGCAGGCGGCGAAGCGCTGCCAGAGGCCGAAGACGGTCAGGACGCCGACGATGACCTGGAGGAAGGCGACGCTGAGGCCTGCTCCGACGGGGTGGGCGAGCGCGAAGTCGCGCAGGGGTTCGGCGAGGGCCCAGGGGTGCAGGGTCTGGAGCCAGGTGACCATGGAGCCGCGTTCGCCGCCGTCGAAGTAGACGGGGTCGCAGAGCTTGCCCATGCCGGCGTAGATGGAGATGAAGCCGAGGAAGACGCGCAGGGGGAGCAGGACGACGCCGAGGTTCATGCGGCGGCCGGGGTAGTAGGAGGCCTGGCCGCGGGCGTCGGGGACGGGGCGCCGGGTGTCGGGGCCCTGGTGGTCGCCGTCGTGGCCGTCGTGGCCGTCGTGGCCGTCGTGGCGGTCGTACGGCTGGGGCCGGTGGTGCTCGCGGGGGAGGTCGCGCACGGCGGCGAGGGGACGGGTCTCGTCGGGGTCGCCGTAGGTGCGCTGGCCGATGACGGTGGGGGTGGCGAGGGTGTCCTCGCCCAGGTCGTGTGCCAGGTCGACCCGGGGGATGGTCTGGGTGGCGGCTCCGCCGTCGTAGTCGTCGTGGCCGCGGCCTGCTTCGCGTACGGCCTGGAGGAGTCCTCCCATGGCCGCGGCGTCGCCGGGGGCGGACTTGCCGCTCCAGACGACGGGTGCGCGGCGGCGGGTGGCTCCGGCGGTCGCGACGGCGGCGGCGCCGAGGAGGGGCGCGCGGCCGGGGGCTTTCGCGGGCTTGGAACGCGCGCTCGGGCTCGGTGCGAGCCGCACGCGGAAGCTGGCGTGGTTGACGATGACCTGTGCGGGGTCGCACGGCACCTTGACCATGCTCAGCGCGGGCTGGTCGTCGAACCCTGACGTTCTGGTGTCCACACTCATCTAACCGAGTGATGAGTGTTTAGGACACTGCCTTGACACGAGGGATCTGTCCGAGACCCGTCAAGATCAAGTCGCCCCGCCCGTGAGGGGCGGGGCGACACGCTCACGGGTCACGTCCCGTGGGCCAGGTGGATCAAGCCGCTGCGGCCGTCCGGGTCAGACGCGGCCGCGCTGGGCGCGCTTGCGGGCGGCCTCGTAGAGGACGACGCCGGCGGCGACACCGGCGTTGAGGGACTCGGCGCCACCCGGCATCGGGATGCGGACGAGGTAGTCGCAGTTCTCGCCGACGAGGCGGCCGAGGCCCTTGCCCTCGGAGCCGACGACGATGACGACCGGGCCGCCGAGGGCGTCCAGGTCCTGCACCTCGTGGGTGCCCTCGGCGGCGAGGCCGACGACGGTGATGCCGGCCTTCTTGTAGTCCTGGAGGGCGCGGGTGAGGTTGGTGACGCGGGAGACCGGGGTGCGGGCGGCGGTGCCGGCGGAGGTCTTCCAGGCGCCGGCGGTCATGCCGGCGGCGCGGCGCTCGGGGATGACCACGCCGTGGCCGCCGAAGGCGGAGACGGAGCGGACGATCGCGCCGAGGTTGCGCGGGTCGGTGACGCCGTCGAGGGCGACGATGAGGGCGTCCTCGCCGTTGTCGTGGGCGGCGTCGAGGAGGTCCTCGGGGTGCGCGTACTCGTACGGCGGGACCTGGAGGACGAGGCCCTGGTGGTTGAGCCCGTTGGTCATGCGGTCGAGCTCGGGGCGCGGGGCTTCCATCAGGTTGATGTTGCCGCGCTCGCCGGCGAGCTTGAGGGCGTCGCGGACGCGCTCGTCGTTGTCGATGAACTGCTGGACGTAGAGGGTGGTGGCGGGCACGCCGTCGCGCAGCGCCTCGAAGACCGGGTTGCGGCCGACGACCATCTCGCTGGTGCCCTTGGGGCCGCCGCGGCGGGGCGCGGGGCGGCGCTTGGCGGCCTGGCGGGCCATGGCGTTGGCGATGCGGTTCGCCTTGTGCTTCTTGCGGTCCTCGGCCTTGGGCGTGGGGCCCTTGCCCTCCAGGCCCTTGCGCCGCTGGCCACCGCTGCCGACCGTCGCGCCCTTCTTGTTGGACGTGCGGCGGTTCCTGCGCTGGCTGTTCCCGGCCATGACCTCTACCTGTTTTCGTTCGTGCTGCGATATGTACGTATGAAGAGTGTGCCGCCCGGAAGCCCGGGCGGCACAACACGGCTGGTCCGGGTGGGTCCGGATCAGCGGGGGCCGAGGGTCCAGCGCGGGCCGCTGGGGCTGTCCTCGATGACCAGACCGGACTGGTTCAGCTGGTCGCGGATGGCGTCGGCGGTCGCCCAGTCCTTGCGGGCGCGGGCGGACTCGCGCTGCTCCAGGACCAGGCGTACGAGGGTGTCGACCGCCCCGTGGAGGTCCTCGCCGCGGTCCGCCTCGCCGGCCCAGTGCGGGTCGAGCGGGTCCAGGCCGAGGACGCCGAGCATCGCGCGCACCTCGGACAGCCGGGCGATCGCCTCGTCCTTGTCGTCCGCGGCGAGCGCGCTGTTGCCCTGGCGGACGGTGGTGTGGACGATGGCCAGCGCCTGAGGGACGCCCAGGTCGTCGTCCATCGCCTCGGCGAAGGCCGGCGGCACCTCGGCGGCGGCCTCGACGGGACCGCCCGCCTTCTCGATGACGCGCTGGTAGAAGCCCTCGATGCGGGCGAAGGCGGACTCCGCCTCGCGCAGCGCCTCCTCGCTGTACTCGATCATCGACCGGTAGTGCGGGGTGCCGAGGTAGTAGCGCAGGACGATCGGACGCCACTGCTTGACCATCTCGGAGACGAGCACCGAGTTGCCGAGCGACTTCGACATCTTCTCGCCGGACATGGTGACCCAGGCGTTGTGCACCCAGTAGTTCGCGAACGCGTCGCCGAAGGCCTTGGCCTGGGCGATCTCGTTCTCGTGGTGCGGGAAGATCAGGTCGAGCCCGCCGCCGTGGATGTCGAAGGCCTCGCCGAGGTACTTGTGCGCCATCGCGGAGCACTCCAGGTGCCAGCCGGGACGGCCGCGGCCCCAAGGGGTCTCCCAGGAGGGCTCGCCGGGCTTGACGGACTTCCACATGGCGAAGTCGCGGGGGTCGCGCTTGCCGGTCTCGCCGGTGGACTCCGGCTGGCGGATGTTGTCGAGCTCCTGGCGGGAGAGCGAGAGGTAGCCCGGGAAGGACTTCACGTCGAAGTAGACGTTGCCCTCGGACTCGTACGCGTGGCCGCGCTCGATGAGCCCGCGCATCATCTCGACCATCTCGGTGACGTGTCCGGTCGCGCGGGGCTCGTAGGTGGGCGGCAGGCAGCCGAGGGCGCCGTAGCCGTCGTTGAAGGCGCGCTCGTTGTCGTAGCCGATGGACCACCAGGGGCGGCGCTGCTCGGCGGACTTCGCGATGATCTTGTCGTCGATGTCCGTGACGTTGCGGATGAACGTGACGTCGTAGCCGCGGTAGGTGAACCAGCGGCGCATCATGTCGAAGTTGAGGCCCGAGCGGATGTGCCCGATGTGCGGGGCCGCCTGCACGGTCGCGCCACACAGGTAGATCGAGACGCAGCCCTGTTCGAGCGGGACGAAGTCGCGGATCTGCCGGGCGCTGGTGTCGTACAGGCGAATAGTCACGGCATCCAGGGTAGTGCGCCGACGGCAGTGCCCCGCGACCGTTTGAGGCCGCCCGAACGGTTTGTTGCCGAAGAGGTGACATCCGTAACGGGCGGCCCGTGGCCGTACGTCGTACTCAGGTCCGGTTCGTCCGGTAGACGAGGGCGGTGGCGATGGCGGCCAGGCCTTCGGCGCGGCCGGTGAGGCCGAGCCCGTCGGTGGTGGTGCCCGAGACGGAGACGGGGGCGCCCGCCGCCGCCGCGAGCGCCTTCTGCGCTTCCTCGCGCCGCTTGCCGATCTTCGGGCGTACGCCGATCACCTGGATCGCGATGTTGCCGATCTCGAAGCCCTCGGCGCGGACGATCCGGGCGGCCTCCGCCAGGAGGGTGACACCGGCGGCGCCGGACCACTCGGGGCGGGAGGTGCCGAAGTGCGCGCCGAGGTCGCCGACGCCGGCGGCGGAGAAGAGGGCGTCGCAGGCGGCGTGGGCGGCGACGTCGCCGTCGGAGTGGCCGGCGAGGCCGTCCTCGCCCTCCCACAGCAGGCCGGCGCACCACAGCTCGCGGCCGGTCTCGAAGGCGTGCACGTCGGTGCCGATCCCGACGAGCGGGATCAGGGGCAGGTCAGTAGACATCGGTGGCCCTCCTGCGGGCGAGTACGGCCTCGGCGAGGACCAGGTCGAGCGGGCGGGTGACCTTGAAGGCCTCCTCGTGGCCGGGGACGGTCACGACGGTGACCCCGGTGCGCTCCACCATGCCGGCGTCGTCGGTGGCGCCCTCGCCGCTGACGGCGATGGCCTCGTGCGCGCGCAGTAGGGTGGCGAGGTCGAAGCCCTGCGGGGTCTGCACGGCGCGCAGCCGGGCCCGCTCGGGCGTGGCGACGACCGGCTCGGGCTCGCCGGGCGCGCCGGGCTCGACCTCCTTGACGGTGTCGGCCAGGGGCAGGGCGGGGACCACGGCGGGGGCTCCGTCGCGGACGGCCTCGACGACGGAGTCCACGGTGTCGACGGGGACCAGCGGGCGGGCCGCGTCGTGGATCAGTACGGAGGTGATGTCGGCGGGGAGGGCGGCCAGGCCGGCGCGCACGGACTCCTGGCGGGTGTCGCCGCCGGGGACGACGAGGATCTCGGTGCGGTCGGGCAGGGCGTGCTCGTCCAGGAGGTGGCGCACCTCCGCCGCGCCGTCGGGCGGGGCGACGACCACGACCAGGGCGACCGCGCGGGAGCGGGCCATGGCGCGGACGGCGTGGATCAGCATCGGGGTCCCGCCGAGGGCCCGCAGGGCCTTGGGGGCGCCGGGGCCGAGGCGTACCCCGCGGCCGGCGGCCGGGATCACCGCGGCGGTGCGGTGGGGGCGGGATTCGTCAGACATCAGTAGCTCCGAGCCAGGTTTGTGACTTCGGCCGACATGGGTATGGCCTTGGGCGTACCCCCGGCTCCGGCCGGGGTCAGTGCCGGGTGCGACGCCCTCGCCCCTTCCGTGACGTCCGGTCGAGCCGGCTGCCCGGACCCGGCACGCCAGTACCGGGACCGTGCGGGTGTGCACACGCAGGGTACGGCGGGATGAGCGCAGGGTACGGCCGTCAGGGTACGGGCGTGCGACCCGGGGCCGGCCGGGCCGGGACCGGGTGGAGTACCGGGCCGGGTGGAGCGGCCGTGCGCGGGTGCGGTGCGGGCGGGTGCGGCGGGTGCCGTGCGGGTGCCCGGACGCGTACGTGCCCGACGTGCCCCGGACGCAGACATGCCGCAGCGCCCGGCAACAGCCCCCTCGAAACCGAGAGGGCGGGTCATCGGGCACCGCGGCACACTGTGGCCGGTTCGTGCGTCAGGACGCAAGAACCTCGTCGAGGAGGGCCTCGGCCTTGTCCTCGTTGGTGTTCTCGGCGAGCGCGAGCTCGCTCACCAGGATCTGCCGCGCCTTCGCGAGCATGCGCTTCTCTCCTGCGGAGAGACCGCGCTCGCGCTCACGACGCCACAGGTCGCGCACCACTTCGGCGACCTTGATGACATCGCCAGAAGCGAGCTTCTCCAGATTTGCCTTGTAGCGACGGGACCAGTTCGTGGGCTCTTCTGCGTACGGTGCGCGGAGCACCTCGAAGACCCGGTCCAGCCCGTCCTGGCCGACTACGTCGCGAACGCCGACGAACTCTGCATTGTCCGCAGGCACACGAACCGTCAGGTCGCCCTGGGCGACCTTGAGCACCAAGTAGGTCTTGTCCACGCCTTTGATCTGGCGAGTTTCGATGGCCTCGATCAGCGCGGCCCCGTGATGGGGATAGACCACGGTGTCGCCAACCTTGAACGTCATGTGACAGGTACCCCTTCCGTGGCTATCCAGGGTAACACGAGAACTGACTGTTATGAATGGCGTTTTCGCAGGTCAGGGCACATCTCGGGGCTTGACAACAGCGACACGAACGTGCTGCGAAAGGGTTCCGGAGGGGGGTATTCGCAGGTCGGAGGCGCTGTGCGGACCGGGCGAAACGACCACGTTACACCTGGCGGACGCGGCCACGAGTGTGACGTACGTCCCGTTTTGCCGGGTTCTCTGACGCGAAACGGAAGTACTCCGTTCGACTGGCGGCCACCCGTACGCAGCGGGTTCAGGCCCAATCTGCAATTGATCACGACACCGCGTTCGAGGGAATCCCGGAATTGATCACGGAGCGGCCCCGGACGGGATAGCGGAATGCAAGATCGCGGGAGCGGCGCAGCACGGTGTGCGCACTGCGGAGGGTCGGGTGCGGGGGCGGGGCGGCGGCTCGGTAACCTAAGCGCGCTGACACACCCTTAGGGCGGCTTTACCTCGGCCGCCCTGAGCCTGTACCCGTCCCGTCCGTACGTCCAAGGAGTTGCCGCCGCCGTGAGCCGCAGCCTTCGACGCGGCGCTCTCGCCGCTACCGCCGTCGTGTTCTCCCTTGCATCGCTCGCAGCGTGCGGTGCGGGCAACGACGCGCAGACTCTCGAGATCAAGCCGGACAACGCCGCTGTCACCAAGGGCGACATCAAGATCCAGAACGCCCTGGTGATCACCAAGGGCGAGAAGGAGAAGAAGGGTCCGGCCGCCCTCTCGGCGACCGTCTTCAACTCCGGCACCAAGGCCCAGACCCTGGACGGGATCACCCTGAAGGGTGGCAAGTCCAAGGTGGTCCTGAAGCCCGCCGAGGGCTCCGGCAAGATCACCGTGCCCGCCGGCGGCTCCGTGGTGCTGGGCGGCAAGGGCAACGCCTCCGCCGTCATCGAGGGCGGCCGCGAGGCCGTCCAGAACGGCAACGTGCAGGACGTCGTCTTCCAGCTGAGCACCACGGGCGACGTGGAGCTGGGCGCGTTCGTCGTCCCGGCCACCGGCATGTACGCGGGCTACGGCCCGACGGAGGCCCCGGCCGCCGCCCCGGCCCCCGCCCCGTCCGGCAGCCCCTCCGGCTCCCCCTCCCCGGCCGCCTCGGGCTCCCCCGCCGCGTCGGGCTCCCCGGCCGCCGGCGCCACCCCGTCGGGCGCCGCGTCGCCGTCCCCGTCGCGCAGCGCGGGCCACTGAGCGCAGCAGCAGACAAAAGGGGGAGGGCCCCAGCCGCGATGCGGCTGGGGCCCTCCCCCTTTTGTCGCCGTGCCGGCCTACGGCTCGAACTTGTAGCCCAGGCCGCGGACCGTGACCAGGTAGCGCGGGGCGCCCGGGTCCGGCTCGAACCCCTTCCCCGTGCAACCCTCGCGCGGCACGGCCCCAGGGGGCCGCACCGGCTTCGGGACGCTGCGCCGGCCTCCGACCGGCCGTGGGGCCGCCCCTGCGCCGCCGGCTTACGGCTCGAACTTGTAGCCCAGGCCGCGGACCGTGACCAGGTAGCGCGGGGCGCCCGGGTCCGGCTCGAACCCCTTCCCCGTGCGACCCTCGCGCGGCACGGCCCCAGGGGGCCGCACCGGCTTCGGGACGCTGCGCCGGCCTCCGGCCGGCCGTGGGGCCGCCCCTACGCCGCCGGCTTACGGCTCGAACTTGTAGCCCAGGCCGCGGACCGTGACCAGGTAGCGCGGGGCGCCCGGGTCCGGCTCGATCTTGGCGCGGAGGCGCTTGACGTGGACGTCCAGGGTCTTGGTGTCGCCGACGTAGTCCGCGCCCCAGACCCGGTCGATCAGCTGCATGCGGGTCAGCACCCGGCCCGCGTTGCGCAGCAGCATCTCCAGCAGGTCGAACTCCTTCAGCGGGAGGTCGACCTTGGCCCCGGCGACGGTGACCACGTGCCGGTCCACGTCCATGCGTACGGGCCCTGCCTCCAGGGCCGCCGGGGTGACCTCCTCCGGCTCGCCGCGGCGGCGCAGGACCGCGCGGATGCGGGCGACCAGCTCCCGGGAGGAGAAGGGCTTCGTGACGTAGTCGTCGGCTCCTATCTCCAGCCCGACGACCTTGTCGATCTCGCTGTCCTTGGCGGTCACCATGATCACGGGGACGTTGGAGCGACCGCGCAGCTGCCGGCAGACCTCGGTGCCCGGCAGGCCGGGCAGCATCAGGTCGAGGAGGACGAGGTCGGCGCCGTTGCGCTCGAACTCGTCGAGCCCGTCGGGCCCCGTCGCGGCGATCGCGACCTCGAAGCCTTCCTTGCGGAGCATGTAGGACAGGGCGTCGCTGAAGGATTCCTCATCCTCGACGACGAGCACTCGGGTCACGGAAGGACCTCCGGGGCAGGAATGACTGGTTCTGGGTCAAGCTGGGGTCTGGCGGGTTCGGGGGCGGTCGCCGGGGCCGGCGCGGCCGCCTCGGGGAGTCGCAGGGTGAACGTGGAGCCCTGGCCCTCGGAGCTCCACACCGACACCTCCCCGCCGTGCGAGGCCGCCACGTGCTTCACGATCGCGAGGCCCAGACCGGTTCCGCCCGTGGCGCGGGAGCGGGCCGGGTCGACGCGGTAGAAGCGCTCGAAGATGCGCTCGCGGTCCTTCTCCGGGATGCCTATGCCCTGGTCGGTCACGGCTATCTCGATCAAGTCTCCACCCGGTGCCGCCACCCGGCGCGCGGCGATGCCGACGCGGGTGCGGGCGGGGCTGTAGTTCACGGCGTTCTCCACCAGGTTCCCGAGGGCGGCGGCCAGCTGCCCCCGGTGTCCCCATACCCGCAGGTCGGCGGTGCCGCCGGCGGCCATGGTGATCTGCTTGGAGGTGGCCGTGTGCCGGCAGCGGTCGATGGCCTCCGCCACGAGCGTGTCCACCCGTACCGGCTCGGCGTCCTCCAGTGCCTCGTCGTTCTGCACCCGGGAGAGGTCGATGAGCTCCTGCACGAGGTTGATCAAGCGGGTGGACTCGATCTGCATGCGGCCCGCGAAGCGGGTGACCGCCTCGGGGTCGTCGGACGCGTCCATGACCGCCTCGGAGAGCAGCGAGATCGCGCCGACCGGGGTCTTCAGCTCGTGCGAAACGTTCGCGACGAAGTCGCGGCGCACCGCTTCGATGCGTCGGGCCTCGGTCAGGTCCTCGACCAGCAGCAGCACCAGGCGCGAGCCCAGCGGGGCGACGCGGGCGGAGACCGCGAGGGCCTCGCCGCGGCCGGTGCCGCGCCGGGGCAGGTCGAGCTCGATCTGGCGTATCTCGCCGTCCCTGCGGGTGTCGCGGGCCATGTGGAGCATGGGCTCCACCGCCAGCTTCCCGCCGCGGACCAGCCCGAGCGCGTACGCGGCCGAGCTGGCCTTGACCACCGCGTCGCCCTCGTCGAGGACGACGGCGGAGGAGCGGAGCACGGAGAGGACCGTGTCCACTCCGGGCGGCAGCACCGCGTTGATGTCGGGGCGCATGGAGCTCCGGGTGGGGCGGGCCTGGTCGCGCTCGCTCCAGCGGAACGCCAGCATGGCGATGACGCCGGTGCAGAGACCGGCGATCGCCGCAGCTGCGGCGACCGCCGCGTTCACGTCCATGTGTCCAGGTTAAGCAGGCCCGCGGACACTTCCACAGCCGTTCGGGTGGCACCTCGAACAGTCGTCGCCCAGAGTTCACCCTGACGACGGGGTTGATTCATTTGTGATGCCGGAGTCGGACGCGTTGGCGACCGAACGTGTAAACGTGGGGCCGAACACCCCGCACGAGCAGCAATGAGCAGACAAGCAGTAGCGAGCAGTAGGCAAGCAGGCCGGAGAGGGACACCATGCGCGACGCGTACCACGAGGAACTGGACTCGATCGGAGAGAGCCTGGTCGAGATGGCCCGGCTCGTCGGTTCCGCGATCGGGCGGGCCACGACCTCCATGCTGGACGCCGACCTGAAGCTCGCGGAGAGCGTCATCGCCGCGGACCAGAAGGTCGACGACCTGCAGCACGACCTGGAGGCGCGCGCCATCGCCCTGCTGGCCCGGCAGCAGCCGGTCGCCACCGACCTGCGCATCGTCGTCACCTCGCTGCGCATGAGCGCCGACCTGGAGCGCTCCGGCGACCTGGCGCAGCACGTGGCGAAGCTGGCCCGGCTGCGCTTCCCGGACACGGCGGTCCCGCGCGACCTGCACGCGACGATCCTGGAGATGGGACAGCTGGCGCAGCGCCTGATGGCGAAGGCGGCCGAGGTCATCATCACGAAGGACGTGGACCTGGCGCTGCAGCTGGAGCAGGACGACGACGAGATGGACCAGCTGCACCGCACGCTGTTCCAGCACCTGATGGACGACCGCTGGAAGCACGGCATCGAGACGGCCGTCGACGTGACGCTGCTGGGCCGCTACTACGAGCGGTTCGCGGACCACGCGGTGTCGGTGGCGAAGCGCGTGGTGTACCTGGTGACGGGCGAGCACGCGGACGAGCTGCAGCAGCCGACGCAGGTCGAGGGCGTCTGAGCCGCTCCCCGCGGCACTCCGCGCGGAGCGCCCCAATGCGCCGTTGACGCGCCGGTGTGGCTGGGCATGAATGAGGCGAAGGCACCACGACTTCCCGTACGCCGCCTGCGAGGAGGCACCATGCCCGAGACCCCTGTCCCCATCACGCCGGAACAGGAGCAGCCGCCCCGCCCGGAGCCGCTGCGCCTCCCGCTGCTCGCGGCCTGCGGCTGCGGCTCGGGCTGCGGCTGCGGCTGCCAGTCCGGCGCCCCGTGCCAGTGCGGCGGCTGACCCGCCCACGACACCGAGAGGGCCCCGTCCGATCCGGACGGGGCCCTCTGGCGTCGGTCCCCGTGCCTGCCCGCCGGAACACCGGGCTCCGGACCCCGTACCGGATCCTGATCGGCAGCTGTCTCCGGGAACCGGCCGGCGGTCGGGGACGTGTGAAGATCTTGTACGACACCCGACGGGGGCAAGGTGAACGAGGAAGAAGCAGCGCGGGCTGTTCGGCGCGGGATGATCGACTACCACAACCGTGTGGCCGCGCAGCAGGCCGCCGAACGCGACCGCGAGGCCAAGGGGTGTATGGGCTGCATCTTCATCATCCTGGCCTTCGGCGTGATCCTCATGTGGGTGTCGGTCAAGGGCCATTAGGCCAGGCACTGCCGGACCGCTCCCGGCGGCCCGCGGACGGCCCCGGTCAGCGAGAAGCCCCCCACCCGCCGGGAAACGGCTGGTGGGGGGCTGTTCCGTGCTTCGGGGCTACTTCTTGCCCTGGTTCTTGACGGCTTCGATCGCGGCCGCGGCGGCCGTCGGGTCGAGGTAGGTGCCGCCCGGGTTCAGGGGCTTGAAGTCGGCGTCGAGCTCGTAGGAGAGCGGGATGCCGGTGGGGATGTTCAGGCCCGCGATGTCGGCGTCGGAGATGCCGTCCAGGTGCTTGACCAGGGCGCGCAGGCTGTTGCCGTGGGCGGCGACCAGGACGGTGCGGCCGTCGAGGAGGTCCGGGACGATCGCGTCGTACCAGTACGGCAGCATGCGGACGACGACGTCCTTGAGGCACTCGGTGCGCGGGCGCAGCTCCGGCGGGATGGAGGCGTAGCGCGGGTCCTCGGACTGGGAGAACTCGGTGCCGTCCTCAAGGGCCGGCGGCGGGGTGTCGTAGGAGCGGCGCCACAGCATGAACTGCTCCTCGCCGAACTCGGCGAGGGTCTGGGCCTTGTCCTTGCCCTGGAGGGCGCCGTAGTGGCGCTCGTTCAGGCGCCACGAGCGGTGCACGGGGATCCAGTGGCGGTCGGCGGCCTCCAGCGCGAGCTGGGAGGTGCGGATCGCGCGCTTCTGGAGCGAGGTGTGCACGACGTCGGGGAGCAGGCCGGCGTCCTTGAGCAGCTCACCGCCGCGGACCGCCTCCTTCTCGCCCTTCTCGTTGAGGTTGACGTCCACCCAGCCGGTGAACAGGTTCTTCGCGTTCCATTCGCTCTCGCCGTGGCGGAGGAGGATCAGCTTGTACGGTGCGTCGGCCATGCGTACGAGCCTAGTGGACGCCGTAGGGCGCCCGCGCGCCCCCGATTGACGGACGGCGTCAATCCAGTGGACGGCGGCGGGGGCCCGTTCGTAACGTGCCAGGAGATCGATTGGTGCTTACGTCTTCGGGGGAATCCGTATGTCCGCTGCCAGTTTGAGACGGGCTGCCCGGGAGAGCGTGTCGGGGCTGCCGCGCGCCTTCTGGTGGCTGTGGGCCAGCACGCTGGTGAACCGGCTCGGGGCTTTCGTCGCCACGTTCATGACCTTGTACCTGACCCTGGACCGGGGCTATTCGGCCTCCTTCGCGGGACTCGTGGTCGCCCTGCACGGTCTGGGCGGTGTGGTGTCCTCGCTGGTGGCGGGCGTGATGACGGACCGGCTGGGCCGGCGGCCGACGATGCTGGCGGCGAACGTGTCGACGGCGCTGTCGGTGGCGCTGCTGGGGTTCATGGAGCACCCGGCGGCGATCGCGGCGGTGGCGGGCCTGGTGGGCATGGCGTCGAACGCCTCGCGCCCGGCGGTCTCCGCGATGATGGCGGACATCGTCCCGCCCGAGGACCGGGTACGGGCCTTCGCGCTGAACTACTGGGCGATCAACCTGGGCTTCGGGATCAGCTCGGTGGTGGCGGGCGTGGTGGCCGAGTACAGCTACCTGGCCGGCTTCCTGGGCGAGGCGGCGCTGACGCTGCTGTGCGCGGTGCTGGTGTTCGCGAAGCTGCCGGAGTCGCGTCCGGTGAAGGAGGAGGCGGAGAAGGGGGCGGAGCCGGAGATCGGGCTGGGGACCGTGCTGCGGGACGGGCGGTTCATGGCGGTGGTCGGGCTGTCGTTCCTGATCTCGCTGATCTTCACGCAGGGTTCGGTGGGCCTGCCGGTCGCGATGGGCCGGGCGGGCTTCTCGCCGGGGGACTACGGGCTGGTCGTGGCGGCGAACGGGCTGCTGATCGTGATCCTCCAGATCCCGGTGACGCGCTTCATCGAGCACCGCGACCCGAGCCGGCTGCTGGTGATCTCGGCGCTGCTGGCGGGGTACGGCTTCGCGATGACGGCCTTCGCGGGCTCGCTGTGGGCGTACGCGCTGACGGTGTGCGTGTGGACGCTGGCGGAGATCGTGAACTCGCCGACGCAGATGGGGCTGGTGGTGCGGCTGTCGCCGGTGCACGGGCGGGGGCGGTACCAGGGGATGTACACGATGTCCTGGGCGGTGGCGGCGCTGGTGGCTCCGCTGATGGCCGGGTTCGTGATCGACCGGTACGGGGCGGGGTGGCTGTGGGGGGCCACGGGTGTCCTGGGGACGGTGGCCGCGGCGGGGTACTGGCTGCTGATGCGGAGCATTCCCGTGGGGGCGGGGGACGCCGTGGCCGCCTCCGACGCCGGTGCGGTCGCGCCGCCGAAGGCCGTCCCCGCCGAGGCCTAGCCGGCCGGGCGGGTCAGGTGCTTGAACGCGTCCAGGTTGCGGGTCGACTCCCCGCGCGAGACGCGCCACTCGTACTCGCGCCGGATCGCGCTCGCGAAGCCCAGCTCCAGCAGGGTGTTGAACGCGCCGTCCGCCGCTTCCAGGACCGTGCCCAGGAGGCTGTCCAGGTCCTCGGGGGTGACGACCGACAGCGGGAGCCGGGCCGTGAGGTAGACGTCGCCGAGGGGGTCCACCGCGTACGCCATCCCGTACAGCTTGAGGTTGCGTTCCAGCAGCCAGCGGTGGACGCCGGCCTCGTTCTCGTCGGGGTGGCGGATGACGAAGGCGTTGACCGAGAGGGAGTGCCGGCCGATGCGGAGCGAGCAGGTGGTGCTCAGCTTGCGGGTGCCGGGGAGCTGGACGACGTACGTGCCCGGTTCGGGGCTCTCCCAGCTCAGCTCGGCGCCGGCCAGCGTGGACTCGATGACCGCGGCGGTGCCGGCGGCGGTGTCAGCCATGGTGGGAGCGTACGCGACGGCGATGATCATGCATGGCGGCGGTGTACACGTCGGCGGTGCCGGCGGCGGCGGTGTCCCAGCCGAAGAACTGCGCGTGCCGCGCGGCCTCGGCGCCCATCCGGTCGGTGAGGCCGGGGTCGTCGACGAAGCGGCGCAGCTCGCGGGCGTAGTCGACCGGGTCGTGGCCGGGTACGAGGATGCCCGTGACCCCGTCGTTGACGGCGACCGGGAGCCCGCCGACCTCCGCCGCGAGGACCGGCGTACCGGTGGCCTGGGCCTCGATCGCGACGAGGCCGAAGGACTCGCTGTACGACGGCATGACCAGCACAGACGCGGCCCGGAACCAGTCGGCGAGGCCGTCCTGGGCGACCGGCGGGTGGAAGTGGACGAGGTCGGTGATGCCGAGCTTCGCGGCGAGCTTCTGCAGGCCCTCGGGCTTGGCGAGGCCGCTGCCGCTGGGGCCGCCGACGACGGGGACGAAGAGGCGGCGGCGCATCGAGGGGTCGCGGTCGACGAGCTCGGCGACGGCGCGGAGCAGGATGTCAGGGGCCTTGAGGGGCTGGATGCGGCCGGCGAAGAGCGGGATCACGGCGTCCTGCGGCAGGCCGAGGCGGGCGCGGGCGGCGGCGCGGCCGTCGCCGGTGGTGAAGCGGTCGAGGTTGACGCCGGGGTGGACGACGGCGACCTTGCCGGGGTCGGCGTCGTAGTGGCGTACGAGTTCCTCGGCTTCTTCGGCGGTGTTGGCGATGAGCCGGTCGGCAGCGGCGACGATCTGGGTCTCGCCGATGACGCGGGCGGCGGGCTCGGGGGTGTCGCCCTCGGCGAGCGCGGCGTTCTTGACCTTGGCCATGGTGTGCATGGCGTGGACGAGCGGGACGCCCCAGCGTTCGGCGGCGAGCCAGCCGACGTGGCCGGAGAGCCAGTAGTGGGAGTGGACGAGGTCGTAGTAGCCGGGGCGGTGGCGGGCCCAGGCCTGCATGACGCCGTGGGTGAAGGCGCACAGCTGGGCGGGCAGCTCTTCCTTGGCGAGGCCTTCGTAGGGGCCCGCGTCGACGTGCCGTACGAGGACCCCGGGGGCGAGCTCGACCACGGGCGGCAGGCCGCCGGTGGTGGCGCGGGTGAAGACCTCGACCTCTATGTTGATCGCGGCGAGGCGCTTGGCGAGCTCGACGATGTAGACGTTCATGCCGCCGGCGTCGCCGGTGCCGGGCTGGTGCAGCGGTGAGGTGTGCACGCTGAGCATGGCCACGCGGCGCGGCTTGCGGTGGTGGCCGACGGCCGGGAGGCGCAGGCGGGGGGCGTCGGGGCGGGTGGCGCGGGCGGCGGCGATGCGTCCGCTGATGCTGCCGCCGAGACGGGACACGTACTGGCTCAAGGGAGCAGTTCCTCTCGCTCGGACGACGGTCGACGGTCCTCTGCGGCCCGCTCCGGCGGCGGGTCGGCAGCGCCGGTGGGGCGGCATGGCTGCGGGAGCGCGGTCGGCGCCCTGCTAGGAGTGCAACCCGAACGGCGGTCCGCCGCATTCCGGGAGTCCGGATGTTCCTGGTCGTTTGCCGGATTTTTATCTTGGCCGCGCGCTCCGCTTACGCTCGGCGCATGGTCTCCCGCAGCACTCCGCCGTCCCCGAAGCGCCCCGTGGGCACCGTGACGCGCGGGACGACGAACCCGAACCGGCTGCGCCGCATGGACCGCTGGATCGCGGCCGCGCACGGGGCGGCGCTGCGCCGGGCGGACGCGCCGGTGGCGGTGGACCTGGGGTACGGGGCCGCGCCGTGGACGGCGGTGGAGCTGCTGGCGCGGCTGCGGGAGGCGGCCCCCGGGGTGCGGGTGGTGGGGATCGAGATCGAGCCGGCGCGGGTGGCGGGGGCGAAGCCGTACGAGCGGGAGGGGCTGAGCTTCCGGCACGGCGGCTTCGAGGTGCCGTTGGACGGCGGTGAGCGGCCGGCGCTGATCCGCGCGGCGAACGTGCTGCGGCAGTACGACGAGGAGCAGGTCGCGGAGGTGTGGCAGCGGCTGTGCGGGCGGCTGGCGCCGGACGGGCTGCTGGTGGAGGGGACCTGCGACGAGATCGGCCGGCGGCACGTGTGGGTGGCGCTGGGGCCGGAGGGGCCGCGGACGGTGACGTTCGCGACGCGGCTGGGTTCGCTGGAGCGGCCGTCGGATCTGGCGGAGCGGCTGCCGAAGGCGCTGATCCACCGGAACGTGCCGGGTGAGCCGGTGTTCGCGTTCCTGCGCGACTTCGACCGGGCGTGGGCGGCGGCGGCTCCGTACGCCTCGTACGGGGCGCGGCAGCGGTGGATCCGGACGGCGCGGGCGCTGGCCGCGGACTGGCCGCTGGCGGACGGTCCGGTGCGGTGGCGGCAGGGGGAACTGACGGTGCGGTGGGAGGCGTTGCGCCCGGCGGGGTGAACATCGCGCGGTGGGGAACCGGCGTTGGGGGCGGTCCGTTGAGTCGGCTGGGACGGCCGGGGCGGGGGCGGTCATGATCGGTGAGGCATCCGGAGGGTGTTGGAATTCACCGAGTCGTGGCACCATCCCGGTGACAGTGCCAAGTTACTGATGAATAGTCAGATCTGATGTCCGGTCCGGTTTGTCTTCCTTGCCCGGGGGCGTCGGTCTGACCCGGGGCGCCTGGGGGAGCCATGGGGACCGTGAAGCGAGCGTCGTCGCGTCGGCAGGGAGCGTCCACTCTCACGCTGCTGTGCGCCATGGCGATACTGGCGGCCCCGGGCCTCGCGGGCACCGCGTACGCCGCCCCGGGCGCCCCCTCGGCCCCCTCGGCTCCCTCGGCTCCCGCCGCACCGGCGGCTCCCGCGCCCGAGCCGGGCGCCAAGTCCCTGGAGCAGGTCCGCAAGGAGATAGAGGACCTCTACCGGCAGGCCGGCACGGCCACGGACGCGTACAACCTCGCGGAGGGCGAGACGAAGGCCCAGTCCGAGCGGATCGTCCAGATCGCCAACCTGGTGGTGGCGGGCCAGGACCGGATCTCCTCCCTGAAGGACCGGGCGGGCGCCGCCGCCCGCGCCCAGTACCGCTCGGGCGGCCTGCCGCCGGGCGCGCGGCTGGCGTTGAGCGACAGCCCGGCCGACTACCTGGACGGTACGGGCCGGTTGCGGCAGGGCGAGAAGGCCACCACGGACCTGCTGTCGGAACTGAACCGCACGCAGACCGACTTGGAGCGGTACGCGAAGGAAGCGGGCGCGCTCTGGCAGAAGATGGAGGACAACAGGGCCAAGAAGGAAGCCGCCAAGAAGGAGATCGAGGAGAAGATCAAGGCGGCGGAGGCCCTAGAGAACAGGCTGGAGGCCGAGGAGAAGGCCCGGCTGATCCAGCTGGAGCAGGAAGCGCAGTACAAGGCGCAGACGGCGTGGCTGTCGTCGGGCGCGATGAAGGACGTCAAGGGCGCCGCCACGGACGCGGGCAAGCGGGCCGTGCAGTGGGCCACCGCACAGATAGGGAAGCCGTACGTCTGGGGCGCGACGGGCCCGGACTCCTTCGACTGCTCCGGACTGACCTCGCAGGCCTGGCTGGCGGCGGGGCGGGGGATCCCGCGCACCTCGCAGGAGCAGCTGCGGCTGCTGCCGAAGGTGGCGGTGAAGGACATGCGGCCGGGGGACCTCATCATCTACTTCGACGACGCGACCCACGTCGGGATGTACGTCGGCGACGGCGCGATGGTCCACGCCCCGCGGCCGGGCCGCACGGTGACGATGGCGGGCGCGGGCTCGATGCCGATCAAGGCCGTGGTCCGCCCCGACGCGTAAGCCCTGGCCGGGCGGTTTCCGGACCCCGGGGCCCTGGCGGCCCCGGGAACCCCGTGGGCTTCGCCCCCGGACCCCGGCACGGGGGCTCCGCCCCCGGCGGTTACGTGCGCTCCGCGCGGGTGCGGGTCACTGCACGGCGCTACCGCGCCGCGCCTCAAGCGCCGGCCCGGGCCACGGGCACCGGACCCGCCCCGCACCCGACGGCCGGAGGCCGGCGCAGCGGCGCGAAGCCGGGGAGGCCCCCTGGGGCCGAACCGCGCGAGCGGCGCGTGAAGAAAAGGGGTCTCGGTGGGCGGGATGCCGGGCGGCCGGGCCGTGACGTTGGTCATCCCCCCGGCACGGTTTTCCCCCGCGATAGGGGCATATGACGGCGGCCCTCCCCCGGCGGCCATTCCGCTCGCCCGCACCCGCCCGCTAGGGTCACCCGCATGAGCGCACCTTCGGGGGGAGGCAAGGAACCGGAGACGATGCCCGTACCCGTACCGCGGCAGAGGGACACCCCGGCCACGGACGGCGGCCCCGCCCCGCAGGCGGCGTCGCTGACGCTTCTGGTGGTCGAGGACGACCCCGCCGGCGGCCTCACCGTCCCCGAGATCCTCGACGCCGACGGCCACCGGATCCGGATCCGCAGCGCCCGCAACCTCACCGAGGCCGCGCGGCTGCTCACCCCGGACGTGCACTGCGTGCTGCTCGACCTGGCCCTGCCCGGCCCCGACGAGGACGGCCTCGGCGTCCTGCGCGAGGTGCTCCGCATCGCCCCGCGCCACGCCGTGCTCGTCCTGACCGGCGAGGCCGACGCGGACCGCGCCGCCGAGGCCGTACGCGTCGGCGCCCAGGACTTCCTCTACCGCGACGAGCTCGACGGGCGCCTGCTGAGCCGCGCCATCCGCTACGCCGTGGAGAGAAAGCGGGCGGACATCGCCCAGTACAAGCTTGCAGAATCGAAACTTCGCGCCCAGGAGAACGCCCGCCTGGAGCGCGGCCTGCTCCCCACCCCGCTCCTGGACGGCTCCGACCTCCGTTTCGCCGCCCGCTACCGCCCCGGCCGCAGCCGGGCCCTGCTCGGCGGCGACTTCTACGACACCGTCCGCACCCCCGACGGCACCGTCCACGCCATGATCGGCGACGTCTGCGGCCACGGCCCCGACGAGGCCGCCCTCGGCGTCGAGCTGCGCATCGCCTGGCGCGCCCTGACGCTGGCCGGGCTGTGCGGGGACGACCTGCTCGCCACGCTCCAGGAGGTCCTGGAGGTGGAGCGGCCCTGCGAGGAGATCTTCGCGACGCTGTGCACGGTGGACATCTCCCCGGACGGCCGGCGCGCGGGCCTGTGCCTGGCCGGGCATCCGGCCCCGCTGATATCGAGGCCGGGCAAGCCCGCGCGGCTGCTCCCGTACGAGAACAGCGGCCCGGCGCTCGGGCTGCTCCCCCGGGCCCGCTGGCCCCGCCGGCAGGTCGACCTGGGCGGCACCTGGAGCCTGATGCTCTACACCGACGGGCTGATCGAGGGCCGTATCGGCGACGGCCGCGAGCGCCTCGGGCAGGACGGGATGGTCGAGATGATCAACCGGCACATCGAGCGCGGCCTGAGCGGCGAGGCGCTGCTGGAAGCGTCCGTGACCGAGGCCCGCCGCCTCAACGGCGGCGAGCTCACCGACGACGTCGCCGTGGTCCTGCTCTCCCGCGCAGCGGGGTGAAGGTTCAGCGGCCGCCGTTGTACGGCCCGTAGGGGCCGTCGCTGCTGCTGCCGCCGCGGCGCGGGCCGCCGCCCGAGACCTGCTTGAGGGCGGGGCGCACGTCGACGAAGAAGACGATGCTCGCGACCAGGCCCGCGATCTGCAGGAACAGCATCCCGAGGAAGAAGTCCACGAGGACGGTGATCCCGAGGATGACCAGCCAGAAGGTCTTCGTCTGCTTCTCGGCGGCGCGGTACGCGTCCTCGCGCGCCAGCAGCGCCAGCACGAAGGCCGCGACGGCGAGCGCCAGCATGGCGTAGCCGAGCAACGGGAGCACCCCGTTATCGAACCCCTGCATCAGCATCGTCTCGACCGCCTTCTCGCATCCGGCACCACTGGCTCCACTGCTCCACGCTACCGCCGGAGCCGCCTTCCGAAACGACAACGAACCGGGCACCCGCCGGGTGCCCGGCCCGGAAGGGGGTCGTTCAGGCCTCTTCGCCGGTCTCGGCGGCGGCCTTCTTGGCGGCGGTGCGACGCGCGGCGGGCTTCTTCGCGGCGGGCTTCTCCTCGCCGGCGGACTCCGCCGACGCCTCGGCCGGGGCGGGCTCCTGCGCCGGCTCCGGCGCGGGCTCCGGCTCCACGGCCCCGGCGATGTCCACGATCTCCTCGGCGACCTCGCCGCGCCAGGCCCGTACGGTCTGCTCGCCGTGCTCGGCGACCTTGTCGTAGGTCTCCTTGGCCCGGACGGCGTACTCGGCGGCCACGCCGACGCCGCGCAGCGCGAGGTCCTGGGCGGTCTCGCCGAGCTTCTTCGGGTCGATCGAGCCGAGGACCTCGGTGACCTTGGCGGTGACGGCCTCCTGCACGGCCTTCGGGTCGGTGTTCTTCACGGCCTCGATGCGCGCGGGGGCATCGGCGCGCAGCTGCTCGATGAGCGCGGGCACCTTCTTGGCCTGCTGGACGGCGAGGTCGGCCGTGCCGGCGGCGAAGTAGAGGGGGGTGGGGTCGGTGAGGGTCTTCTTCAGGTCATCGGCGATGGCCATGTGCGTCCTCCCGGATCACAGTCAATTCGTAGGGGGCATCGCGACGTCGTCGCCGGCGCTGTCGGCGCCGCCGGCCGCGTCCTCGCCGGGAGCCTCGTCGGCCTCCAGCGCGTTCTCCTTGCGGAACGCGTCGTAGATCTGGAGCAGCACCTGCTTCTGCCGCTCGTTGATCGACGGGTCGGAGAGGATGACGGCCCGCGTCTCCACCTCGTCCCGGTCCCGCTCGTCGAGGATCCCGGCCTGCACGTACAGCGTCTCGGCGGAGATCCGCAGCGCCTTGGCCAGCTGCTGGAGGATGTCCGCGCTCGGCTTGCGCAGCCCGCGCTCGATCTGGCTCAGGTACGGATTCGACACCCCCGCCGCGTCGGCCAGCTGCCGCAGCGAGAGCTGGGCCTGCCGCCGCTGCTCGCGGAGGTATTCGCCGAGGTTTCCGACGTTGAGCGATGCCATGCCCCGATCCTGCCCCACCGTGCTAACTATTGCAAGCGCTTGCTAGCAAGAGCTCGCACTGCGACTGGTTCCCAGCGGCTGAGCGAGCCGGCTGCACCGAACGCCGCTGTCAGACGCCTGTTGGACAATCCGTTCCACGAGCCTGCACCACAGCGGGAGGCCCGCAGGGGCAGGCCCTCCTGTGCGGTCTGAAGCATCCAGGGGGAACGGATTGAAAGACCAACGGGCAGCCGAGGATCTCACCCTGCGCCTCGACGAACTGGCGGCCGGACTCACGGATCCGGACTGCGACCTCGACGAGCTCGCAGACATCGAAGAGGAGCTCATAGCCGCCCGTCGACGGGAACTGGTTCCGCACCTGGAACAGCACCTCGCGGCAGCCGTGAAGGCGGGCAACTGGTACGCCCGTCATGTGCTCGCCCGGATTCTGGCCGAGACCGCCGGCCGCACGTCCCTGGCTGCCCTGTTGCGGGCCTACTCCCGCGATCTTGGTGACGACCAGGACTCTCTGTCGACGACGCTCCATGTACTCGCGCAGGAAGACCCGGCCTCCGCGCGCGAAATCCTCCTGCCATACGCCGTCGGCAACGACGAAGACCTCCGCAGGGCGGCGCTCTGGCTGCTCGGCTTCGTCCCCGCACCCGCCGATCTCGACCTGCTTGCCGACGCCGTGCAGGACCCGGACGAAGGCATACGAAGCGCGGTTGTGGGCACGCTCGCCAGCCACGGGACGCAGCCGGCGGCCATCGACCTGCTGGTGGACTTGCTGGACGACCCTTCCCCGCAGGTGCGCACCTCCGCTCTCAGCTCTCTCGGCTTCCTTCGGCAACCCGGAACCCTCCCGAAGATCCGCTTGCTCGCGAACGACGGCAACCCCCGCGTTCGAGCCTGGGTCGCAATCGCCTTGGGCCGCTTTCCCGCTCCGGAACCCGCAGACCCCGCGACCTCGGCCGTGCTCGACCAGCTGGCAGCAGACGCTGACCCGTACGTTCGTGACCAGGCAACCGAGGCATGTCGGCACCAGTCCCTCCGCAGCTGACGAGGCGTGCGCTTCATACGGCGCCGGGCAGGCCCGGTTGCGCTGGCTGGGCTGCCCCATTGACCACCGCGGCGGTCATGGGCGGGGCCGTCGTTCCTCGGCACGCTCGCGCACAACGGCAGGCGTGAGCAACGCGCTCACCGAACGACGCAACCACCCCGGCCCGCCCGGTGCTAGCTTGCGGGGGTGGACCTCTTCTCGGTGTCGTGGGCGGCGCTGCGCGCGGTGGTCGGCGGGCTGGCCGACGAGGACTTCGGGCGGCCGTCCGGCTGTCGGGGGTGGCTCGTGCGGGACCTGGTGTGCCATCTGGTCATCGACGCCCAGGACGTGCTGATCACCCTCGCCACGCCCTCCGACGCCGAACCCACCCGGGACGCGGCCACCTACTGGGAGGTCGGCGCCGCCCCCGACGGGGAGGACCCGCTCGACGCGCTGACCGTGCGGCTGGCCGCCGCCTACGGGGAACCCCGGCTGCTCACGTTCCACCTCGACGACGTCGGCTCCGCCGCCGGACGCGCCGGCGTCCTCGCGGACCCCGCCACCCACGTCGGAACCCGCGGCCAGGTGCTCACCGCCGGCGACTACCTGTCCGCGTACGTCCTGGAGTGGACGCTGCACCACCTCGACCTGGTCGCGCACCTCCCGCACGCGCCGCGGCCGCCCGCCGAGGCCCTCGCCGGGGCCCGGGCGCTGCTGGAGCGGATCGCCGGGGCCGCGTTCCCGGCGGGGTTCTCCGACGAGGACGCGCTGCTGGTCGGCACCGGCCGGCGCGCCCCGACCCCGGGCGAGCAGGCCGCGCTCGCGGGGCCCGGGGAGCTGGGCGCGCGGGTGCCGCTCCTCCTCGGCTAGCCCCGCCACCCCCGGGTACCCACCTTTTTGTGGGTACTTGGCGGGCGGCCGCCGCCCGGCGAAGCTTGATCCAGCGGCCGGGAGGAAGGGAGCGGAAGGGTTCAGGAAGCCGCGCGGCGGGACTCCGCCATGCGGTCCAGCCGCCGGTGGCCCCAGTCGGACAGCGGCGCCACCGCCTCCGCGAGTGCCCGGCCGAAGTCGGTCAGGGAGTACTCGGTCTTCAACGGCAGTACGTCGTGCACCTCCCGGTGCACGATCTCGTCGGCCTCCATCTCGCGGAGCGCCTGCGTCAGCACCTTCTCACTGAGGCCCGGCATCCGGCGCCGCAGCTCACCCGGACGCTGGGGACCGTCCTCCAGCATCCAGAGCAGGGACGTCTTCCACTTCCCCTCGATCACCGCCATCGCGGCGGTGACCCCGCAGACGTTCGGATCCTGTGCGCGCCTTCGCGTCATCCCGCCGTCCCCCTCCTGCCGATCGCTTCTCGCGTCTCGCATCTCGTATCTCGTATCAGCCATGTTTTCACGGGAGTTGAGTTTCCATGTCCACGTCCACCTCCACGTCCACGACCACGCAGCAGCCCACCGTCACCGTGCTCGGGCTCGGGCCGATGGGCCGGGCCCTGGCCGGCGCCCTCCTCGACGCCGGGGTGCGCACCACCGTCTGGAACCGCACCCCCGGCCGCGACCAGGACCTCGTCGCACGCGGTGCCGTCGCCGCCGCCTCGGCACAGGAGGCGGTCGCCGCCAGCGCGCTGACCGTGGTCTGCGTGGTCAACTACGACGCCGCCGACGCGATCCTGCGGCCCGACGCCGTCACCGCCGCCCTGAAGGGCCGCACCCTCGTCAACCTGACCGCCGACACCCCCGCCCGGGCCCGCGACACCGGCGCCTGGGCCGCCGGCCACGGCATCCGCTACCTCGACGGCGCCATCATGACCCCGACCCCCACCATCGGCACCCCGGACGCGGTGTTCATCCACAGCGGCCCCGAGGACCTCTACCGCGAACACCGGCCGGTCCTCGACCTCCTCGGCGGCACCCACACCCACCTCGGGGAGGACATCGGCCGCGCGGCCGCGTACGACATCGCCCTGCTGGACGTCTTCTGGACCTCCATGTCCGGCTACGCCCACGCCCTGGCGGTCGCGAAGGCCGAGGGCGTCAGCGCCCGCGAACTGACCCCGTTCGCCCAGGGGATCGCCGCGATCCTGCCGCCGCTCTTCGAGGAGTTCGCCGCCGACGTGGACAGCGGCAGCTACTCCGGTCGGCTCAACCCGCTGACCTCCGGAGCCTCGTCCATGGCCCACATCATCCACGCCTCCGAGGCACACGGCATCGAAGCGGCCCTGATGCGCGCGACCGAGGGCCTGGCCCAGCGGGCCATCGCCCACGGCCACGGCGGCGACGGCTTCATGCGCGTCTCCGAACTCCTCGGCAGGACAGCCGTTCCCGCCGGAGCCTGACCCCGAACAGCCCGCCGGAAAGAAATTCCGGCGGGCTGTCACATCCGCGCGGCGCGGCGGGTCAAAGGGATGTCGCAGCAAGCGAGACCGCCCCGAAGGAGCCCCCGATGTCCACCACCGCCACCGTCTTCACGATCATCGCCGCCGTCCTCGCCATCTACTCGGCGGTCTCGCTCTACACCCGCTCGAAGTACACGGTCGAGCCCCTCGTCCAGTACGGCGTCCCCGAGAAGTCGTGGAACCTGCTCGCCACCGCCAAGCTCGCCGGCGGCCTCGGCCTCCTCGCCGGGTTCGTCGTCCCGGCCATCGGGATCGCCGCCGGCATCGGCCTGGTCCTGTACTTCATCGGCGCCGTCATCGTCACCCTGCGGGCCCGGGACTACGCCCACGTCGTCTTCCCGGTGATCTACTCCGCGCCGATGGCCGTCGCCCTCGCCCTGACCGTCTGACCATCTGACGGCCGGGGCGGGGCGGCGGCCCCGCCGCCTCAGCCCTCCAGCGCCGACAGGTCGAGCTCCTTGAGCCGCGCCAGGTCGGACAGCACGTCGATCGCCACGATCTTCCCTCCGACGACCGTGAAGGCCATGACGGCCACCGCGTTCGCCTTCGGTACGACGACCACCCCGGCGGCGCCGTTGATGAGCGCGGGCCGCACGAACGGCGTGAGCGCGCGGTAGCTCGCCGCCTGGCTCGCCACTTCCCGCGCACCGGTGAAGACCACCGTCTGCCGGCCGCCCACACCCCCGTCGGAACGCAGCACCACGTCCGGGTCGAGCACCGCGACCAACGCCTCGAACTCCCCGTCCCGCGCGGCGGCGAAGAACGCGTCCACCGCCTCCCGCTGACGGGCCAGGTCCGCGTCGGGCGCCGGGGCCTGCCCCTGCACCTTGCGGCGCGCCCGGCTGGCGAGCTGCCTCGTCGCCGCCGCGGACTTCTCGATCAGCGGCGCGATCTCGTCGAACGGCACCGCGAACATGTCGTGCAGGACGAACGCCAGCCGCTCCGCCGGAGCCAGCGACTCCATCACCACCATCAGCGCCAGCCCCACCGAGTCGGCGAGCAGCACCTCCTGCTCGGGGTCGATCCGCCGCATCGGGCTGATGAGCGGGTCCGGGACCCGCGTCTCCAGCCGCTCCACCGGGTCCTCGCGCCGCGCCTCGCGCGAGCGCAGCAGGTTGAGGCAGATCCGCGAGACCACCGTCGTCAGCCAGCCCCCGAGGTTCTCGACCCCGCTCACGTCCGTCCGGTTCAGCCGCAGCCAGGTCTCCTGGACGGCGTCGTCGGCCTCGCTGAGCGAACCGAGCATCCGGTAGGAGACCGCCCGCAGATGGCTGCGGTGCTCCTCGAACAGCTCCGTCAGCGCAGCCCCGCCACCATCGCTGCCGCTGCCGCTGTCGCCTTCGCCCACGGCCTCGTCCACGTCCACGTCCACGACGTCGTCCACTTCCGCCCCTCCCCTTGCTTCCTCAGGCAGCCGGAGCCGGCGCCCGTCCGATGACCACCGTCGCGTACAGCTCCTCCGAGCTGACCGCCCGCACCACGAGACCTCCCCCGGTCAGCGCGGACGCCGTCAGCGGCGCCTGCCTGGCACTGGTCTCGATCAGCAGGTGCCCGCCCGGCGCGAGCCACTCCAGCGCCCCCGCCGCGACCCGGCGGTGCACGTCCAGGCCGTCCGCGCCCCCGTCGAGGGACACCAGCGGCTCGTGGTCGCGGGCCTCGGGCGGCATCAGCCCGATCTCCCCCGTCGGCACGTACGGGGCGTTGACCACCAGCACGTCCACCCGCCCCCGCAGCTCCGCGGGGAGCGCCGCGTACAGGTCGCCCTCCCACACCGCACCGCCGTACGGGGTCACGTTGCGCCGCGCGTACGCCAGCGCCGCCGGGTCGATGTCGGCCGCGTGCAGCTCGACCCCGCCCGGGACCTGGGCCGCCACCGCCGCGCCGAGGGCGCCGACACCGCAGCACAGGTCCAGCACCACCGCACCGGGGCGGGCCAGCTCCACCGCCTCCTGGACCAGGAACTCCGTGCGCCTGCGCGGCACGAACGCCCCCGCGCCCACCTCCACGCGCAGTCCGCAGAACTCCGCCCAGCCGACGACGTGCTCCAGCGGTTCGCCGTCCACCCGGCGGGCGACCATGCCCGCCAGGTGCCCGTCGTCGGTGGCGGCCGCGACCAGCAGGTCGGCCTCCTCCTCCGCGAAGACGCAGCCGGCCGCGCGCAGCCGTTCCACAATCGATGTCACGTAGCTCAATCCTCTTGGTTCTGCCGGTGCCGACGATAGGCCCCCGGCGACGCCCGCACCCGGCCGGACGGCCGCGTCCGTCATGTCACCGCCCTTCCGGGCCTCAGAAGGTGTCCGGACACCACGGCCGGCGCGCGGTACGGAACACCGCGTCCGCCAGCGCCACGGCCCCCGGCTCCAGCTCGGCGACCCGGCCCAGCTCGGCCAGCCGCACCGCCGACGCGTCACCGAGGTACAGGGACCCCAGCGCGGACACGTCGAGCCGCACCCCGGCCGGCTCCTCCGTACGCGTACACGTGCCGGCGCCCGCGTCCAGCCGGTAGCGGCCGCCCGCCGGGCCCCTCGCGTCCTCGACCTCCAGCACGAGCACCCCGGGCACCTCGTACGTCCGCGCGCCCAGCGCCCGTACGACGTCCAGGACCCGCACCCACAGGAAGTCGGCGGCCGACAGGGGCCGGGCGGCCCGCGCGTCGGGCAGCAGCTCCGGCAGCAGGTCGTCGGGGGCCCGGTTGCCGGTGCGGACCTTCAGCACCCAGTCGATGGAGCACAGGAAGTGCCACAGCGCCCGCTCGGCCTGCGGGGTCGCCGCGAGGAAGTCGACGACCTGCACGGTGTTCAGCGGGGTCTTGGCGTCCGTCCAGTGGTCGTCGGCCTGGTAGACGGCCAGCCCCGCCACCTCACCGGCCGCGTCCCGGTAGACGGCCTGCATCTTCTCCCGGTACGGGCGGTGCGACATCTGCTCCAGGCCCGTCTTCAGGCTCCACCAGCGGGCGTCCCGGTCGACCATGCCGTGCCGTGAGGCCCGCAGCCGGTCGTGCAGGGCGGGGCCCACGCGCCGCACCTCGGCGGCGTCGACCAGGTCGATCCGGCCGCCGTCGACCGGCGCCGGACTGCTGCGGTCCAGGCCGGTGCGGGCGACGTCGACCTCCCACTCGGCGTGGACGGTCGCGGCGCCGTAGCCGTAGCGCCCGTAGATCGGGTACTCGGCGGCGATCAGGGTCGACAGGACGTCACCGCGCGCGTGCGCGGCGGCCAGTTCGGCCTCCATCATCCGCGTCAGCAGGCCCTGGCGGCGGTGGGTGGGCAGCACGGCCACGTTCGAGATCGCACTGCTCCCGACGGCCGCGCCGCCGGGGACGGTCAGTTCCTGGGCGAAGGAGCGGAAGGTGGCCACGCACCGGCCGGTCTCCTTGTCGAAGGCCCCTTGTGCGCGCGCGAGATCGGTGTGCGCGGCGCGCTGGGCCACATCGGATTCGGTCGGGGTGCCCGGAGTCAGGAAGCCCGTGTTCAGGGTGGTGAGCCAGGCGGGGAGTTCGGATGCGGCGATCGGCCGCACGTCAGCGCTCATAACCGGCCACGCTAACCGCCGCGCCCGGCACCGGTCGCCCCAATTTCCGCGGCCCGGCGGCCGCCCCCGCGGCCCGCCGACCGCCGGCCGCGACCGCCCTCGCCCTACGCCCTGCGCCCTACGCCCTGCGCCCTACGCCAGCAGGTCGTCCACCTGCGCCTCGCCCTCGCGGTAGCGGCGCGTGATCTCCGCGCTGGAGTCGTCGGCCATCCGCTGCAACTGCTGCCGGCGCCGCGAGACCTGCTGCTCGTAGCGGACCAGCCGGCCCATCGCGTCGTGCAGCTCCCCGTCCGTGCGCGCCTCCAGGTCGGACAGCTCCACGTCGGACAGCATCTCCGCCGCCAGCAGCCGGTACTCCTCGTTGTGCGGGGTGCCGAGGGTGACGTGCCGGGCCGAGGCGCTGCGGCTCGACGGGGCGTCGGCGAGGATCTCCGAGAGCCGGTCCACCACCGGCGCCTCGGTAGCCGTCCGGCGGGCCAGCTCGGCCCGCAGGATGTCGATGCGGCCCTGCAGGAGTCTGCGTACGTAGCTCAGGTCGGCCTCGTCGCGCTGCGCGTCGCGCCGCAGCGCGCGCAGCTCGGGCAGGCCGAGGGCGGTGGCGGGGGTGGTCGGCCCCAGCGGCTCGCCGGTGCGCTGCGCGGGAGGCCGTCCCGTGGTGCCCGCGGGGGTGTCCGGAGCGGGTGACGCGGGTGCAGGTGCGGAGGTACCAGAAGTGTTCATGACGTTGTATCCGTCCCCTCGACCGGTGCTGGGGGCACCGCCTGCGTGCATGGTGCCACTCTCCGTGGTGCGTACGCAGTCCCAGTCCACCCGATCGGCCCCGGACGGGTGCACTCCTGGTACACAGGTGGTATGCGAGCAGTGGTGCAGAGGGTGGACGGCGCGAGCGTCGTCGTGGCGGGCGAGACGGTCGGCGAGATCGTCGGCGAGGGGCTGTGCGTACTGGTGGGGGTGACCCACGACGACACCCCGGAGAAGGCGGCGGTGCTGGCCCGGAAGCTGTGGTCCGTGCGGATCCTGGAGGCGGAGAAGTCCTGCAGTGACGTGGACGCGCCGCTGCTGGTGATCTCGCAGTTCACGCTGTACGGGGACGCCCGCAAGGGCCGCCGTCCCACCTGGAACGCGGCCGCGCCCGGCCCGGTGGCCGAGCCGCTGGTCGACGAGGTCGTGGCGCAGCTGCGGGCGCTGGGCGCGACGGTGGCGACGGGCCGGTTCGGCGCGGACATGCGGGTCTCGCTGACGAACCACGGCCCGTTCACCATCGTCATCGACGTGTAGCGGCGGTCGGGGCGCTCAGGGCGCTACGACGACCTCCTGCGCGGCGGCCGTGTTCCCGGCCAGCAGCGGGGCGTCGACCGGAACGTTCCGCTTGACCAGGGCCAGGGCGATCGGGCCGAGTTCGTGGTGGCGGACGGCGGTGGTGACGAAGCCGAGCTGCCGGCCGTCCTCCCCGTCCGCGGCGAGCCGTACGGGCGTCCCGTGCGCCGGGAGCAGCACCTCGGAGCCGTCCAGGTGCAGGAAGACCAGGCGGCGCGGGGGCTTCCCCAGGTTGTGGACGCGGGCCACCGTCTCCTGGCCCCGGTAGCAGCCCTTCTGCAGGTGCACGGCGGTGCCGATCCAGCCCAGCTCGTGCGGGATGGTGCGGTGGTCGGTCTCGGCGCCGACGCGCGGCCGGTGCGCCTCGACGCGCAGCGCCTCGTAGGCGAGGAGCCCGGCGGCGGGGCCGTGGGCGGCGGCGAAGGCCTCCAGCTGCTCGCGGGGCAGGAAGACGTCCCGGCCGTGCGCGGTCTCGCGTACGACGTGCTCCTTGCCGGGCTCGGCGATGGAGCCGGCCGGGAGGTGGACGACGGCGAAGTCGGCCGTGCGGTCGGCGACTTCGACGCGGTAGAAGAACTTCATCGACTCCAGGTAGCCGAGGAGGGCCTCCTGGGTGCCGGGCTCGACGTGCGCCCAGACGGTCTCGCCGTCGTCGACGAGGTAGAGGGCGTGCTCGATGTGCCCGTTGGCGGAGAGGATCAGCGCCTCGGTGGCCTGTCCGGCGGGGAGGTCGCTGACGTGCTGGGTGAGCAGCAGGTGCAGCCAGCTCAGCCGGTCCGCCCCGGTGACGGTGACGACCCCGCGGTGGGAGAGGTCGACGAAGCCGCGGCCGTCGGCGAGGGCGCGCTGTTCGCCGTAGAGCTCTCCGTAGTGGGCGGCGACGCCCTCGTCACGGCCTTCGGCCGCTACGGCGCCGGGAAGATGGAGCAAGGGGCTGCTGGTCATGCCACCAGCCTACGACGGCGTCAGGAAGTGGCTTCCTGGCGCTTGGCCGCAGCGCACTTCTTGCACAGCCCGAAGATCGCGAAGTGCTTCATGTCGGTCTCGAAGCCGAAGGTGGCGCGGAGCTTCGCCGTGAACTCGTCGGCGATGTCCACGTCGGCCTCGATGACGCCGGTGCACTCGCGGCAGACGAGGTGGATGTGGTGGTGCCGGTCGGCGAGGTGGTAGGTGGGGGCTCCGTGCCCGAGGTGGGCGTGGGAGACCAGGCCGAGCTCCTCCAGGAGCTCCAGGGTCCGGTAGACGGTGGAGATGTTCACCCCGGAGGCCGTCTTGCGGACCTCCACGAGGATCTCGTCGGGGCTGGCGTGCTCCAGGGCGTCGACCGCTTCGAGCACGAGCTGGCGCTGCGGTGTCAGCCGGTAGCCGCGCTGCCGCAGATCGCTCTTCCAGTCGGTGGTCACCACCCGGCCAGTGTAAGCGCGGAAAGGGGACCGCGGTCAGCCCGCGGCCCCCTTCCTTCGGGTGCCTGTGCCCTGCCGGTCCGGCTCAGCGGAAGAAGGCGATGCCGTCCTCGGGGAGCTCCGGGAGGTTGCGCGCCATGTCGGCGATCTCCTCCGGGGTGACGACCTTCTTGAGCTGGGCCGACATGTACGGGCGCAGCTCGACGTCCGGGGTGGCCTTCTCGCCGACCCACATGAGGTCGCTCTTCACGTAGCCGTAGAGGCGCTTGCCGCCGCTGTACGGGCCGGACGCGGCGGTACGCGCGACCGCGTCGGTGACCACGTCGATCTGGGGCTTCTGGTCGGCGAGCTCGCCGTACCAGACCTCGACGACGCCCTGGTCGCGGACCATGACGATCTCGACCTTGCGGTCCTCGTCGATGCGCCAGTAGCCCGACTCGGACTCCAGGGGGCGCACCTTGTTGCCCTCGGCGTCGAGCACCCACGTGTGGGAGGTGTACTCCAGGAAGTCCCGGCCGTCGTGGCTGAAGACGACTTCCTGGCCGAAGTTGCACTTCTCCTCGCCGGGGAAGTCGAACACGCCTGCGCCTTCCCAGGTGCCGAGGAGGAAGGCGAGGGGGACGAGGCCCGGGTTCAGGTCGGACGGGATCTGGATCATGGTTGGCTGCTCAGGCGATCTGTGGGAGGGGTTCCGGGGCGGTCGGCTGGGCGGATGCTCAGCGCTGACCCTGGTACAGCTTCTTGACGGCCAGGCCGGTGAAGGCGAGGACGCCGACGCAGACCAGGACCAGCAGGGAGGTGAAGACTGCCTCAAGCACGGGGTGCTCCTCGGAGGATTCGGTGCGGGTGGACGGGGCCGGTCCCCAAGCCTACTGGCCCGGGGCCCGGCGCACGGTGTGAGGTAGGCCGTAGCGGCCGCCCCCGCCGGTTCAGCCCAGCAGCTGCTGCTGCAGGATCACCGCCTGGTGGAGCGGGACGACGGCGGCGCCGCCCTTGCGGCTCTGCAGGATCACGGCCTGGATGTCGCCCGACTGGACGCACCCGGCCCGGACCTGCTCGTCGCCGAACGGGACGGACTCCTCCAGGACGGTGACGCCGGTGGGGTCGGGGGCCGACTGGGCGATGCGGGCCTTGCCCCAGGCGTCGTCCGTCTCGACGCGGTTCACGCCGTTCAGGTTCATGTCGGGACCGCAGCCGGTGAAGGTGTCCGCGAGACCCGAGGCGTGGAAGCGCAGCAGGTAGACGCGGGTGCGGGTGCCGTCGGGGGTGGTCCAGCCGCGGGCGGCGATCTGGCGCAGCCCGTTGTCGGTGAACCCCTGCTTCATCTTCGCCCGCGCGGTGCCCTCGTACTCCTCCAGGAGGGTGTCCACGGTGACGGCCGAGTCCTTCTCCAGCTTCAGTCCGGTGTCGGGGGTGGAGCCGAGGGGGGCGGGCAGGAGGAGCTGGGTGAGGCCGGCGTAGTGGATGCCGTCCTTGTTGTCCGTGGCGAAGGGCAGCGCCGCGCCGGGCGGGAGGGCGGGCTTGGCCAGGGCCGGGTACGTCCAGCGGCCGTCCGCCTCGGTGGACAGGCCGGGGACGTCGGTGCGGTCGGCCTGCGTGATGCCGTACGCGGTCCCCGCGCCGGCGGCGGCGAAGACGAGGACGGCGGCGGTCCAGCGCAGGGCGGCGCGCAGCACGCGCCGTTCCCCGGGCGCGGCGGGGGCCGCCGCTTCGGGGGCGGCGGGGGCCTCGGGGGCCGGGGCGGTGGTGGTGTTCTGCTCGGTCACACGGACTCCCCGGGGGACTTCAGGCGGGACAGCTGGTTCTTGAGGAAGCCCGTGGCCTCCAGCTTCGAGAACCCCTGCTTCTTGGGCCCGTAGGCGCGGAGGCTGACCAGTACGTCGCCCTGGACGGCCACGCAGTACATGGAGTCGATCTGCGGGTCCTTCTCGTCCCCGACGGGCAGCAGGGCGCACTTGGCGTCCGGGTATCCGTCCACCGTCGGCGCGTCGCGGTCGCCGCCGCCGAGCTCCAGCAGCTTCTTGCTGACCTCGGAGAACGCCCCCAGGGCCTTCGGGTCGGCCTGCATGATGCGGATCTCCACGACCATGCCGCCGCCGGAGGCGGCGTAGCTCCGGCCGGCGAGGCCCTTGAGCTTGAGGTCGGCCAGCATGTCGTCGCGCTTCTTCCGCTGCGAGCTGGACAGTCCCTTGCGGGCCTCCTTGAAGCCCTCGACCGCCTTCTCGCCGGAGACGAAGAAGTCGTTGCCGTCGCCGGCGAGGTCGGGGCCGAGCGTGAATTCGGGAGGAAGCGGGAGCAGCTTGCCGGAGAGGTCGTTCGGGGGCACCGGTGCGGCGTTCGCGGCCTCGGGCAGCTCCTGGCCGGCCGCGGCCCAGTAGGCGGTCGGCGCGGTCCGGTCGGCGCCGGCGAGGGCGTAGGACGCCCCGACCCCGCCGCCCGCGAGGAGGACGACGGCCACACCCGCGGCGATGAACGGCGCCTTCTTGCGGCGGTCCGCCCGGGGCGCGGCCTGCGCCTCGGCCGGGGGCTCGGCCGGGGGCGCAGCCTGCGCCTCGGCCTGCGGCTCGGTCTGCGGCTCGGTCTGGGGCTCGGTCTGGGGCTCGGTCACAGTCGCTCCAGCTGTCGCTTGGCCAGGTCGAGGACGTCGCCCTCGGAGATCGCGCGGCCGCGCTTGTCGAAGTAGTAGATGTCCATGACGACGTCGCCCCGGCGGACGATGGCCCGCCCTTCGCGCACCGGCATGTACCCGGGCTCCGTATGGGCCTCCGAGGCCACCCAGACGTGTCCGAGCTCCGCGGGGACGCCGGGGACGGCCACGCCGTCATTGCCCGCGTACCTCTTCTCGGGCATGTAAGAGGCCTGGTCCTTCTGGTAGCCGTCCGCTCCGGCGAAGTCGCGGAACTGTACGAGCCGGACCTCGACCAGGACGTCGCCCTCCGTCCACACCCGCGTGGCGAGGCGCCGGAAGCCGTCCTTCACGTTGCCGCGCAGGGCGAAGTCCGGGTTCTCGAAGGTGGTCGAGAAGGAGTCGAGGGTGTCGTAGCCCTCGGCCTCGACCTTCGCTCCGGCCGGCGCCTCGATCAGGAGCTCGCTGAGGTCGCCGTCCGTCTTGTGCCAGCGGTTGGCGTTGATCGACTTGACCGTCGTCGCGTCGTCCGGCGCCAGCGCCTTCGGCGCGTCCAGCTTCTGCTGTGCCAGCGGCGGCAGGGCCGTGGGCGGGCGCTGGTACTGGACGGCGTAGCCGGTGACGGTGCCGGCGACCGCGCCCAGGACGAGGGCGGCGGCGATCAGCAGCGTCGTACGGCCGCGGCGGCGCGGTGCACGGGCCGGAACGGTTACGTCCGGAATTGCCGGGTCAACCGGCGGAATTTCCGGAGTACCCGATTCCTGGATTTCGTTTTCCAAGGCGGGGTCCCCCCACAGGACTGGAGCCGCGGGATCGTTCGCCCGCGCACATCCAAGACACCCTGGGGCGGGGAGCCGTTGTACGCATCTTTATTACGCTTTTATATAGGCGGCATTCAGTCTTCCGGATGCCGCTTTCCATCCAGTTCGTCCCACCACTCGTCCGATTTCGGATCACCCGAGGGGTCGTCCCACCAGCGGTCGTCCGGCCCCCGCCGGTTCGCCACCATCGCGGCGACCGGCGGAATGACCATGGCGACCACGCACAGCGCGACCGCCGCTTCGACCGAGAAGAGGCGCACGAAGGACCAGGCGGAGACGAAGAGGAACAGGCATCCGCCCATGAGCCAGAAATAGGCGCGTCGGCGCCGCGCGTACATGCCTCCAGCGTAGGTCCGCGGGCGGACGGCGCGAAGGGCCGCACCCCGTTCCAGTGGCGTCCAACCCCCGGGGGTGCGGCCCTTCGGCCGGTACAGCGGTGCGGTCGTGCGTCAGACCGCGATGGCGACGTCCGTCACGCCGCCGGCCTCGGCGACGGCCACGGCACGGTCGGCCTGGGCACCCGGGACCAGCGCCCGCAGGGTCCAGGAGCCGGGGGCCGCGTAGAAGCGGAACTGGCCCGTCGCGGAGGTGGGGACCTCGGCGGTGAACTCGCCGGTCGAGTCCAGCAGGCGGACGTAGCCGCTGATGGGCTCGCCGTCCTTGGTCACCTGGCCCTGGATCGCGGTCTCACCGGGCTTCAGCGTCGCGAGGTCGGGCCCGCCGATCTGTGCTCCACACATGTTCTCTGTCCTGTCCTAGAGAGGTTCTGCCGCTACGAGGGGCGGACGTCGCGTGCCCGCCCCGCCGCCGGGATTACTTGTTGGGGCCGAGCTCGATCGGCACGCCGACCAGCGAGCCGTACTCGGTCCAGGAGCCGTCGTAGTTCTTGACGTTCTCCTGGCCCAGGAGCTCGTGCAGCACGAACCACGTGAGCGCGGAGCGCTCGCCGATGCGGCAGTAGGCGATGGTGTCCTTCGCCAGGTCCACCTGCTCGGCCTCGTAGAGGGCGGTCAGCTCCTCGTCGGACTTGAAGGTGCCGTCGTCGTTGGCGTTCTTCGACCACGGGATGTTGCGGGCGCTCGGCACGTGGCCGGGACGCTGCGACTGCTCCTGCGGCAGGTGCGCCGGGGCGAGCAGCTTGCCCGAGAACTCGTCGGGCGAGCGGACGTCGACCAGGTTCAGGGAGCCGATCGCGGACACGACGTCGTCGCGGAAGGCGCGGATCGAGGTGTCCTGGGCCTTGGCCTTGTACTCGGTGGCCGGGCGGTTCGGGACGTCCTTGCCGTCGACCAGGTCGCGGGAGTCGAGCTCCCACTTCTTGCGGCCGCCGTCGAGGAGCTTGACGTCCTGGTGGCCGTAGAGCTTGAAGTACCAGTAGGCGTAGGACGCGAACCAGTTGTTGTTGCCGCCGTAGAGGACGACGGTGTCGTCGTTGGAGATGCCCTTGGCGGAGAGGAGCTTCTCGAAGCCCTCCTGGTCCACGAAGTCGCGGCGGACCGGGTCCTGGAGGTCCTGCTTCCAGTCGATCCGGACGGCGTTGGTGATGTGGTTCTTGTCGTACGCGGACGTGTCCTCGTCCACCTCGACGATCACGACGTTGGCGTCGTTCAGGTGGGCTTCGACCCAGTCGGCGTCTACGAGGACGTCGCTGCGGCTCATGGTGTTCTCCTCCGGGGCAGTTGCGGCGGGGCTGTGCTGGGGCTGCTGCGAAGCGGGCTGTGCTGGTGCGTGCCGTTCCGGGTGCGGCTCTCGGACCCTGCGCGGGGAGGCGTCAGGGGGCAGGAGGCTGGTGCGCGGCGGTGCGGTCACGCGGATGAAGGGCCGTCGGTCCGGCCGGCGGAGCGGAAGGCTCACACCTCACATGGAGCGACAGAGCATGGCGGCGACGCGACACAGGTCCACTGCCCGCCGCTTCGTGAGGTCCGCCTGCTGATGCTTCATAGCCATGGATCGTAGGGACGAACCGGCCACCCTGTCACCGGCGTGTCATATGTCGAGACAGGATCGTCCGTATTTCGGGACGAGAAAGCCCCGGACGGCCTCGTCGCGGCCTTCCGGGGCTGGTGGGGCGGCCCGTCCTTCTGCGGATCGGACCGCTCCGTCTCACGATCCGGCCAGGGACACGTCCGAACCGCTCAGGGCCAGGTGCACGCCGGACTCGTCCGAGGTCAGCGAAGCGAGCTTGAGCCCGGCCGGCAGGCCGTCGTCGATGCGCCGGTCGAAGTCGGTCCGCTTGCGCACCGCGCTCTCGATTCCCGGGATGCCCTCGCCCGGGACGGCGTCCGCGCGGACCCGGACGACCTTGGAACCGCCCGCGTCGACGAGGGCGACGGTGGACACCACGCTGCGGGTCATGGTCTTGCCCAGGAAGTCCAGGGTCGCGGTGACCTTCACCTTGTTCGGCGCCCCGCCGTAGGTGAGGACCACGCCGTTCTGGGAGGCCTTGGTGAGGTCCTCGTACGAGATCTGCGCGGAGCCCTCGGCCCGCTTGGCCGTACCGCCGTTGTAGCCCTCGTTCAGCTTCACCTCGTGGAACGAGGCCTTGAGCTCCGACAGCCGCGTCTTGCGGCCGTCGGCGGTGACGTCGACGCCGTCGAGCTTCAGGTCCACCTGCTCCAGGTCGCGGCTGAGCGCCTGCGTCAGGAAGGGGAAGCCGTGGATCTCCACCTCGGCGCTGCCCGCGAGGCCCTGCCGGGACCGGACCTGCTCGGCCAGCCGGTCCTCGGCATAGCCGACCGCCCAGCGGTCGACGCCCACGAACAGCCCTCCCAGCACCACGCCGATGATCACCACGACACGTATGAAACGCACGTGCCCCTCCCCCAACTAGTCGGTACGTACGTTCTAGTGGACCATGATCGGCGGTGAGGGCGGTGTCAGCGGCGCGGCTGCCCCGGGGCTGTCCGGGGCTGCCGGGGGCTGCCGGAGGGCGTCAGCCGACCACCCGGCCCATCAGGTAGACGACGGGGGCCGCGGCGGCCAGCGGCAGCGCGACACCGGCCGTCATGTGGACGAACTTCGACGGGTAGTCGTACGCGGCCACGCGCAGCCCGATCAGGGCGCACACCCCGGCCGCGAGGCCCACCAGCGCCCCGCCGGCGCCCAGCCCGGTCAGCCCGCCGACCGCGATGCCCGCACCGGCCGCGGCGGCCAGCGAGACGCCGACGGAGGCCGGCGTGGGCAGCGGCAGCGCCCGCGCGAACACCGCGACGGCCACGGCGACGGCACCGGTGGTCACCGGCTCCCAGTCCGCGGCGAGGAAGCCCGTGCAGACGATGGCCAGCGCGGCCGAGGCCACCGAGGCCATCAGCCCGTACATCCGCTCGTCGGGGTCCGCGTGGCTGCGCAGCTGGAGCACCAGCGTCAGCAGCACCCAGGCCCCGAGCGTGCCGATGACCGCGCCGGGGGCGTACGTGCGGTCCAGCGCGAGCACCGCGCCGTCGGCGACGAGGGCCCCGGCGAAGGCCAGGACGATGCCCTGGCGGGCCGGCCACATGCCGTTGAGGCGGAACCAGCCGGCCGCGGTGAGCCCCTGGAGGGCGATCAGCGGGACCAGCAGCGCCCACTGGCCGACCGCGGCGGCACCGGCCGTCAGCAGGCCGAGCGCGGCGGTCAGTATCGCCGACTGCGGACCGGGGTCGATGATCGGCGACCGGCCCTCGGCACGGGCCTGCGCGGGGTCGACGGCGCGCAGGGTGTTGCCGCCGAGGGTCGGCGGCGAGTACTCGCCGGACGAACCGGGCACGGCGGCCTGCGGCGCCTGGGCCTGCGGCTGCGGCTCCGACGGGACCGGCGGCAGGTACGCGGTCTGCTCGGCGGCCGCCCCGGGGCCCTCGGCGGGCTCCCGCACGGGCGGCAGGTACGCCGTCTGCGCGGCGGCGGAGGCGTCCGCGGCCCAGGCGTCGTGCGCCGGGTCCTGGGGCCGCACCGGCGGCAGGTACGCGGTCTGCTCCGCGGCCCCGGCGGGCTCCCGCACGGGCGGCAGGTACGCCGTCTCGGCAGCAGCGGCGGAAGCCGCACCGCCGCCCCCGGTGGCGTCCGGCCACGGCACGGCCGGAGCCTGCGGCTGCGGAGCCTGCGCCGGCTCGTCCCGGAACCAGCCCTCGGGCGCGGCGGGCTGCTGCTGGGCCGGCACGGGCGGCAGGTACGCCGTCTGCTCGGCCGCCCCGGCGGGCTCCCGCACCGGCGGCAGGTAGGCGGTCTGCTCGGCGGCTCCGGCGGGCTCCCGCACGGGCGGCAGGTACGCCGTCTCGGCGGCAGCGGCGGCGGAAGCCACACCTCCGCCCCCGGTGGCGTCCGGCCACGCCACGGCCGGAGCCTGCGGCTGCGGAGCCTGCGCCGGCTCGTCCCGGAACCATCCGTCGGGCACGGCGGACTGCTGCTGCGGCTGCGGAGCCTGCTGGGCCGGCACGGGCGGCAGGTACGCCGTCTGCGCGGCCGCGTCGGCGGACCAGCCGCCGTGCGCGGGAGCCTGCGGCTGGGGCTGGGGCTGCGGCTGGGGCTGCGGCTGCTCGTCGCGGAACCAGCCCTCGGGCGCTGCGGGCTGCTGCTGGGCCGGCGCCGACTGCGGGTACGCCGTCCCGCCGCCCCCGGTGGCGTCCGGCCACGGCACGCCGCCGCCGGTCTGCCCCCACTGCCCCTGCGGGGCCTGCGGCGCCGGGGCGGCCGGCTGCCCGGGCACCGAGCCCAGCGGCGGCTGGACCGGCTGGTACCCGGTCTCCCAGGTGTCGGACTGCCAGGTCTGGGTGGCGTACGGGTCCTGTTCGGCGGCCTGCCGCTGCTGCCGCTGCTGCTCTTCGGGAGTGCTCATCGGTATCCGCTCACCCGCCCGCGAACGGCGGGAGCACCTCGACGGTGCCCCCCTCGGTCAGCAGGACGGCATCGTGCGGGCGCTTGCCCACGGGCTCGTCGTTCACGAGGAAGGAGCAGCGCTGCAGGACCCGGGTCAGTTCCCCCGGATGGCGGTCCCGCACGGCGTCGAGCGCCTCGGCCAGTGTGCGCGCCGAGTACGGCTCCTCCGCCGTCTCGGCCGCGGCTTTCGCCGCCGCCCAGTAGCGGATGGTTCCGGTTGCCACTGCAGCTCCTATCGCTCGGCCGACCGGGCGGTCCCGTGGTCGGCTCCGTCGGCTCTCTACCGTCGGCCTCCATGATGACCCCTCCGGCCCGTCACCCCGGCGTGCCTCAGCGCGCCGTCCGTGCGCCCCGAGGCCCCGCAGGACCGGTCGGCGGACCGCTCGATCCGGCGAAACCAGGGCATACGCAGGAGGAAGGCGTGGCGCGAACCACAGAATGCGGTGCACGGCAGCCCTCGGCCCCGAAAGGGCCGGTGGGCTATTCTGGCGGCGTAGAGGATCCGGGCAACGTAGCCCCCGGGTCCTTTTGTGCTTTCAGCACGTTGAACGGACCGAGAACAGTGGTATCCATCCGGACCCCAGGGCGCGGGGGCCGGACGGCATGCCAGGCAAGTCGTACGAAGCCGTACCACGCACGTCCTCGACGGGACCGAGGAGGAACCGACGTGATGGACCAGCGAAGCAAACAGGAGCACGGCCGCCCGAACCGGGCAGGTGGCCGGGCATGAGCTCTCTCCTCCTGTTGACCAATGCCCTTCAGCCGTCGACCGAGGTGCTGCCCGCGCTCGGCCTGCTGCTGCACAACGTCCGGGTGGCCCCCGCCGAGGGACCGGCCCTGGTGGACACCCCCGGCGCCGACGTCATCCTCGTCGACGGCCGCCGCGACCTGCCGCAGGTGCGGTCGCTGTGCCAGCTGCTGCGGTCCACCGGACCCGGCTGCCCCCTGATCCTCGTCGTGACGGAGGGCGGCCTCGCCGCCGTCACCGCCGACTGGGGCATCGACGACGTACTCCTCGACACCGCCGGCCCCGCCGAGGTCGAGGCACGGCTGCGGCTGGCCACCGGCCGCCAGCAGCTGGGCTCGGACGACTCCCCCATGGAGATCCGCAACGGCGACCTGTCGGTCGACGAGGCGACGTACAGCGCGAAGCTGAAGGGCCGGGTCCTCGACCTCACCTTCAAGGAGTTCGAGCTGCTCAAGTACCTCGCCCAGCACCCCGGCCGGGTCTTCACCCGCGCCCAGCTGCTGCAGGAGGTCTGGGGCTACGACTACTTCGGCGGCACCCGGACGGTCGACGTCCACGTACGGCGCCTGCGGGCCAAGCTCGGCCCCGAGCACGAGTCCCTGATCGGCACCGTGCGCAACGTCGGCTACCGCTTCGTCACCCCGGAAAAGGTGGAGCGCGCGGCCGCCGAAGCCGCCGCCAAGCAGGCCCCCGGAAAGGCCGCGGCGCAGGCCGCGGACCGTACGGGAGGACCCGTAGCCCGTTCGGAGGAAGCTCCTGTGACCATCCAGTCGGCCAAACACCCTGCCCAGAGGTAGGTCACCCCGCGTAGACTTCCGCGCGTGGCCAAGGTGACGCGGGATGACGTAGCGCGACTTGCGGGTACTTCTACCGCCGTCGTGAGCTACGTCATCAACAACGGACCCCGGCCGGTCGCCCCGGCCACGCGCGAGCGTGTACTCGCCGCGATCAAGGAGCTGGGGTACCGGCCCGACCGCGTGGCCCAGGCCATGGCGTCACGCCGCACCGACCTCATAGGCATGATCGTCCCCGACGCCCGCCAGCCGTTCTTCGCGGAGATGGCGCACGCGGTCGAGCAGGCCGCCGCCGAACGCGGAAAGATGGTCCTGGTCGGCAACTCCGACTACCGGGACGAGCGCGAGGTCCACTACCTCCGCGCCTTCCTCGGGATGCGGGTGTCGGGGCTGATCCTGGTCAGCCAGGGCATGAGCGAGCGCGCCGCCTCGGAGATCGACGCGTGGGACGCGCGGGTGGTGCTGCTGCACGAGCGCCCGGAGGCCATCGACGACGTCGCGGTCGTCACGGACGACATCGGCGGCGCGCAGCTCGCCACGCGGCACCTGCTGGAGCACGGACACGAGTACGTCGCCTGCATCGGCGGCATCGAGAACACCCCCTCGGTCGGCGACCCGGTCGCCGACCACGTCGAGGGCTGGCGCCGGGCCATGCTGGAGGCCGGCCGGTCGGTCGAGGGCCGGCTCATCGAGGCCCCGTACAACCGCTACGACGCCTACCGGGTCGCCCTGGAGGTCCTGGCCCGCCCGGACCGGCCCACGGCGGTCTTCTGCGCGACGGACGACCAGGCCATCGGCGTGCTCCGCGCGGCGCGCGAGCTGCGCATCGACGTCCCCGAGCAGCTGGCGGTGGCCGGCTTCGACGACGTCAAGGAGGCGGCCCTGACGGACCCGCCGCTGACGACGATCGCCTCGGACCGCCCGGCGATGGCCCGCGCGGCGGTGGACCTCGTCCTGGACGACGCCCTCCGCGTGGCCGGCTCCCGCCGCGAACGCCTGAAGCAGTTCCCGTCGGCCCTGGTGATCCGCCGCAGCTGCGGCTGCCGCTAGTCGGGCGCGGGGCGCGGCGCCGCCGCGCTGCCTCCCCTCGCCCCCCGACGGCACGAAGCGCGGGCCCGCTATCTCCCCCTCGACCCCGTGGGGTGGGGCGGTGGCTGCCCACCCGCCCCCTCGTCTGCGGGCCGGGGGCCGGGGGGCGGTATCCCCACGGACCGGATCAGAGAAGCCTGGGGGTTTCCCGTCAGTCCCATCGTCCTTCCGGTTCGGGCCGGTCCCTCAAGGGCGCTCCTTCGTCGCGTCGCTACGCGATGTCGCTTCGCTCCACCCTTGACCGACCGACCCGAACCGGAAAGCCGAAAGACTGCCGGGAAACCCCCAAAGAAACGGCACGGTCCATGGAGGAGGGACGGGTCCGTCAGCGATGGGCGAGGGACCGGGCGCCGGCCCGCCGGGCATCCGGGCCCTCAGATGTCCAGTTTCCGGGCCAGGGGCGCGGCAACCCGCACGAGAGGTTGATCAAAGCGACCTGCGGAGCCCCCCAGGCGCGACAGATCGCTACGTGCTCCTCACATCTCAGCGTCCGCCGACCGCCCTGGGCTGATACCCGCACCAGAGGTTGATCAGAGCGCTGCGGGAAGCCGACTCGCGCGTCAGATCGCTACGCGCTCCTCGAATCTCAGCGGCCGGCGACCGCCTTGGGCTG